>JBGPBL010000038.1:0-26839 GCA_041481225.1 Sulfurifustaceae bacterium | reverse complement strand
CGCCGGGTGAGCTTCTTCTTGTGTTCGAACGCCAGCGATGCAAAGGTCGTCTGTTTCATCATTCTCTTTCTCCTCGTGCCCGCGCGGGCTGTCGTGATGTCAACGCGTTGGACAGGGGGACTTGTTCAGAGTTTCCCTAGGATACAAACTCGTTTCCGAGGCCAACAAGGAGAAATACCGATGAATGCATGCAAATGGGGGCAACAGTACGGGCCATTGCTCGGCCGGCTGCTGCTGGCGAATATTTTCATTGTCTCCGGCTTCAAGAAAATCGCCGGTTTTGCCGGCACCGCCGGATACATGGCGAGCAAAATGCCGGCCCTCGATCCAGCCGTTATCAACGTACTTCTGGTTTTGACGATCCTCGTTGAAGCCGGCGGCGGACTGATGATCCTGCTCGGTTGGCAAGCGCGCTGGGCGGCGTTTGCGATCTTTCTCTGGATGATCCCGGTGACCATCGTCTTCCACGCCTACTGGGGGCTGCCACCGGAAGCAATGCAGATGCAGTTCATTCAGTTCCATAAGAATCTGGCGATCATGGGTGGCATGCTCTACATCATGGCCTTCGGGGCTGGACCTTACAGTCTGGGCAGGGACCGCTGCTGACGTCCGGAATCGCGGTGGAAGCAGTCCGTCAGTTCTGTAGGCGGACAATCTTTGAATTGCGTTGCGCCTGGGCCCAGACGGACTGCTTGAGCCATACGCCGAGTTCTTCTGTCGAGAGCGGCCGGCTGATGAAATACCCTTGAGCGACGTCGCAACCGAGTGCCGTTAGGTGTTTCAGGGTTTCCTCGTTCTCCACGCCTTCGGCCACCACCTTGAAACCGAGGTTGTGGGCGAGATCGATGCTGGTGCGCACAATAGCGACATCGTTTGCGTCCTTGGCCATGCCGATGACAAATGACTTGTCGATCTTGATGGTGTTCACCGGCAATTTTTTAAGGTACGACAACGACGAGTAGCCGGTACCAAAGTCATCAATCGCCAAACGCAGTCCCATATTGGACAGGCGCGTCAGCACCTCAATCGCCCGGTCTGGATCTTCCATGACCGCGCTCTCGGTGATTTCAAGCTGCAGCCACTGCGGCTGGAGTTGCGACGCTTCAATCTGTTCCGCGATGGCCTCCACCAGATACGGGTCTTGCAGGTTACGCACCGACAGGTTCATGGAGAACGTGATCGGCAGTTCCTGCGTCCGTAATGACTCGCTTTCACGCAACAGTTCATTCAGCACCCACGGGGTGATGTTCCGGATAAGGCCGGACTGCTCCAGCATCGGGATAAATTTGTCGGGCAACATCAGTTCGAGGCTCGGATGGTTCCAGCGCACCAGCGCCTCGACACCGGTTATCTGGTTAGTCTTCAGGTCGACCATGGGCTGGTAAAACAGCACGAACTGCTCTTGCTCCACCGCTAGGCGCAGTTCGCCCATGAGCGCGAGGCGGGTCGGGGTATGCGGGTCCAGCTTGGCGTCATAGAGCGCGTGCCCGTTGTTGGAATGCTTGGCGGCGTACATCGCCACATCCGCGCGCTGCATCAGCACGTTGACGTCCACACCATGATCAGGGTAAAGCGCAATGCCGATACTCACGCCGATGTCGAGACACTGGTCCTCGATCTCGAATGGATTGCGCAAAGACTGTCGCAACATGCGCGCCGCCATGATCGCCTGCTTGTCGCTGACCGCCGGTAACAGCACGGCAAATTCGTCGCCACCGAGGCGTGCCACCATGTCGCTCTCGCGCAACTTGCTGCGCAACCGGGCCGCTACCTGCTGCAACAGCTTGTCCCCAACGTGATGTCCCAGGGTGTCGTTGATGTCCTTGAAACCGTCGAGATCCATGATAAAAAGCGCGAACGGTTTGTAATCGTGTTTGGCCTGGGTAACGGCCAGCTCCAGCCGGTCGTGAAACTGCACCCGGTTGGGTAGTTTCGTGAGTGAGTCGGTGTAGGCCATGCTCTCCAGGCTTTCATAGAGTTCCTTGAGGCGGGTGGTCATCGCGTTAAAGCCGGCAGCCAGCTCCATCACCTCGGCGTTCCCTCCGACTTGCACCTGCTGGCCAAGGTAATCCTTGTCCTGCATGACCCGGCGCAATTGCTCGGTCAGTCTCCGCAACGGCTTGACCGCTGTTTTCTGCAACGCCAACAGGGCAATCAACACCGTCAATGCCGTGGTGAGTGCGGCCGCTATCAGCACCACACGTTCGGTCTGTGCCAGGCTCTCGTCGAATGCCCGCATATCCCGAAGAACACCGATCGTAAGTTGGGATTTCGCCGGGAAGTAGGCGTTCATGGAACTCTCGACAACCAGCTTGTCGCCCATCGCCTCTGGCCTAGGCCAGCTGACTGTTTTATACAACACCGCACCATTCACCACGCTGAGCTTGAGCGGCAAACCCATGAAGGCATTGGGCTCGGCAATGTTGTGCAGCATGTTAAATGTGATTTGGAGATAACCGGCTCGCGGGTCTTCCCCAGCCGGTTGAATAGACTCAAAGAGCACCTCTTTATCAGCGATGCAAATACCGGTGATGGGTTTGTGACGTTCCGCACCAGTGCGGCGGGTGGCTTGGGTACGCAGACTCTGACACCCGGCCGAATTTGAATTGATATTTTCCGATTCTGGTGGGGTAGAGGCGATCGGATTGAAATCCTGGTCTAACGCCTGGAGTTTTCTCAACTCCATCTCTCCCATGTTGAAAAAAGGATGCTGGTGTAACTTCTTAAGCCGATTCCCTGTCGTGATTTTATTTTTGCTACGGATTGCCGCCATCAACTCAGGATCGGATTTTCCGATCTGAACGATCTCGCGCGACTCTGTCTCAAAATCATTACGTAACTCATTCACCCACACCTTGAGGTGTTCGCCGAGGGAAGCGCGCTGGTTATCGATGGCCAGATCGCGATAAACTCTGCCACTGGCCAGCGCCAGCAATACACCCATCACGCCCATCACCACGATAATGGCGATAAGGCTCGCACACATGGGAAGCCGGTTTAACCGCATGACTGTTCTTGTCTTTCTCAATTATTCGCGGCGAGATCGGTCGGCGTCTTACGGCCCTGACTTCTCACCTTACGGCTGGTTTTTCCCTCTCCCAACCGGCGACTGACTCCCGCACACCCTGGCAGGCTATGAATCATAAATGTGCAATTCTGATGCCACTGGAAGACACGGTTATAATCAGAGAGATAGGAATATCCGGATGCGGGAAATACCCTGTTTTGGGCCGCAATTTCCCGGCAAAAGCCGGAATTCGTCATAAACCGAGGAACAAAAATGAGTTTTTATCCGGCCTTCTCCAAAAACGAGACAACCCCTACAGTACGGCGGTTCCAGGCATCTAAACAGGTAAACGCGAAATGAGCTCTCTATGGACCGGCATGGCGGAAGCAATCTCCAAGACCACCGGCAAACCCTACGCTATCCAAACCCGGGAGTCGGTAGCCGGCGGCTGCATCAACACGTCCACCGTCATCAAAGACAGCAAGGGGCGGCCGTTTTTTGTCAAACTCAATGACGCCACGCGTCTTGCCATGTTCGAGGCGGAAGCGGAAGGACTGAAAGAAATCGCTCACACGCGTACCGTGCGCGTACCGCAACCGATCTGCTGGGGTGTGGGTGAAGGCTCCGCCTATCTGGTACTTGAGTATCTCGATCTGGTCAGCGCGGATGCGCGCAGCCAGGAAACGCTTGGCCGGCAACTGGCACACATGCATCGCGCGACGAACGCGCAGTTCGGCTGGCGCATCGACAACACTATCGGCTCGACACCACAAATCAATGCGCCATGCAACGACTGGGTGGAATTCTGGCAACAACGCCGGCTCGGTTATCAATTGGAACTGACGGGTGGCCGCGCGGGCATGAATCTGCAACACAAGGGTGAACAACTCTTGGCTCATGTCGGGGCGTTTTTCCGCGACTATCGCCCGGAACCGTCGCTGCTGCACGGCGACCTCTGGGGCGGTAACGCCGCGGCCGTGGACTCACAGCCGGTGATCTTCGACCCGGCGGTGTATTACGGCGACCGTGAGGCGGATATCGCGATGACCGAACTGTTTGGGGGATTTTCCAAACGCTTCTACGACGCCTATCACGAGACCTGGCTGCTCGACACCGGCTACAAAGTGCGCAAGACGCTGTACAACCTCTATCACGTGCTCAATCATCTAAATCTCTTCGGCGGGGGCTACGGCTCACAGGCCGAGCAGATGATCGACGCGCTGCTGAGCGAGATACGCTGAAACCCTCAGGGGGCGGAAAAACCGACCAGGGTCACGCGCAGTTCCTTTTTCAGGACCGCTCCCGCCTGATCCAACGCGCGTTGCCGCGTGGTCTCCTGTTGCTGTGCCGAGACCTTGATGTCCCACCGTTTGCTCCCACGTACGCGGCTGGTTGCCACCTCCGTCAACGTGATCTCCAGCACACCACGCTGCCAATACCAGCCCTGTTGCAAACCGAGGTCTTCCAGCGGCAGTTTGGCGTGGAGAATGTAATCGGGTTTCTCGCCGGATTCGATCAGAAACCCGGCGGCGGCCAGCGCGCCGTTCACCACCACGGAAAGCCCCGGCGGGGCGTCTGGTGCCATCCGCGCCGCCACGCGCACGCGCTTTAGCAGGTCGGTGAGATCGGCATTGAGCTTCGCCGTGTTCCATTCCGATTCCGTGCCACGGCCAGTCGGATCCACGACACGCAGTGATTTCTGGTACGCCGCGCGTTCGATCTGGGCTTCAAGGGCCTGATTCGCGGCCCCGATTTTGGCCAGAATATCGCTGCTCGCGCGTGCCTGTTCGAGGTATTTCCGCGTCGCCGCATCGAGGCGCTCGATCTCCTGGCGCAGGCCGGTTCCTGCCTGCAAACGCGGCAGTACGGCTAGCGCAAAATATGCCTTCGTTGAGGGGTCCTGCCACAACTCGACGATCTGGATACCTTGAATAATCTGGTCGGTGCGCGTGACAATGCGACGCGAGGCCTGCGCCGAATAGTCGCCCGCGGCCTTTTTGTCCACCGTCTTAGCGTCTGATTTCTGGCTGTAGGTCTGAATGTCTTCGCTGTCCACGGCCACCGCCACCTCAAAAATCTTGGCCAAATCGGCGCGCGCGCGATCCTTGGCTTCTTCCGGTGTGGCCGCCTGACCGCGCCCGATTAGGTATTGTTCGCTTTGATATTGCTTCGAAGTGCCATTCACCCAATCCGGCATGGGAGGCTGCGAGGCACAACCATTTGCCGCCAGCAGCACACAACCGCACATCGCTGCAAAAAGAATTTTCATGGTGTTCTCCTGGTAGAGGAATCGTTCGGCGGAATCCAGTGGGGCGAAAGATAAGTCTTCGCGCCCTGGCGTAGCACAACATTCGGATATTCCTGGGTCATCACGATCTGGCCGAGATTGCCCAACAAATCGACTTTAATCGTGTAACTTCCGGGGGGCAAGGGCAGGCGCGCCAGGTGTATGCGCGCGGGCAAGGTCAGCCAGCTGCGGGTGTCGGCGCGCTCCGTCACCACGCCCATAACTTCCACGGCCAATCCCGCCAAAGCCGACGCCAAGGCCGCTCCATTCTGGTTTTGTTGCCGGGCATTTTCGCGCGCGGCACGGGCCATCTGCGCCTTGACCACCGCACGGGCGATAGCGCGCGCGGTGATTGCAGGCATTTCTGCCTCAAGATTCTGGGTGGCGATCGCGTCGATGTTCTCCACCACCTCTCCCATCGCGTGGGCATCACCCGCCGTCACGCGCATGCCGGTCACCGGCGTAGCGCGCGTCTGATAATAAGGCACGGCGATACGCACGATGTGTCCCGTGGCGGGGTCCGGCACCGTGGTCGCGTGTTCCTGTTTCACGGGCGCGAGTCCGTTGTGCAGGATAAAAACCAGCTCGCCTTGCTCAGCCAGTTCTGCCGTGTTCATCCACTTTTCGATGCCGAACTCTTTTTTGTACTGCCGCATTTCCGGCTTGAGCCCCATCTTTTCCGACAAACGCAGCAGGTCGTGCTTGAGATAATCCGGAATACTCATGCCATAATTTTTCTGATAGTGACCGTACGCCTCGTAAGCCTGACGATAGGAAATCATGGCGTCACTGTATTCGCCGCGCTCTTCGTAGATCATGCCCGTGAGATAACGCGCTAGGGCGTCTTCGGTGTACCGGTTTTCAGGGGTTTTCTGCGTGATTTCGCGCAACTGCTCGTCGACCTGCAGGGCCTCGACGCGGGCGTTGATAAGATCGCCCAGTTGCAGGTAGTTGAGCGCCATGTACAAATGCAGCAACACCTGCTCATACATTTCGCCACTGTAGCTGCGCGTGGCATCGTTGACCATAAAGGACAGGGCCTGCTCGCGGATACTGGTGCCATACAGTTCCACCATGCGCGTCTTGGCGGCCTCGAAGCTTACGTTGGAAGCGGCGTAATCGCCCTTCATGCGTTCGAGCATGGCCTTGTTCAGGAGATACACCACCTGGTTGCGGCCTGGCTGGTATTGTTGCTCCAGCGTCCGCAGGGCCGCGTCAAAACGCTGCGCGGCCATGTCGCTTTCGATCACCGCAAAGGATTCGCTGTAGCTGGCGCAGCCGGACAAGCCCAGAGCCAGCACTGCGCCGAGCGCGGCGGTTGAAACGTAGGTCATATGGGCGCGCATGGCGCGCATGGCAATTCGCGAGTTAGTTGCGCAGATTGCCGCGCTTGACGAGCTTCTTGATCTTCTTCTGCCCCACCCAAGCCTTGACGTTGTCCTTGAGGCTGATGAGTGTCAGGTCCACCTGGTAATACCGCACCTGCGACGAACCGGAAGTGTCGATAATGGTGTTGATCGTGCCCTTCAGCATGTAGTCGGCGCCGTATTCTTGCCCAGCCGCTTTGCGCGTGGCCTCGGCAGCGTTCAGATCCTGATCTTTGCGCTCTTCGCGGACTTCGCCACGCTCGTTCTTGGACGCGACAAACTGGACCTTGCCGGAGTTGATCAAGGCGCGTTCCATGTCGGCGGTGAAGGTGCTCACGTTGAGATGCTCGTGGCTCAAATTAAGCACTTCGCCGACGATCACGGCAGGCTGCTTCTTGTTCGCACGCGTAAATTCGGGCAGCCAGTCGCGCGCCAGCACGTCCTGAATCATCTCCTCGGACACCAGACGTGAATCGGTGTCGTTCCAGGCACCGCTCAGATCCTTCACCTCATCCGACTCTATGCGCTCGACCGAGGTGCCGCAGCCGGCGAGCAACAATAGCAGTGAGGCGGCAAGCGCCGGGATCAATTTCGAATGACGGGCAGTAAACGGGGCCATCAGTTCTTCTCCTTGGAGACCTTGTCAAAAATATTGTCGGCGTTGCTCTCGACGTAGCGCCGCACGTTGTCGTTCATATCCTGGGCCGTGCCGACCGTGCCCTTGACCTGCTTCATGTCGAGTTCGGCGATGGAATACACGATCTGGGTTTTCTTGTCCTGCCAGCGGGCAATGATCTTGGACCCGGCGAGATTCACTTTGGTCAGGTTCTTGATCTGGCGTGAAACCGACTCGTCATTCATCCGGCTGTCGCCGGATTTAGCCGCCGCCTGGTAATCGTTGGAAATGACATCGAGATAGGAGGAAAAAATCCGCGCGACTTCGGCTCGCGCCCGGTCGTCCGCGGTCGAGCGCTGCAGCGATACATCGCCCATCGGCGAGGCCGAGCCCACGCCATGAAACAGCCGACCATCCTTGTCGTTAACGTAGGCGGTTCCCTTGTTCACCCACTCCGGCGCACCCTTGATCCCTAGGTCGCTTTCGAGCTTGGTCTGGCTCGCGCAGCCGGCAACGACCAACGCCGCGAACATGAAAAATAAGGGTCTCGGTATTCTCGATCTGTTCATTAGGTTTCTCCATAAACGCGAAGGGATGGGCCGGTAACAATGCCGGAATTATAGACGGTATGGCCAAATGGTGGTTAGCTAGGGACAATACCGGAAAAACAAGGGCAGCGACATGGACATCCAATTTCTGGGGGCGGCGCGCGAAGTCACCGGTTCGTGCATGCTGGTGCGCGCCGGTGGTCACCGGCTTCTCCTTGACTGCGGCCTGATTCAAGGCACGCCCGCCGACGAGGCGCGCAACCGCGACCCCTTCCCGTTCGATCCCGGCGCCATCGATGCCGTTGTCCTGAGCCACGCCCATCTCGATCACTCCGGACGTCTGCCCCTGCTGATCAAAGGCGGTTACTGCGGCCCGATCTACACCCACCGCGCCACGCACGACCTGTGCCACATCATGCTCATGGATGCCGCGTCGCTAAACGAAAAAGACGCGGAGCACGAAAACCGCCGACGCCAGCGTGAAGGCAAGCGTCCGGTCGAACCGCTGTACACGCGCAAGGACGCGGAACGATCCATGCGCCAGTTTCAGGCACTCGACTACGACCAGGAACAGGAAATCCTGCCCGGCGTGCGCGTGCGCCTGCAGGACGCGGGGCATATCCTCGGTTCGGCTATCGTCGAACTGTGGCTCACGGAAAAAGACCTGACGCGCAAGCTCGTGCTGAGCGGTGATCTCGGCCACGCCGGCGCACCGATCCTGCGCAACCCCGAAGCCGTGCGCGAGGCCGATCTGGTCGTACTGGAAAGCACCTATGGCGACCGCGAGCACCGCTCGTGGGACGCCACGTTGGCCGAGCTGGGCGAAGTGTTTCGTGCAGCGCGGCAAAACGAGGGCAATATTCTGATTCCCTCCTTTGCCATTGGCCGCGCACAGGAGCTGCTCTACTTTCTCAAACACCACCTCAAGGAATGGGGTATCGATAACTGGACCATTTTTCTCGACAGCCCCATGGCAATCGAGGCCACGGAAGTCTATGCCCGGCACTGGAAACTATTCAACGCGGAAATCACCAGCCGGCGCAAGAAGGACGGAGATCCCTTTGCCATGCCTAATCTCCACTTCAGCCGCACCGGCGTCCAGTCCATGGCCATCAACCGCATCCGCAGCGGCGCCATCATTATCGCCGGCAGCGGCATGTGCGACGGCGGACGCATCCGGCATCACTTCAAACACAACCTCTGGCGCGAGCAGTGCCACATCATCTTCGCCGGGTTCCAGGCGCGCGGCACGCTCGGGCGCTCCATCGTCGATGGTGCCAAAACTGTGAAACTCTGGGGTGAAAACATCCGCGTGGCGGCGCAGATTCACACTGTCGGCGGGTTGTCGGCGCATGCCGACCAGTCCGGCCTCATGGCGTGGTATCAGAATTTCGACCGCCGCCCCCCCGTGGCTCTGGTGCATGGCGAACCCGAACCCATGGATGCGCTGGCCAAACGCTTACGGGCCATCAAAGCGACCGTGCTGGTGCCGGAACCGGAGGAAAAACTTGATCTGACGCGTTTGCCAACGCGTCGAACAAAGACTTAGATAAGCAACCAGCCAATGGGCACGAAGGAAACACCCTCCACACTTTCCGCCGGCGTTGTGGTCGTGCGGCAGGCGGCCAACACATGGCGCTTTCTGCTGCTGCGCGCCGGGCACTACTGGGATTTCCCAAAAGGCATGGTCGAGGCGGGTGAAGATCCGCGCGCCGCCGCCATTCGCGAAACGGAGGAAGAGACCACGCTCACGGAGCTCGACTTCCGCTGGGACCATGCATTCACCGAAACCAAGCCCTACGGCAAAAACAAGATCGCGCGCTACTACGTCGCGGAGTCAAAGACTGGTGATGTGGATTTGCCGATCAGTGCAGAACTCGGGCACCCGGAACACGATGAATACCGCTGGCTGAATTACGCCGAGGCGCGGCTGCTGCTTGTGCCGAGGGTACTGACGGTGCTGGATTGGGCGGAAAAAATGATAAGAAGGAAGTAAATTAGTTAACATCTGAGCTCGGCGCAGCATGCATTCTCAATACAAATTAGTTGGGCTGATTCAGAAGTGCTGTGTAATCCTGGACTCTATGCCGTATAAATTGGGGGCCAATTTCATCCAGCTGAATCTATCGATTTTGGATAAACAAACGCGGCGAGGGGCAGAACAAACACAGCAACAGCTACTTAACAACTGATCAGATCACCCGCTCATTCCTGCCATCCACCGGCACCTGCGCAGCGGTGGTCTTGGCAAGCAGCGGCCTGCACATTTCGGAAATCAGCAGCCGGCAATCATTTCTGTTTTTCTACCCATACACCTCATCGTGGCTGCCGACATCGAGCAGGATAATTTCCTTTTCCGTCACCTTGAGCGTCAGGGTGACGCGGTAACTGTGCGTCACGCTGACGGCATGCAGTCCCTGCAATTTGCCTTTGAGGGGATGCAGCCGCAGATGTGGCTGCAACGGATCGCTTTCGAGATCGCGCAGAATCTGCGCGAGGCGCGGGCGGAGGTCGGGGTGGACTTGCGCAAACTTTTTGGCGGCGCGCGTAAACCGGGCGGTCCAGACTAACCGGTACATTCAGTCTTCCAGACCGAGTTCCTTGATCAGGTCCTCCGCGCTGCCGCGACGCACGCGTCCTGCCTTCACGTCTTCCAGCGATTCACGGACGCGGGCGTAATGCGCCTCTTCCTCGGCGGCAAGGAATTCCTGGTAACGCTCCTCCGAGAGCACGACATATTGCGGACGGTTGTTCTTGATGACATGCACCGCGCCTTCTTTCAGATCCTTGTCGAGCGCGGATAGTCCGCGGCGCTTAATTTCCTGGGCAGGAATCGTTTTCATGGTGAATTCTATAGTACTTGAATTAGTACTATTATAGGTTCTATATTCAGTATGTCAAACCGCACCTAAATTACTCTTTCGTTCCCTCCATCCACCGGCACCTGCGCGGCGGTGGTCTTGGCAAACAGTGGGCCGCACATCTCGGCCGCGAGTTCGGCGACGTCGCGGCTGGTGACTTCGGTTTTGAGCACGTTGTTCTTCTTGTACTGCTCGACGGTGAGGCCGTAGTGCTTCGCGCGCGCGGCGAGCACTTCATCGGTCCAGATGCCGGTGTCGAATACGGCGTTGGGGTGCAGCGAATTGATGCGGATATTATCCGCGCCCCATTCGAGCGCGGCCACACGCGCAAGCTGGTTCAACGCGGCCTTCGAGGCCGAATAGGCCGCGGCACCGGGGCCAGGCGCGGGCACGTTCTTCGAGCCAATCACCACCACGCGCCCGCCCTTGGGTGCGAGCTTGAGCAGCGGATGCGCTTCGCGCATCAGCACGAGATTGGCATCGAGGTTGATGCGCAGAACTTTCTGCCATTCGGCGGTCGAGAGCGCCTCGATGCGGCAGCCGGACGGGAAGATGCCGGCGTTCAGGACCAGCATGTCGAGCCCGCCGAAGGCGCGCGCGGTTTTTTCCAAGGCGTCGGTGAGCTGCTTTTCATCGGTCACGTCGCACACCAGCCCGAGATATTCCGGGCGGCGGTAAAGACTCGTGATCGCGACGTTGATATCAAGCCCGACGACCGCCGCCCCGCGCGTGAGTAGACTATCCACGCAGGCCTTGCCGATGCCGGAGGCCGCCCCTGTGACCAGTGCGATTTCACCGGAGAAAACCGGGGGTTTGCCGCCGCTTTTGAGCTTGGCCTGCTCCAGATCCCAGTACTCCATGTCGAACAGGTTCTGCGCCGACAGGACGTGATAACCGCCCAGGCGCGTGGCCCGGTCGATGATCGCCATCGTGTGCGCGTAGATGTCGAAGGCGATTGCGGCGTCCTTCGCGCTGCGCCCGGCCGTGGCCACGCCAAATTCCGGATCGAGGACCACGCGTGGCGCGGGGTCGAGCATGGTTTTTGGTTCCCTCGCCTTGTGGGCATGCTCGTTGAAATATTTTTTATATGCCTCGGCATAGGCACCGACATCGCACCCGAGCATGGGCAGACGTTTGGTGCGGATCACATGATCCGGCGTCGCCGGCCCCTGCTGCGAAATACTCGCGACATCCTTGCGGCGCGCGAAGGCAAGGCTAGTGGCATCGTCGTGCGTGGCGAGGATCATCGGCAACCTGGCGGCCGTGGACAGTTCGCGCCGCAGTGCCGCCAACTCCCGGCGCAGCGGCGCCGCGACCGGTTTTTCCGCTGCGGCGGGGATCGTCCATGCGCTGTGCTTCGCAAGATAATTTTCCGCGCGGGTGACGAGCTCGATCATGCGTTCGTACGATTCCTTCGCCGTGGCGCCGAAGGAGAAAATGCCGTGATTCATAAGCACCATGCCGACAGTTTTCGGGCCTGCCTGCCGGGCAAACTCGTCAGCACACAAACGCGCGAGATCGAAGCCGGGCATGATGTACGGAATGACCACCACGCTGTCGCCATAAATCTCGCGGATGCGGTCGAGGCCGTTCGCGGTGTTCGTCACGGTCACCACGGCATCGGCATGGGTGTGATCGACGTATTTGTGAGCGAACACGGCGTGCAAAATCGCCTCGACCGAAGGCGTGGGTGCGGAGGCGCGAGTCATGTGTGTGCGCAGCTCGTTCACCATCTGCGGATCGGAAAGCTGCTTTAACTTGGCAAGCTTGAGCAGGTGATTGAGGCGCACCGGCGAAAACCCGGCGGCCTCGATATGCTCCAGGTCCCAGCCGCTGCCCTTCACGTGCAGCAGGGTTTCGTCTTCGCCGAGGAGATTTTTTTCGGTGATTTTGACGGAGGTGTTGCCGCCGCCGTGTAGCACCAGCGCGGTCTCGCGCCCGAGCAGGCGCGAAGTGTAAACGCGCAATCCCAGTTCGCCCGGAAACTGCGCGGCCTCGTTGTCATCCCACAGGCTTTTCATGGATATGCGGGCAGATGAAATCCGGCGTCGGGCCGCGTGCCGTCAGAGAATGCTCAGAAGAGGATTTTCACGCCGGCGTGGGTACCTTTGTCGACGGTGACATTGGTATTGTTGTCAAAGTCGGCCTGGACCTTGCGGTAACCGAGGTAGACACTCGCGGTCTTTTTGATGATTTCGACCTCGACGTTTACGCCCGCTTCCCAGAATTTCTTGCCATCGATCACCGTAACGATGCCCGGGGCATAATATACGTAGCCGCCGATACCGACGATGCCGTTATTGGGAAATACGCGTAACTGTCCGCCCAACCCCAACGCCAGCAAATCCTGATTACCCACGGAAGCGTAATAGGTCTTGCCACCGAGCCCGGCCTCGATACGCGAGCCGCCGCTTTGTTTTTCGCCCTGGACGAGCAGACCAGCGCTGGCAACCCAGTCATTATGATTGTTGTTGTACAACGCACCCGCATTGAACTCGGCGGTACGCCAGCTCGTGGCATAGATGGCCTGAGCGCTGTCGCTGCTGAGGTTGATGTCGATGGAATCCGCCAACGCCGTACCGCTGGAAGCTAGGAACGCCGCGATCAAAACTGTCCGAAGTCGCATGTTGAAGTTATCCTCCGTAAAAGTGGCGGAGGAATACTAACCGATCATACGGTGACCGGCCAGACTAGCCGGCCGGCAATGCGACCACGAGGCGGTTGAATCCGGTCAGTTTGGCCTGGCTCAACGTATCGTCTGCACGCTTAAGCAATGCGGCTGGGGGTTCGCCCGGAGAGTATTGCGTCAGGACGCTGGAAAAACTGGGCAGCGGAAAATTTTGTCCATCCTGGTGGATAAAGGTTTGCGCGGCCACCTTGCGCGCCTTCTCCAAGGCATGCAGGGCGCCATCCTTTTGGGTATTGGGGAACAACACGGCGAACTCATCGCCGTTGTAGCGCGCGACGAGATCGTAAGTGCGAAACTGCGCCAAAATTTCGCCGGAGTAGCAGCGCAACACCGCATCGCCGGCCTGACGGCCATAGCGCTGGTTCACCGCGTCCAGATTGTCAATATCCACCAAAGCCAGGGCCAGGGCAAACCCATATCGCCGCACGCGTCCGATCTCGGCCTCCAACTGACGCACGAAAACGTCGCGCTTGGGCAGACCGGTCAGTTCGTCCGTCAGGCCATGCTTACGCGCCTGGCCGAGCTCGACACGCAGGCGTTCGTGATCCGACTCCATGGCCTTTACGTAATCGCTCGCATTCGAGAGCTTCTGAATCAGGCCTTGGCGTTCCTCAATCAGTTCATTAAGTCCCTTGATCAGAATCTTTTTGAGGTCATTGAATTCCCCCAGCGGACTTTCCATGTTCATTAACGACGCGCGCTCGCTTTCGAGCAGCTTGCCGAACTTCTCTTCGACGGCGATTTGCTCGGGAACACTGTCCGGGACAGCGGGCGTCTCTGTTTTGTCCTTACCACCTTCAACCGGTTTTGGTGCAGCCACGACGGGGGCCGGGACCGGTTTCGCTTCGGGTGATGATGGATGACTGCCGAGGTTTGGTGTTTTGGTTTCAGACGGAGATACGGCGGTATCCGGCAGATAGATTACCAGGCGCTGCTGAATGAGCCGCGCCCGGACGCGCGTGATGGGATCGCAGGCCGGGTCCTTGGCGTATTTTCCCAACAAGGCATGCAGAAAGGTCACGAATACTAGGTCGATGCGCCCATTTTTCAGGAGGAACTGCTTCAGACCGCGCTGGATCTGGCCGTAAAGAATGTTGCCGTGGGTGGTCCGCTTCAGGCCATCCAGATGGGGTCTCAGACTGGTCAGCAGCGACGAATCTACGGAACGCTCAGTGGCCGTCAAACGCGATCTCCATGGCGGGCGGGGAAGTAGCCTGCCTACAAGGAAAATCTAGCTGTCTTGGGGATAGTTCACAACTAGGAAAGAAACAGGATTTTAGACGACGATAGCAGCAAGTTAGCCGCCGTTACTGCTCTTGATCTCTTCAGAGACGACTTTCGGCACCGGTAATTCCACTTCAATACGGTTTCTTCCCAGCCGTTTTGCCCGATAAAGCGCGCGATCTGCCCGATCGATCACGTCAACTGGGGTTTCACCGAGCATGTATAGTGTGACCCCAGTGGAGAATGTCGGCAGCGGAAGCGATTGGGTGCCGTACTCGCAACGCACCTCCTGCACCCGGTTTTTGACCTTAGTGATGGCGGCCACGGCGCCATCCTGAGTGGTGTTTGGCAGCAGCACCGCGAACTCTTCTCCGCCGTAACGCGCCACCATGTCGTGATGGCGCAATACCGTAAGCACCTCGGTGGCGTAACAGCGCAGGACCGCATCCCCCGCGGCGTGTCCATGGACATCATTAATGGCCTTGAATTCGTCGAGATCGATCATCGCGAGCGCGAGTGGCGCACCGTAGCGCTGTCCGCGGCTGATCTCGTCCTGAAGTTGGCGCATGAAGGCGCGCCGATTCGGCAAGCCGGTAAATTCATCGGTGAGCGAGAGCAGCCGCACCTTGCTCAGCTCTTCGTGCAACCGTTGGCTGTCGTCCTTGATGAGCTTCAGATAACCGCCGGTACGATGGAGTTTCGTGTCGAGCGAGTTTTGCCCATGGATCAGTTCTTCGATTCCGCCGATCAGGATCTGCTGAAGGTTCTCGATCTCCTTCGATCCTTCCGCCTGCTGCAAGGCGCGCAGCTCGATCTGCAACAACGCCCCGAACTCGCGGTTCTGGGTGATCGCCTCCGACACACTTTTAGTCAGCGCCTCTTGCAGCTTCTCGATTTCCTCGCGCTTGCGATCGAGGTGCTGTCGGTAAGCACTATTGACCCGGCGCTCCGCCTCGGGAGGACTCTCGGCGTCCTCGGGCACCATTTGTTTTTCCGCTTTCTCCTTTTCAGGAGAGGCCGGCGGGCCAGGAGGCCCTTCCGCGTGCGGTTCGGGCACGGCTTTCGCCGCCCCGGCGGTGGCCTGGCGCAGTTGTTGTTCGATGGATTCGGGAGTAGTTCCGCCCATCATCGGGGATGCTGCCGCGGGAGGACGATGCAACTGGATAAGACGGGCATTGATACGCGTGATGTGCTCGGGGCTCGGTTCGTGGGCATAGGCCTCCAGCAGCAGATGCAACAGCGAGGTATAGCCATGACTGACCCGGGACTGGATTTCTTCCTGCTCTACAACAATGCGCTCGACCTGATCGTAGATAACCGTACCGACAGACGTCCGCTTCAAGCCTTCCAGCAAGGCCAGTATTTTTCTCGACGTTTGTGCACCGTCGCCGTTCTTTTCGCTATGCACCACTCCCCTCTCCTATGCGCCCCTGAAACTACCGACGCTGTCCCGATTTCATCCGGACACGCCGTGTGAATTCTGATTCTTCATAGCTAAAACCAATCTACTCGTGCAGGTTTCAAATAACAACCTGCCAATAATAACAATTCGACCAACCCCCACGCATCAAGGACTTACCACGAAAATTGAATGACGTGACTTAAACACGATCAGGCCGGGCGAAACCACGTCGCCGGCCTTGATAGCGGGTAATCGATTTCACAACTTCCTGATATGGCAGGGATTCCAATGAACCGTGGCAAATCTGAGCCCGGTTGACGAGGGCGTAGATGTTTTCCACCTTGTTATTGTCGGGCGAGTCTTCAGGGAACAACACGCGTTGCAGCCCGAGCAACCCACCGATCATGACCCTCATTTCCTTGCCAAAGGGAAGGCCCTCCGACGTATCCGTCACCTTGAGCGCGAACCGGGCGTGGTTACGCATCAGCGCCAGCAGCGTATGGCAATTGTTACGGGCAATATCCGACGTGCACGCGACACCCATCTGTTCAGCTACCGAGAACTGTGTGGATTTCTCGCACCCGCACTGAGGGCCCAGAATAGCGATCTCAAAAGGGCATTTAAGGTAGTCGGCCAGCATGAGAAGAACATGCGCCGCACCGGTGACAGAGTCAAGCCAGGCACGAACCGGGTCAGCGGGCGTCACTTTTATAGCCTAAAGTTAAGGAAACGGATTACTCCGGAATTCATGGACAGAAACAATGGTTAACAAACCGAAAATCAGCACACTGCGGCACGATTACCTCGGCCTCGATGTGCCTTCCCTCAAGCACTCGCTCGCCAACCGGCTTACGTATTCCATCGGCAAAGACAGCTACACCGCCACCGACCGCGACTGGTTTCATACCGTCGCGTATGCCGTGCGCGATCGCCTGATTGAACGTTGGATGGAAACCCAGCGCAGCTATTACCGCGCCGACGCCAAGCGCATCTATTACTTTTCCCTTGAATTTCTGATCGGGCGGACCCTCATGAACAGCCTGCTCAACATGCAGTTCAATGAAGAGGTACGGCAGGCGATGATGGAAATCGGGCTTGACCTCGATGAGATCCGTGAGATCGAGTACGACGCGGCACTCGGTAATGGTGGCCTGGGAAGACTTGCCGCCTGCCTGCTTGACTCCATGGCTACCCTGCGGCTGCCGGGTTACGGTTACGGCATTCGCTATGAATACGGCATGTTCAATCAGCGCATCCACAATGGCCAGCAGGTGGAACAACCGGAGAACTGGCTGCGCTACGGCAATCCTTGGGAATTTCCGCGCCCAGAGGTGCTTTATCCGGTTCACTTCAACGGCCGTGTGGTGCATTTCCGGGACGAACAGGGCCGACTGCATCATCATTGGGTCGACACCGATCAGGTCATGGCCATGGCCTACGACACGCCCATTCCGGGGTACGGCACCAACTCCGTCAACAACATGCGCCTGTGGTCAGCAAAGGCCGCGCGGGATTTCGACCTCGCATTTTTTAACGAAGGCAATTACATCAAATCGGTCGAGGACAAGAACGCCTCGGAAAATCTGTCGAAGGTACTCTACCCCGACGATTCCACGGCCACGGGGCGCGCGCTGCGTCTGAAACAACAGTATTTCTTCGTCAGCGCCTCACTGCAAGACATCCTGTTCCGCTACCAGAAATTCCACCCCACCTTCGACGAACTGCCGGACAAGGTCGCGATCCAGTTGAACGACACCCATCCGTCGGTGTCGATCCCCGAGCTCATGCGCCTGCTGGTGGACATACATAAACTGGAATGGGATCGCGCCTGGGGGATTACCGTGCGCACCTTTTCCTACACCAACCACACCCTGATGCCCGAGGCCCTGGAAACCTGGCCGGTGCGGCTGTTTGCAGCCATCCTGCCGCGGCACCTTGAGATCATCTATGAAATTAACCAGCGGTTCCTGGACGGCGTTCGCCACCGCCATCCGGGCGATGCGGAACTCGTGCAACGCGTGTCGCTCATTGACGACCACGGTGATCACCGCGTACGCATGGCCCACCTCGCCATCGTCGGGAGTCATCACGTCAACGGCGTGTCGAGGATTCACACGCAACTCATGAAGAGCACCATCTTCTCTGATTTCGAGCTCTACTATCCCGACAAGATCATCAACATCACCAACGGTGTCACCCCGCGCCGCTGGCTGAACCAGGCCAACCCACGGCTTTCGAAACTCATCTGCTCGCGCATCGGCCACGGCTGGCTCACGGACCTGAACCAGCTCAGCCGCCTGGTGCCGCTCGCCGAGGAGGCGGCATTCCGGGCCGAATTTCGCGCCGTCAAACACGCCAATAAGGAAGAACTGGCCGGGTTGATCAAAAAACACCTGGGCCTGGAAATCAGCGCTGACACACTATTCGACGTACAGGTGAAGCGCATCCACGAATACAAGCGCCAACTCATGAACGTATTGCACGTCGTGGCGCGCTACAACCATATCCGCACGGAACGGTCGCTCGATATCGTCCCGCGCACCATCATTTTCTCCGGCAAGGCGGCGCCGGGCTACGCCATGGCCAAACTCATCATCCGGCTGATCAACAACGTGGCCGACGTGATTAACAACGACCCTGCCGTCGGCGGCCGCCTGAAAGTGGTGTTCGTTCCCAACTACGACGTCACCACCGCGACCGATATCATCCCGGCCGCTGAACTCTCAGAGCAGATTTCCACCGCCGGCACCGAGGCTTCAGGTACGGGAAACATGAAGCTGGCACTGAACGGTGCGCTCACCATCGGCACCCTGGATGGGGCTAATGTCGAGATGCTGGAAGAAGTAGGTAAGGACAACATTTTTATCTTCGGCCTGACCGCCGCGGACGCGGCCAAGCGGCTACAAGGCGGCTATGACCCGCAACGTATCGGTGACGAAAATCCGGAGCTCAGGCAGGTACTCAGCATGATCGGTTCGAGTTATTTTTCGCCTGACGAGCCGGAACTGTTTCGTCCCATCGTGGACACGCTCACGCGAAACGGCGACCGCTTCCTGCTACTGGCCGATTACGCGGCCTATGTCTCTGCTCAGGAACGGGTGGACGCATTGTATCGCGACCCCGAGGCGTGGACGCGCGCGGCGGTGTTGAACGTGGCGCACATGGGAAAATTCTCCAGCGACCGCACTGTGCGCGAATACGCAGAAAAAATCTGGAACGTTAAACCCGTCGCCCACGACTGACAGGGCTCGGGCGAATCTACCGATGATAAGGACGGCTCTGTTCGTGCACGGCGTCAACGAACACCCGTACCCTGTCCGGATCGATGTGCTGATGGACACCGTGGCCGAGATTGAACACGAGACCGCCTCCCTTGCCGTAGCTCGCGAGGATGGTGCCTACCTCTTCGCGGATGCGCTCCGGTGAGGCATAGAGGATCGAGGGATCCATGTTGCCTTGCAACGCGACCTTGTGCCCCACCCGTGCGCGGGCGTCCTTGAGATCCGTGGTCCAGTCAATCCCCAGTGCGTCGCAACCGGTCGCGGCCATCTCTTCCAGCCACTGGCCGCCGTTCTTAGTGAAGAGGATCACCGGCACGCGCCGGCCGTCGTGCTCACGCATAAGCCCCTGCACGATGCGCTCCATGTAACCAAGCGAAAACTCCCTGTAATCACGCGGCGTCAGCACGCCGCCCCAGGTGTCGAACACCATGACCGCCTGCGCCCCGGCGGCGATTTGGGCGTTGAGATACGTCGTGACCGAACGCGCGAGAACGTCGAGCATCTGATGCAGGAGCCTCGGCTGGTCGAACATCATGCACTTGATGCCAGCGAACTCCTTGCTGCCGCTGCCTTCGACCATGTAAGTCGCCAATGTCCACGGGCTGCCGGCAAACCCGATGAGCGGTACCTCGCCGTTCAATTCACGTCGGATTAAGCGCACTGCATCCATGACGTATTTGAGGTCGGTTTCGGGGTCGGGCACATGCAGTGCCGCAACATCTGATGCGCTACGCACCGTTTTCTGGAAACGCGGCCCTCCGCCTTCGGTAAAAGAAAGTCCGAGACCCATGGCATCGGGAATTGTCAGGATGTCGGAGAAAAGAATCGCGGCATCGAGCGGGAAGCGGCGCAGGGGTTGCAGCGTGACCTCGCAGGCGAGTTCCGGCGTGGTGCACAGCGTCATGAAGTCACCGGCCTTTTCACGCACCGCGCGGTATTCGGGCAGATAGCGCCCCGCCTGGCGCATGACCCACACCGGGGTCACGTCCACCGGCTGGCGCAGCAGCGCCCTGAGCAGTCTGTCGTTTTTGAGTGAAGTCATTTATGAATTTCCGCCGCCAAGATACTAAGAGCCCAAACAGCCTCGGGTTAAACCTCGACTCCGCTTTCCTTTTTCCTTTGCGTCTTTGCGCAAACGATAGTAAACGATATTGCTACAAAGGCGCAGGCAGATCAGATGCGCCCATGAGATGTTTATCGATGCCACGGGCGGCCGCGCGTGCTTCGGCGATGGCCCATACGATAAGCGACTGGCCGCGCTGCATATCGCCAGCCGTAAACACGCCGGTAACGGAGGTCATCCAGTTTTCGTCGCGCCAGACATTACCGCGCTCCGTAAGCTTCACGCCCAGCTGCGCAATCATGCCCGGCTTTTCGGGGCCGGCAAACCCCATGGCGAGCAGCACCAGGTCCGCGGGCAACTGGAATTCGCTGCCCGATATTTCCCTGAATGTCGTGCGGCCACCTTCCTGCACAAGCTCCACCTTTACAAGCTCCAGTGCCTTCACCTTGGCGTACTCGCCAATAAAACGCCTGGTCGAAACCGAATACAGGCGCTCGCCACCCTCCTCGTGTGCCGAAGCTACCCGGTAAACATTCGGGTATTGCGGCCACGGATTGGCGGCACCACGCTTCTCGGGTGGGCGCGGCATGATTTCAAGTTGGGTGATTTTGGCCGCGCCTTGGCGGTGCGCGGTACCAAGACAGTCGGCGCCGGTGTCGCCGCCGCCGATGATGACCACCTGTCTGCCCTTGGCGCTGATCTCCTGGTCCGCCGCCATGTTGTCGCCCTCGCAGCGGCGATTCTGCTGCGTGAGGTATTCCATCGCAAAGTGCACGCCCTTCAACTCCCGCCCTGGCACCTTGAGGTCGCGCGGATCGCAAGCCCCGCCCGTAAGCAGGACGGCGTTGAAATGCTTGCGCAGTTCATCGGTCGGAACATTGACGCCGACATGGGCGTTGACCCGGAAGGCGACCCCTTCGGCCTTAAGCTGCTCCAGACGCCGGTCGAGCACCCTCTTCTCCATCTTGAATTCGGGGATACCGTAACGCAGCAAACCACCCGGACGACCGTCACGTTCGAACACCGTGACCTCGTGGCCGGCGCGGCGCAACTGCTGCGCGGCGGCCAGACCCGCGGGCCCGGAACCGACCACGGCGACCTTCTTGCCGGTAAGCACCTTCGGCGGCTCGGGCTTGATCCAGCCCTGCTGAAAGGCGTGGTCAATGATGGCGAGCTCGACTGCCTTGATCGTCACCGGATCGTCATTGATATCCAGCACACAAGCGCCCTCGCATGGGGCGGGGCAGAGGGTGCCGGTGAAATCGGGAAAGTTGTTGGTGGCGTGCAGACGTTCGATTGCCTCTTGCCACAGGCCGCGGTAGACGAGGTCATTCCAGTCGGGAATAAGGTTACCGAGCGGGCAGCCCTGATGGCAGAACGGAATGCCGCAGTCCATGCAGCGTGCGCCCTGGCGCTTGAGCTCGTCCTCGGGGAAAGCCGCCATCACCTGCCTCCAGTCCCGAAGCCGTTCCTGCACCGGCCGGTAAGGCTGTTTGACGCGATGGAATTCGATAAAGCCGGTGATCTTACCCATGCGAGGATTCCATCACCGCCTGGTCTTCCGGCACCCCGCTCTGCCGTGCTTTGTGGATGGCGATAAGCACGCGCTTGTAGTCCTTGGGCATCACTTTGACGAATTTCGGTTGCGTCGCCTTCCAGTGGGCCAACAGTTTTTCCGCCACCGAGCTTTGGGTATAACGCACATGGCGCTTGAGCAGTTCCTTGATGACATCCACTTCCTCGCCCTCGGTCAACGGATCGAGGTCCACCATGGCAAGGTTGCAACGCTGCTTGAAGTCACCTTTTTCGTCGAACACATAAGCCACACCACCGGACATGCCGGCCGCGAAATTACGCCCCGTGCGACCAATGACCACGACACATCCGCCGGTCATGTATTCGCACCCATGGTCTCCCACGCCCTCGACAACCGCGCGCGCGCCGCTGTTGCGTACGGCGAAGCGCTCACCCGCCAGACCACGGAAATAGGCCTCGCCGGACGTAGCCCCATAAAGGGCCACGTTGCCGATAAGGATGTTTTCTTCTGGGACAAACGTTGACTGACGCGACGGATAAACAACGATCTTGCCGCCGGAGAGACCCTTGCCAATATAGTCATTGGCATCACCTTCGAGCGTGAACGACAGGCCCTTGGGAATGAACGCGCCGAAACTTTGGCCGGCCGAGCCGGTAAAGTGGATGCGGATCGTATCCTCTGGCAAGCCCTCGGCGCCGTAACGCCGACTGACCTCGCTGCCCAAGATCGTGCCGACCGTACGATTTACGTTGCGAATCGGCAAAATGATATCCACGGGCTTTCTGGATTCGAGTGTCTCGCGGCACAGTGGCAAGATCGTGGCCATATCGAGCGACTGCGCCAAACCATGGTCCTGGGTGGTCACCTGACGGATCGCCACACCGGCCTCGGCGTCGGGACGATACAGGACACGTGAAAAATCGAGTCCACGTGCCTTCCAGTGCTCCACCGCCTTTTTCACGCTGATGAGATCGAGGCGACCAATCATTTCTTCCATGGTGCGGAAACCCAGGCTCGCCATGAGTTCGCGCACCTCTTGGGCAATAAAGCGAAAATAATTTTCGACATGCTCTGGCTGGCCACTGAATTTTTTGCGCAACTCCGGGTCCTGCGTGGCAATGCCGACGGGGCAGGTATTGAGGTGACACACACGCATCATGACGCAGCCCACCACCACGAGCGGCGCAGTCGAGAAGCCATATTCCTCCGCGCCCATGAGTGCGGCGATCACCACATCGCGACCGGTCTTCATCTGGCCGTCTACCTGCACCACAATGCGGTCGCGCAGTTTATTCTGCACCAACACCTGCTGCGTCTCGGCCAGCCCCAGTTCCCAAGGAAGGCCCGCGTGCTTGAGCGAGGTCAGCGGGCTCGCGCCCGTGCCACCGTCATAACCGGAGATGAGCACCACGTCGGCATGGGCCTTGGCAACGCCCGCGGCGACGGTGCCGACGCCCACCTCGGCCACGAGCTTTACATGAATGCGTGCCCGGGAATTGGCGTTCTTCAGGTCGTAAATGAGCTGCGCCAGATCCTCAATCGAATAAATGTCATGATGCGGCGGCGGCGAAATCAGGCCCACGCCGGGCGTGGAATAGCGTACGCGCGCGATCCATGGGTACACCTTGTGGCCGGGGAGCTGGCCACCTTCGCCGGGCTTCGCCCCCTGTGCCATCTTGATCTGAATGTCGTCGCAGTTGACGAGATAATGGCTGGTCACGCCGAAACGGCCCGACGCCACCTGCTTGATGCGCGAGTTTTTGATGGTGCCGTAACGCTCCGGGTCTTCGCCGCCTTCACCCGAGTTCGAACGCCCGCCGATACGGTTCATGGCGATGGCGAGGGTTTCGTGCGCCTCCTGACTGATGGAGCCGTAGGACATGGCACCGGTGGCGAAGCGCTTCATGATGGATTCGATCGGTTCGACTTCCTCGATGGGTATCGACTTGCCTACAGGCTTCAGGTCAAACAAACTGCGCAATGTCGCCAGATGCTGGGCCTGGTCGTCAACGGCGCGCGAGTATTCCTTGAAAAGGCTGTACGAACCGGAACGTGTGGCGTGCTGCAACTTCGATACCGTTTCGGGATTGAACAAATGGTATTCGCCGTCGCGCCGCCACTGGTATTCGCCACCCCATTCGAGTTCGGGGTGGACGACCGGGCGCTCGGGGTAAGCGCGGTGATGCCGGAGCGAAACTTCCCGGGCGACCATATCGATACCGATACCGCCGATGCGCGAAGCGGTCCAGGTAAAATACTTGTCGATAAATTCCTGTGCCAGGCCGATGGCCTCGAAAATCTGGGCGCCGCGATACGACTGAATCGTCGAGATGCCCACCTTCGAGAGCACCTTGAGCACACCTTTGTTCAACGCCTTGATGTAATGCTTGACCGCCTTCTCATGATCCATGCCGCTCAGGAACCCCTGACGGATCATGTCATCCAGCGTCTCGAAGGCCAGGTACGGGTTGACCGCACCGGCGCCGTATCCCAGCAGCAACGCCATGTGATGAATCTCGCGAGCCTCACCGGTTTCGATCACCAAGCCAGTTTTCACGCGCGTGCCCGCGCGCACGAGATGGTGATGCACGCCCGCGGTAGCCAGCAGTGCCGGGATCGGTGCGTGTTTCTTGTCCACGCCTCGATCGGAGAGGATGATAAAAGTGTAGCCTTGGGCGATGGTCTCGCTCGCCTTTTGGCAAAGTGCATCCAGCGCCCGCGCCAAACCCGCGCCACCTTCTGCGATCGGAAACAGCATCGGCAACGTAACCGTCTTGAAACCGGCTCGATCGACATGGCTGATCTTCGCAAGCTCGTCATTATCGAGCACCGGAGATTTGAGCTTGATTTGATGGCAGCTCGCAGGGGTCGGGTTGAGCAAGTTCGCCTCCGGCCCGATGCTGGTCGCCATCTGGGTCACCAGCTCCTCGCGAATGGCATCGAGCGGCGGATTGGTCACCTGGGCAAAGAGCTGCTGGAAATAGTCATATAGCAGCCGTGGTCGGTCGGAGAGGACGGCCAGCGCAGTGTCCGTGCCCATGGAACCCACCGGCTCCTCGCCCTTCTGGGCCATGGGCGCCATGAGGATACGCAAATCCTCATGGGTGTAGCCAAAGACAATCTGGCGTCTGAGCACCGTCGCGTGGTCCAGCTCCGGGACATGCGGCGGCTTGGGCAGGGTTTCCAACGGCATGAGGTTCTGCTGGAGCCACTCCCTATAAGGATGTTGGGCGGCATATTTCTGCTTGAGCTCGGCATCGTCGATGATGCGGCCCTGCGCCGTATCCACCAAGAAAATACGGCCGGGATGGAGGCGCTCCTTGATCAACACATTTTCCGGCGGGATGTCGAGCACGCCGACCTCGGAGGCCATGACCACGAGACCGTCTTTGGTGACGTAATAGCGTGACGGGCGCAAGCCATTGCGATCGAGTACGGCACCGATCACCGTACCATCGGTGAAGGCGATCGAAGCCGGGCCGTCCCACGGTTCCATGAGACAGCCGTGGTACTCGTAGAAAGCCTTGCGCTCCGCGTCCATGGTCTCATGCCCGCTCCAGGCCTCGGGAATCATCATGAGTACGGCGTGCGGCAATTCGCGCCCGGCCATGTGCAAAAACTCAAGTACGTTGTCGAACGTGGCGGAGTCGCTACCGTTTTCCATCACAATCGGCAGGACCTTCTTCAAGTCCTCGCCAAAGAGCGGTGATTTGCACAAGGCCTCGCGCGCGCGCATCCAGTTGATATTGCCGCGTAGTGTGTTGATTTCACCGTTGTGCGCGACGAAGCGGAACGGGTGCGCCAGCGGCCACGACGGGAAGGTGTTGGTCGAAAAACGCGAGTGCACCAGTGCCAGTGCTGACTCCACCTGCGCATCGCCAAGGTCCAGGAACAGGCGCTCGACCTGATCCGGTGTGAGCATACCCTTGTACACCATCGTGCGCGACGACAGACTTGGGATGTAAAACAGGGAACGCTCGGCGTGGCTCGATTTGGCGATGGCATACTCGATGCGCTTGCGGATGACATAAAGCTTGCGTTCGAAGGCGGCCTCATCCTTCAGCGTCGCGGCACGGCCGATAAAGATCTGCCGGAAAACAGGCTCGGCGGCGCGCGCCGTGGGGCCGAGCGAGGAGTCATCCGTGGGCACGTCGCGCCAGCCAAGCGGCGTCTGTCCTTCCTCACGTACAATCGTCTCAAATACCTGCTGGCATTCCCTGGCTTGCGATTTGTCACGTGGCAGAAACACCAGGCCCGTGCCGTAATGACCGAATTCCGGCAACGAAATATTCAGCCTGCTGCATTCGCTTTTGAAAAAGCGGTGTGGGACCTGCACCAGAATACCGGCGCCGTCACCCGTATTGACCTCGCAGCCGCAGGCGCCACGATGTTGCAGGTTCTTGAGGATGGTCAGGGCCTGGCGAACGATGGTGTGCGATTGACGTCCATGCATATCGACCACAAAACCGACGCCGCAGGCATCGTGTTCGTAAGCCGGTTCATGGAGGCCTTGCCTTGTTGTCTGGTTGGACTGTTCCAAATCTGGTCACCGCTCACATATCTTGGGCGATCATTACGCCCACCACTTTGTCACTTGCTGCGGAGGTTGCTTCGGAAATCGACAAAAATCGATTATCTTTCAGTGGCCTACGAAAAAATCGCGCAGAAAGGGGCGAAAAGTATACAGGCCGTGTGCAGGCTATTCAATGGAAAACCAGGCCTGATTCAGCCCTACCCCATGAGGGCCAATGGACACGAGCAGGGAAAGCACAGCCATTTCAGGGGTTCGCCCCCTGTCCCAACAGCCGGGCATGCTCCCGGATCGCGTAACGGTCGGTCATACCGGCGATGTAGTCAGCGACGACACGGGCCCGGCGCGCGGTATCACCGGCATTTTCCGGCTCATGCCATTTATCCTGATACTGGGGCGGCAGGAGTTGGGGATCCTGCATGAAGG
>JBGPBL010000037.1:0-27001 GCA_041481225.1 Sulfurifustaceae bacterium | reverse complement strand
TCGCTGGCGCCGGCTCCATGGACTTGCCCGGTGCCATCGGAACGAACGGATGAGATTCCTTCTTCTCCTCGTGCGATTCTTCCTCCTCATGTTCAAGCCTTCCGGATACGGCCTGAGGGGTCGCGGACGATGGCGTGAGGCCACGGGATTCGGCCACCTGGCGGACCGAGCGCATGATGGTCGCGTTTTCCACCATGACGGTGATGGTGGCGCCGGAAATGGTGTCCACGGCCACGGCGTCATCGCGACCGCCGCCAATAATAATCTGGTCAAATATGGATTTTCCCTGGTACTGGCGGGCAAAGCGTTGCAGGCGCTCATCGGAAATACCCACGAGCAGGATCGGTTCCTGATGCTCGACGATACGAATGCCAACGATACGCCCGCCCATATCGAAACCCACGAGTGTATTGATCGGTCGACCGGAATAGGCCGGGATGCGCACGACATTGCCGGTCAGGTAGGCATAACCGACCAGTTTATCGCCTTGATGAATCTCCGCCGCCAGCGGCTCGCCTTCCAATGCGCCAAACCGATCCGCCTGGGGAAAGAATTCCCGCACCTGCGGGTAAAGATCGGCGATCGTCTGGGCATAGGAAGCCGACGATGCCATCATGAAGAGGCACAGGAGAAATGGGCGAAGCAGGAACGTCAGTCGTTTCACGGGGTCTTCACAGGCGTGGGTGATGGGAAGCTCCGTTGTTTGTTATTGAATGCTGATGTATGGAGATTAGGACGGCATTGATTTCTGTCAAATTCAAACCACTGCTATAGTGCGTGTTTATGTTTATACGCCCCAACGGATGGAGGAAATGTGGAAATTATCTATTTTACCCTGATGGGAATCGGCCTCTACCTCATGTCCGACTGGCTGCTCGATCGCATCGAGACAGCGCGTGGAAACCGGTTTGAATACCGTTCTATGATTTTCTTTGCCATCATCATGGTATTAGCCCTGGTGACGTTCCAGCTGATCACCTACCTGAAGCAGCCCTCGTAATCCCGGGCGGCAAGAAAACAAACCCCTTGTCCCTCCCCGAAGTCACTTAAACATATGGGTTGAGGCATTCAGACTCACGCCGATCGTCCGCGTGATGCCACGGCGGCTGTTTGTGTCACGCCTGAGGGGATGTCCGCATGGCGCGATAAACGATAAGCAAAAACAAAAATCCACCGATGATCGCGATCAGTCCGCCGAGGCCCATCAATCCCATGCCGGCGATCCGCCCGACACTGTCGAGCGCCTGCTCGGCCCCGGCCACCTTTCGTTGCACACCATAACCGCCCGACCAAACGAGGCCGAAAACATGCAGCAACTGGCCGCCGCCGTAGAGATAAGGTTGGAGCCGTGCCAACCTGAGATTCGGCCTCCTATAACCCAGCAAGGGAAGAAAATGGTAGGTGAGCCCCATGAACGCCAGCGTGATACCGACAATCGAGCCATGGTAGTGCGCCGGTATCGTGACATTGCTGCCGCGAATCAGGAAGCCGACGATGCCGCCGACGCCAAAGAGAATGATGGAGGTAATGAGCGCCGCGCGCGCGGCGCGCGCCTCTGGCTCGACGTGCCTCGTGCGCAGTAACCCATGGAGAACCGCGAGACTTAGGGGCAGCGCCGCCAGGCTGCCGCCATATTGCATCAGCCACGTGAAGAGCGTGATGTGCTCAATTGCGGTAACCGCGTAGGCGTAATAAATGATTGGCGTGGCAAACACCGTCCCGAGACCAAAGGCAAAAAAGATGAGCACCACACGTGGGGTAAGAGAGAGGCGCACGCCGGACGCTGACGCCAGCCACAGCCACACCACCAGCATGAGCAGCGTGTAGGTGAATTGCAGCACATGCCCGCCACCCCAGAAGAGCAATTCGTAATAGGCTCTTCCGAGGGTGGAATAGGGAATCGTGAAATACGACCAGGCAAGGGCCATGAGCGCAAGCATGGCCGATACCGCCGCCGTATTCAGCCCAAAACGCAACGCCGCCGCCCCTTCCATCCACATACCCACCGGCGGGATGGCGGCCATGGCGCGCAACACCAGCAGACCGATACCGGCGGCAAACAGCAAGAGGCCGATGAAAAACACCGGCTGCTGCAACACCGGAATATAGTTGCTCATCAAGGGATGGGCCTCGGCCACAAAGGGGGCAGCCGCCATGACCAGAGTGCCCACGGTGGCAAGCAGCAGGGAAAAACCCCCGACCACGATCCAGCGTGGCGTGGAATTGAGACTCCATAACACACCGGCGAACGCCAGAAACCACACCAGCACCGACAGGTCCACGTGCACCACGATGGCCGTGTGGAAGAAATCGGTCCACGGGAAAACAGCCTGCACATAAGGCGTGCGTGACAGGACCAGCAATATCGAGAACACACCCGATCCCAGCAATGCGACAAGCCCAAGCAGCAACCAGCCGCGTGCCAAGGCACGACGCCCATCCTCGGGAATCGGGAGTGAGAAATCGCTAACCATTATGATCCGCCATGGGTGGTGACAGACAACAAGAGATCAAGCAACGTGGAACCAGGTTTGGTTTTTTTTCGCACGCAAGGACCTGAATACGTTATCGGAAAACAAGCCCGCCGCGGCGCGGATCAAAGTCCACGACAAAAATCTGCGCCGGGGCAAGCGTGACATCCGCCTCACGGACATAATTGAAATCCGCCACCCGCACACTGTCCTTGAGCCGGGCACGCAGGTGATGCGGGCCTGCCGTCACCGGGAAACGGTGATACAGGGCGGAGGCGCCGTCACGCGACAGGCCTGCCGGCGCCAGCTCCGTCCGATACAGTGGCTGACCGTCTATCTCAAGCTCGAACACCACAGGCGAACGTTCACGCGCGCATTGCATCGCCGCGCGCATGTTGGGGGGGAGGCTGGCCAGTTCCTCCGCCGTCCGGATATGACATTCCTCTTTCGGCTGTCCGGCATGGCTGAAACTCGCCTTGATCAACGCCTGACCTGGCGGAAAATGAACATACGCGGGCGAGGTTGAGAAATAGCCGATCACCGCCATGAACAGGACATACAGAACCGCCTGCCCGGAATACCGCAAAACATTTTTCAGCATCGGCTATGCCCTCTCATGCCCGTTCACCGTTCTCATCGCCTCAACCCAGATTCCGGTGTAGCCGGGCATCGTGGGTACGAAAATGCTCGGTGAACCACGTCTGCAATTTCTCGGAGAACTGTTGTTCGTTGAAAAAATTGTTGTCTTCATAATCATCCATCATATCGCGAATTTCCTCGAGCAGGCGCTCGTGGTCCATCTTGTGATCGGAATAATGGTCGTAGTGTTTTTCCTGCATCAACCGCTCTTCCAGGGCGAAATGCGCCGAGATGCGCGCATAGATCTCGCCGAGAAAATCCGGCACGGCATCCTCCGCTCCTGGCCGCCGCAACCGATCATGGGTGGCATTGACCAACGCGATCAATCCACGGTGCTCATGGTCCACCGACGCCACACCGACCGAGAACCTGTCATCCCATTCAATAAGAGACATGTTGCGCCTGATCCAGATTTGATGATGGGCGATGAGCCGCCTCCCCTTTCTGGTAGGGGCCACGCTCCCGAAGTTTCCCACGAAACGAGGCGAGCTGGTGCAACAATTCCGGCAATCCGCCGGGGCCAACCCATAACAGCGCCACCCGCGCCCGCGGAACACGGCTCCGCAGAGCCGGATCACGCTGCCCGGTCACGCGCTGCTCGGTCCATTCCACCCCAAGACGCTGATAGCAATCCCCCTCCACACAACCCACCAGCGCCACCCCATCGGCGTGACGGCGACTGATGACAAAATCGATAAACGATGGCGGCAAGGCGCCGACGCAAGGAAGTGTCAGCACGGCAACACCGGATTCCCGGAACGCGGCAAGGTCGGGCCCGGCGCCACAGGCGTACACCAGCACCCGGTCTGATCCCGTCAGCGGCGCGGCGGCGGCGAGTGTGCGCTCGCGTATCTCGCGCACCGTCAGCACCGGCATGTCGATGCCCGGCGTAAGTTCCGTGACCCGCCGGAAGGGCGTGGCCGTGGGGCAGGCGCCCACACAGATTCCGCAGCTGGTACACAGGTCTGGGTCCACGGCCGCCTGGTTTTCGAATGGCAACCCGTCAGTCCGCGGTTGCAGAATGACAGCGCTATAGGGGCAGTCGGCGAAACACCGGCCACAGCCATTGCAGTTCGGTAAATCCACCACCGCCACGGGCGTCGATTTCTGGCGAGGCAACCATGGGAGCAGCAACAACAGCAAGGCACCGGCGAAGGTCAGCCCCCAAACCACGCCCGGCGACCAGATATCGATCGGCGGATAAAGCACGAGATAAAACCAATCGAGCTGTACGGTTCCAACGACCGAATCGAGATTGGCCTGTGCTTGGCTGAGCGCCGGTCGCACAAACGACAGCACGGTCATGGCCAATAAAGAACCAACGACCAGCACCCGCGGCGGATTTGTTTTTGCCTGACTGATGCGTTGAATGTGAATCCACATGCCGAGCAGCAGAAACAGGGGAATACCAATGTGCATGAAGGACAATAACGAGAAAAATCGATTACTCATGGAGGCGCTGTTAAGAAAATTACGCGCCATCGGTTCACTGAAAAGCGGTAGCCAGTCGAGCCACTCACTGGTTGCGACCGCAATGTACTGGGCCAGGCGATCCCAGACGAGCCAGTAACCGCCAATGCCGGAGGCATACAGGAACACCAGCAGCATCGCGCCGGTTACCCAGGCATACCAGCGAACACCGCGATAACGGTCAAGCGCGAACTCCCGCGCGAGATGCAGCAAAACGACGACGACCATGGCGTCGGAGGCGTAGCGGTGTAGGCTCCGCGCCAACCCCCCCAGATACCACTGCTCGTGCGTCAGATACTCGACCGAGCGGTACGCCCCTTCAATACTGGTCTCGAAAAAAATGTAGAGATAAATCCCGCTGACAGCGGCCACCCAGAAAAAGAAAAACGACAGCGCCCCGAGGTGATAAAACGGATTGTTCCTCGGACCAAAAACCGCATCGAAAACGCTTTCCAGACGCAAGAACGCCTGGCGACTTGCGTATTGAATCGGTTTAATCAAGGTTTATCTCCGCTGACAGCCTCCACCGGAGACAGAGGCAAATATACCTTAGCATTTCAATGTGTGGCGGGAATATGACAAATATCAATCTTGCCAAGGACGTGGCCTGTAACACCTAAATTCCCCCACCCTCGCCACTCGCACACTAACGCTTGCGGCCGCGCCGCCATTCGCGTATCAGAAAGAAAACAACCGCCCCGATGGAGGTCAGACCGATAATAATTCCCATGAAAATGGAGTAGTCAAAGCGGTACCTGTCGCTGGAGGGATCGTAGACGGTACAGAACAATTTGATCTTATTACTCAGGCCTGAGAACAGCGACGGTGTGGTGGGAGCGCCGAATACCAGCTCTTTCAGTGGCTCCACCAGAAGCGGGGTGTCAAAATTCATCCCGTAAACCTGGCGGTAGATCTTGCCCTGTGCGTCAACCACGGTGGCCTGGATGAGGTGATCGAACCCGTGGGGGGCGCTGAAATAAACAAAACCCAGCTGCGAGGTCAAACCCTGCATCGTTCTGGAATCCGCGCTCAGAAACTCCCATTGAGGAATGTTGAGATTCTGGTCCTGCGCGAACCGGCGCATGGCCTCCGGGGTATCGTTGGGCGTGTCAAAACCGATGGTGAGCACACGAAAGCTGTCCGGGCCAAGCACGTCCCGTGCCGTGCGCACCACCTTAGCAAGATACTGCGTGGTGGTGGGACAGATGTGATAGCAACTGGTGTAGACAAGACTGATCACAAGCGGCTTGCCGCGGAAATCGGATAAGTGCACCTGGCGCCCATCAACCGTGGTCAGCGTGATATTGCCAACTTCCTTCCCAATCACACCCTGACTCAGTGTCAGCGCGGCTTTCTCATCAAACCTGGAAGAGGGGTTTGAAGTCACCGTCGTGGAAGGGGCGTCATGGGGAGAGGCTTCATGCAATGCCGCTATAGCGGCTGGCACAGCCATCCACGTGCCGATCAGACCAAGAAACAGAGTGAATGATTTTGCGCGCATGCGAACATCATACAAGGATCAACCAGGCAGGCTTGCGCCTGCCTGGTTTTCCCACTCGCGGACCGGCCCAGTGGCCCGCTTAACCGAGTCCCCAGACTTGGGACAGATACTTCCAGTTAACGAAGTAGTAGAGGATGAAGGATGTCAGAAACACCAGCGCCAGCACCAGCGTACCGGGCACGGAGATTCCGCCGATGCCGATGCCATGAACACCCCCAGGCACCGACTCGGCGATCAGCGGCGTGGCTCCCTTCACGGCCGGGTCCCTGCGCTTGCCGAATAACACCGATGCGACAATCTGCAGGACAAAGAGACCGCCGCCAGTCGCCGCCAGGATAGCACTCAGGCCCGCCAGGCCCAGCAAGAGGTAGGCCGTTTCCGGAAACTGATAGCTGAACAATGCATTGCTGAAGGAGATGTCCCAGTGACGCCGCGGCACACCCAAGGTGCCGGCACCCATCATGAACAGGGAGAGCCCGGCCGTTCCCAGACCAAAGAGGTACGGCTGGAACTTGGCGAGCCCCGGCAGAACCACTTCGCGGCGGAACAGCACCGGAACCAGCCAGTAGGTCAGCGCCATAAAGGCCAGTGTCGTGCCGCCGACTACCGTGGCGTGGAAATGGCCCGGGACATACAAGGTGTTATGGATGATCAGGTTAATCTGTTCCGTACCCATCACCACTCCGGTGATACCGCCGAGGAAGCCGAAGATAATCAGTGACAGAAACATGCCAGCGAAGGTCGGATTACCCCAAGGCGCCTTGCGCAACCACTCAAAGAGACCCTTGTTGAAACCGCGCTTGCGCTGCGCCGCCTCGATCGCGCCCGGCACCGTCAGACCATGAATCATGCTCGCCAACACCGCCAGATACATGGCGTACGAGGTGTTGAAAATTTTCCACTCTGAGCTGATACCCGGGTCAACCAGGATATGGTGCGCGGACGCCAGCTGCAGGAACAGAATATAAAGCAGGAATGCCATGCGCGAAACCTTCTCTGAGAGCGGTTTGGCACCGAACACCACACCCGCGATGGCATACCACACGGCGATGTGCGCGGAGACATTGATCTGCTGCGAGGAATGCCCCATGGCCCACCAGATGACGCGGTACATGAGCGGATCGATATGATTGACGTAACCCACTTTCCAGAGGAAGGTGGGGATCAGAATGATGGCACCCGAGGCGATGGTGAAGATCGCAATGATACAAGCCGTCAGCGCGCCAAAGGTGACTAGCGGGATCGAGCCTTCGCCATAGGTGCGCTCCGCACGCGCGATCACGAGTGTCCCCAGAAACACGAAACAGCCGATCAACGCGCCCACGGCAAAGAGAATCAATCCCAGATAGAAGTGCGGTTCCGCCGACATCGGCACGTACGAGGTCATCATCACGCTCGAGCGGCCCTGGAAGATAGCGACCTCGGTCATCACGGAACCGATCACCATCAGCGCGAACCCCAGCCACGCCCAGCGCGGCGTAGCGAGGCGCGATCTCAGCAGCGTGGAGGAGGTGAAATACAGAACCGCAATCTCAAAGAAAATAATCCAGAAAATAAGCACGCTGAGGCCATGCGCCGTCAACAGCATGTAGAACGAATCCGCCGGCAACAGATGCACGGTCGGCCAACGCGTCAGGCCCATCAGCAGGCCCAATACGCCGCCGACCAGCAGGTACACGATGGCCACCACCGCGTTCAACTTCATCAGCGTTTCGGCCGGCTTATGGAACAACAGGCCGGTGTCCGGACAGGTACGAAACTCTGCACTATTCGCCATGGCCCTTCCCCCTTACTTCACGTAAATTTTTCCGAGCATCGTATGATGCCCGATACCGCAGTATTCGTTGCAGACGATGCTGTATTCGCCTGACTTATTCGGTGTGACCTTCAGCACCATTTCATAACCCGGGATCACCTGCATGTTGATGTTCTCCGGCTGCAGCGAGAACCCGTGCTGCCAATCCATGGACGAAAGATGCAAGCGGTAGGTCTGACCCTTTTCCAGCTCGAGAACCGGGTACCACTCCCACAGCCGCGCCAACAGATAGACATCGCTGCCCGCGGGCGGGGCCACCACCGGGACGTCGCGCGCCGTTACCTTGCGCACAGTGTATTGATCCACCATCGCCTGAACCTTCTTGCCGTAAACCTCGGGTGTGGTGCGATAGGCCTCATTGGAGAGGTTCTGCTTACCGTAGATATGCCAGTACGGCATCATGATGAACATCACGATGGCCCAAACCAGCGCGATGGCGATCCAGAAAATCTCTACCCCCTCGATGGGCTCATTCCACCAGAGGCGTTCTGAAGGAGGGACAAGGCTGCTCATATTGGCGTCTCCCGAAGGTTATTTCGCAATAGGTATGGTGACGATTTCCATGACGCCCCACAGAATATAAAATACCGTGGGAACCACAACACCGATGAACAACAGCAGGAAGGGATTGTCGAGTATCCGCTGCATGGCCGGGACGGCTTCCTCTCGACCTCGTGAACCTGTGGTATTAGGTGCAGCCATGTTTCATACCTCCATAACAATCAGTAATTAAGTAGGGACCGGGTAAAATTTTCTGCTTGCATCTTTGCGTCGGGCGGCATCGATTTTCTTCACTTTTATGCGCCAGCCAACGTGCTTTTGTGGGACGATTTAAAACACTTTCGTTCAACCAGAACTTGATCTAGATCAATTCCATCAAAAATGTTTAACTTCATTCGCCACGAGTCAAAAAACCAACACTGTTAAAATGATTAGCATCGATTTCGCCATTTATCAGAATGCATCAGGTCTTGTATTGACGCGATAAAATGCATGACGATTTGAGACATCCATGGCTGTCAGCTTTTTGGATAGGCACAGGAGGAAGGAATCCACACACATGAATAACGATACCTCGGGAAGCACCCCAGCCAATACTTCAGGGCTGTTTACCCTGCTTACTTTCGTATCCATTTTGATGATCTTCCTGGTCGTCGTCCTGAGCGCCTACCTGCGTCTGGCCGGCAGCGGCCTCGGATGCGAGGAATGGCCCGCCTGCTATGCGCAAATAAAATTGCGTGGGGCGGAATCGGTTTCACTGGCCATGGCCCATCTCATACCTGCCTGGGCCACACTGACACACCGTCTGGTGGCCACGACACTCGGGGCACTGATCCTTGGCATGGCCGTCATGGCCGTGCGTCGCCGCAAACAACCCGGACAGAATATTCTCATCCCATTGCTGGCGCTCGGACTAACCCTGTTTCTGTCGATGCTGGGATACAAAACACCCTCGCCGCTTATTCCGTTAGTCACGCTCAGCAACCTGCTGGGCGGCATGGCCATGCTGGCGATGCTCTGGTGGCTGGGACAACGGTCAGTCCCCGCCGCCCCTGTGGCAGACACCGCCGAGGCTCAGCGTCTGCGGCCGTGGGCATGGCTCGGGCTTGCGCTGCTGACATTTCAGATCATGCTCGGTGGGTGGGTCAGCGCCAATTTTGCCGCCCTCTCTTGCACGACGCTTCCCGGTTGTAACGGTGCCCACTGGCTCGGGGCTGACATGTGGGAAAGTTTCGATCTGTTCCGGCAATTGCCATTATCCCCGGAAAAAATTGCCGTGGTCGGCGACGCCGGCCGAACCATGCACATGGCGCACCGGCTCGGGGCCATCGTCGCCTCCCTATATATAGGATGGCTCGGTTGGCGCTCCTGCACGCTGGGTGGAGGCACGCGTGGGACTGGCGTTTTTATTCTCATTCTGCTGGCGGCGCAGATCGGGCTTGGCCTTTCGGCTGTGGCATTCAGCCTGCCACTTTGGGTCGTAACCATACATAACGCCACGGCTGCGTTATTATTGTTGGGTCTCGTAAACCTGATTCACCTGCTCACACCGCAAGCGAAAAAATAATGATTGCTCCAAGAAACCGTTCTGACAAACATATTGCCGTCTGGCTACTGACCTGCTGCGCTCTGATCTTCGCCATGGTGGTGCTCGGCGGCGTCACGCGTCTCACCCGTTCCGGGCTTTCCATTGTCGAATGGGATCCGATCATAGGCGCGATCCCGCCGCTGACGCAGACGCAGTGGGAACAGACCTTCGACAAATACAAACAGACACCGGAGTACGTGAAGGTCAACCGGGGCATGTCGCTCGGCGATTTCAAGAGCATCTTCTACGTGGAATGGGCGCATCGCCTGCTCGGCCGGCTCATCGGTCTGGTCTTCCTGCTGCCTTTCCTCTATTTCCTGATACGCAGGCAAATCGGTAAACAACTGGTCCCCAAACTGCTCACCATGTTCATGCTTGGCGGCTTGCAGGGCGCGATCGGCTGGTACATGGTCAAAAGCGGGCTGGTGGACATGCCCCGGGTGAGCGCCTATCGGTTGACAGCGCATCTTGCCTTCGCCGTCGTCATCTACGCCTATATTCTCTGGGTGGCGCTCGGCCTGATGACGCCACGCGTCCATTCCAGCACGGCGCTACGGCCTTTGCGACGTTTCAGCGGCTGGATAACGGGTCTCGTCTTTGTGATGATTCTCACGGGAGGTTTCGTCGCCGGCACCCATGCCGGCTTTGCCTTCAACACCTTCCCGCTGATGAATGGCCGCTTCTTCCCGGAAGGAATGTACGCGATGGAGCCGCTATGGGCAGACCTGTTTGAGAACATCGCCACCGTGCAGTTCAATCACCGCCTGCTGGCCTATGTGCTGCTGCTCGTCATTCCTGCTTTCTGGCTGACGGCCAGGAAATTTGCATTGCCACGGCAGGCACAAACACCGATTCACCTGCTGCTCGCCTGGCTGGCGGTTCAGGTCGCGCTCGGCATCGCCACCTTAATATATGTGGTGCCGGTTCCCCTCGCCGCCGCCCACCAGGGAGGGGCGCTGGTGCTGTTCACCCTCGCGCTATACGTGCACCACACCTTGCGTACCGGGCCAACCTGATCCGGTTTCACTTACTCAGCAGAATCGTCATTTCTTCCGCTGGCAGGGGTTTGCTGAAGAGATAGCCCTGCATGACATGGCAGCCATGCTCGCGCAGATAGCGAAGCTGTTCCTCGGTCTCCACACCCTCGGCGACCACCTTCAGCTTCAGGCTTTGCGTCATGACGATAATGGCCGTAGTGATAGCGCTGTCGTCCGGGTCGTGCGGGATGTCGCGGATAAATGAACTGTCGATTTTCAGGGTATCGATCGGGAAACGGCGCAGATAACTAAGTGAGGAATAGCCGGTGCCAAAGTCGTCCACGGCCAGCTGCACCCCCATGCGACTGAGTGTTTCGAGCGCATCAATGGTCACCTGGGCATGACGCATGATGACGCTCTCTGTAATCTCCAGCTCCAGTCGCTCACGTTTGAATCCCAGTTCGCTGGTCGTACGTTCCACCATCTCCACCAGACCGGGCGCATTGAACTGACGTGCCGAGAGATTCACGGCTACGCCCAGGTGATCCCACCCGGCTTTGTGCCAGTCGCGAACCTGGGCACAGGCCTTGCGCATTACCCACTCGCCGACCGGAACAATTAGTCCGTTCTCCTCGAGCAGGGCGATGAATTCATTCGGCGCCACCAGGCCGAGATCGGGGTGCTGCCAGCGCAGCAACGCCTCGACCCCGAGTATCTTTCCGGTCTGCACATCCACCTGCGGCTGGTAGTAGAGCAGGAACTCCTCGCGCTCCACCGCCCGGCGCAGGCTGCTCTCCAGCGACAGGCGCTCAAACGCCTTGACGCTCATTTCGGCCGAGTAGAACTGGTAGTTATTCTTGCCCATGTCCTTGGCGCGATACATGGCGACGTCGGCATTGCGCAGCAAGGTTCCCGTTTCCTCGCCGTCATTGGGATAGAGACTGATACCGATACTCGCGCTCACGAACAAATCGTGCCCATCGATCAGGAATACCGGCTTCAGACTGTCGAGAACCTTCTCGGCGATAAAGGAAATACCCTCGCCGGTGGGCATGTCTTCCAGCAGGAAGGCGAACTCGTCGCCGCTCAGACGCGCCACGGTATCGCCATCGCGCACCGCCTTGAGGAAACGGTGCGCGATTTCCTGAAGCAGAAGGTCGCCGATCTGGTGCCCCAGGGTGTCGTTGATGTTCTTGAAACGATCCAGATCCAGAAACAAGACGGCCACGAGCCGGCGATGCATGCGGGCGCGCGCCAGGGCCTGCTTCAGGCGGTCCAGAAACAAGGCGCGGTTGGGCAGCTCGGTCAGCACGTCGTGCTGGGCCATGAACTGCAAACGTTCCTGCGCCTGCATGCGCTCGCTGATGTCCTTGCCGGTGGCGACGAAATGGGTGATGTTCCCTTGCGCATCCCTGAGCGGGGTGATGGTTTTTTCCTCGTAGTACAGGGTTCCGTCCTTTCTGCGGTTGACGAAAACTTCGCTGAATATCTTGCCCGCCAGAATGGTCGTCCACAGCATTTTATAGAAATCAGATCCTTGTTTGCCTGACTTAAGCAGGCTCGGCTTGTGTCCGAGGACCTCGTCCTTGCGATAACCGGTAGTCGCTTCAAAGGCAGGATTGATGTACTCAATAATGCCGTTGCGGTCCGTGATCGTGACCGCATCGGCCGTTTGTTCCAGGGCACGGGACAGCTTCTGCATCTCTGCCTCGGCCTGCATGCGCTCGGTGATGTCCTGCACCGTGCCGACAGATAGCAGCGGCCGGCCATCCGTATCGTAAATCGTCTCGCATCGTTCCTGCACGTGCTTCACCCGGCCGTCCTTCATCCGCAGCCGGTGCACGATGGTGTAAGGGGTTTTGTTCTTGACCGAGTCGGCATAAGCCCGGTTGACGAACTCCCGGTCCTCGGGATGGATTGCATTGAGGAAGGCCTCGTACGACGCGCCGAACTCGTTCGGGTCGAGCTCGAAGATGCGGTAGATCTCATCCGACCAGCGGAGTTCGTTGTTGACGAGATCGAGACTCCAGTTGCCGATCTGGGCAATGCGCTGCGCTTCCTTCAACCTCGCCTCGCTTTCACGCAGCGCCTGCTCGGCGCGCTTACGCTCGGTGATATCCGTGACCATCGCAAAACTGCCCGCGTATTGGCCTTGCTTATCGAACATCGGATTAGTATTGAGCAGCGCCCACATTTCGCTGCCATCCTTGCAGCAAAACTTGAATTCAAACACCTCGGCGATCCCCTGACGGCGACGTTCCACGTTGTGCGCGGCGATCACCCTAGCCTCTTCATCCATGCACGCGAACAGCGGTTGGCCCTGCATCTCCGCCACGCTGTAGCCGAGCATGTCCGCCATCTTCTGGTTGACAAAGACGGTGCGGCTGTCCGCATCGATCTGCCAGATGCCCTCCTGCGCGGTCTCGACGATGTGGCGATATTTCGATTCGCTTTCGCGCAGCGCCTCCTGCCCCTTGACCCGCTCCGTCGTGTCGCGGACCATGCCGACAAACTTGCGCACACCGTCCGCATGCATTTCGCTGATAATCAAATCGATGTGAAATACCGAGCCGTCCTTGCGGCGGGCGGTCGCAGAGCATCCCTTGCCAATGACTTTTGGCTGACCTGTATGGAGATAGTTCCGAAGATAGGTGTCGTGCTCGGAGTGGTAGGGTTCCGGCATCAGCATATTGACGTTACGCCCGATCACCTCTTCGGGGGTATAACCAAAAATGCGTACGGCGGCGACATTGAATGACTCGACCATTCCCTTGCTATCGATGGTAATGATGGCGTCGGCGGCGGAATCGACGATGGCCCGGACCCGGGACTCGCTCGCCTGCAAGCGCCGGATGATGGGACTCGCGGCGCGTAAAACCAGCGCGGTGCACAGCAGCACGACGAATATCGCGAGTACGCCCGCGACGGCGGCGGCGCGCAGGAAAGGTGCGCGGATTTCTGAAAGATCGACCTTGGCAACGACCCCGAAATTCAAGTCTTTTGCCGATTCATACGCCGCGAGCACTTGCATGCCACGGTAATCGAATCCAATCATGGTTCCGGACTGGTGAGAGAGAGCACGGCGCATGGGTTCGGCGGCGGTGCCATGAAAAGGAACGGCTTTAGGATACGCGGCGGCACCCTGTCGCTGATAGGCGAGCAATACAATGGAGCCGCCTTCGATCCGGCCGAGGAGAAATTCACCAGTCTCGCCAATGCCCTCGTGCTGACTGAACGAATCCAGAACCTGGCCAAGCGTAACTTGCGGTACTTCCCCAGAAGGAGTGCCTCGCCCGGCGTGCCGGGCGTCATACCGCGCCACGGCCTCGATCAACCGGGACTGGGTCTTGGTGAGCGTCGCCAGATGGTTAGCCGTGTCCTCGAGCGCAGCGGTGTACATCAGATAAATCCCGGTGGCACAGGCGATCAGCGCCGCCAGGGCACAGACAAGAATGGCGTAAAGGATTTTCTTGCGATCGTTCACCACGCCGCCTGATTATCCGTGGCCGTCACTCGCCTGGGCCTTGAATCCGGCCATACGCCATCCCATGCCATGGCACCCCCTTCCCCATTATTTAAACCATAGTATCTTTCAGGGCCGACTTCGAGCCACTATCGGCTTTGGGTAAATTGGCACAAACCACATCTGACCCACATCAAGGCTCTTTGCATCACCGCAAATAGACTATACCTGCACAAAACGTAGGTAAACCACATATATACCCATGAGACCATCAACCACCGCCCTGCGCTGGCAGGTCTTTACCTCGGCCCCCCACCGAGTCATGTTTTTTGCGGGCGCCCTCCAGACAGCGCTGGTGATGCTGCTGTGGCTGGCGGAGTTGCTTGGCCGCGCGGCGCTGTGGTGGCCAACATTGCCCATGGTGCTGCCGTCCATGCTCGTGCACACCTTCCTGATGCTGTATGGCGTATTTCCCTTTTTCATTTTTGGGTTTCTGCTCACGGTGTATCCGCGCTGGATGGGCGGACCGGTCGTGCCCACCACGCGTTATATCGCCAGTTTTGCTTTGCTCTCGTGCGGGATGCTGCTGTTCTACGCCGGGCTCTTTATCTCCAGGAGGCTGCTGGTGCTGGCGCTCGCCGCACAACTCATCGGCTGGGGTCTGGTGCTTTATTCTCTGCTCGCTGTCTATCGTCAGGCGCGGAATCGCGGCCCGCACGAAAGACTGCTCAATCTCGCGCTGCTGACCGCCATGATCGGCATTCTGTGTTTCCTGTACGGCGTGGTGACCGGTTCCGGGCTGGCGTTTCAACTCGCGCGCGAACTGGGCCTGTGGCTGTTTCTCCTGCCCGTGGTGTTCACGGTCGGCCACCGCATGATTCCCTTCTTCAGCCAGAGCGCGCTCATCAATTATATTATGGTGCGTCCTTCCTGGGGCCTGCCGGTGATGGTCGTGTGCGCCGCCGCGCATGTGGTGCTCGAGGTCAGCGGGCTGACCGTCTGGCGTTTTCTCGCCGATGCGCCGCTCGCCGCGGCCGCGTTGCATCACTCCTGGGTCTGGCAGTTCCGCCGCAGCTTCCACGCGCGGCTGCTTGCCATGCTGCACATCGCCTTCCTCTGGCTCGGCATCGGCATGACGCTCTACACCGTGCAAAGCCTCGTCCTGTTCGTGACTGGCACGGATCTGCTCGGACGCGCGCCACTGCACGCGCTGGGCATCGGTTTCTTCACCGGCATGGTCGTCGCCATGGCTTCGCGCGTAACCCTTGGCCATTCCGGCCGGGCGCTGGAGGCCAACGACCTGACCTGGCGCGTGCTGTTCGGTGTTAATATTGCCGCCGTCATGCGCATCGTCGCCGAATTTCTCCCCGGAACCCTGGGCAATACCTTCAGCGTCCTGGCGGCGTTAACCTGGCTTGTGTCGTTCCTGTTGTGGAACTGGCTCTACGCTCCCATGTATCTCTACCAGCGCCTGGACCAAAAACCGGGCTGACCACGGACGGACAGCGATGCCCTGGCTTAAATCCGTCCACATCGGCTGCGCCGTGCTTTCCGGCAGTGGCTATTTCATTCGCGGCCTGTGGATGATGCGCGAATCGCCCTGGCTTCAGAAAAAATGGGTCAAGGTGGCGCCGCATATCATCGATACCACGTTGCTCGTCTCCGCCCTCGCCCTCACCATCCAGATCCAGCAATATCCATTTGTGCACAACTGGCTCACGGCCAAGGTAGTGGCGCTGCTTGCTTACATCGTCCTCGGCACCATCGGCATCAAACGCGGAAAAACCAGAAACATCCGAATTGCCGCCTGGCTCGCCGCCATGGGCATCTTCCTCTATATCGTTTCCGTTGCCCTCACCCGTCAAGTGATTCCTTTCGCCTGAAGGTAATACCCCGTCGGCGGATTACTCAAGACGCAAGAGAGTTGTCACCAGAGCTGGCGGTTGCTTCAGGCATTCGCGGGGTTGCGCAGAAAAAATAAGGCGGCCGGAGGAAGCAGGCCGCCACCCAATCAAGTTTATTTTTCTTGTTTTTGTTATTTTCTTATTTTTGTTTTTCCGGCCCACACGGCATTTTCACACTTCCTCCACACTGAACCGAGGCTCACACCACTAGCATGCCAGTGACGCAGAAGATCGGCTTTATTCAACGCTGCTTTTATTTAAATCAGACTTCTCTTCCACAACTCCAACACAGTTGTTCTGTTTCTTCAGGGCACCGGAGGCTGACTTGTCGGGCGCAGAATCAGGCCATGACGATTCACTGACAATACATTTCACCAGGATCACAACCGTCACGGCATTCACGGACCAGAATGCGACCCACCCCCAATTTCCCATGTCGCTCATATTGCTGATGTCTCCATCACTCAGATCAGCGCCGGCAGGAGTACGGGCGCAAGAAACGCGATGAACACCGCCGCCATGCCCATGGCGATACCAGCGATGGCGCCCTGTAATTCCCCTTCGGCGCAGGCCTGCACCGTGCCCTGTTCCTGCGCCAGGGTTCCCAGCACAAGCCCGCGCGACATGGGGTGATGTACGCCGATCCGGTTCATCAACCACGGGGCCAGCATGGCGCCGAGCATGCCGGTGACGATCACCACGCCGGTCGTCAGGGTCGCGCTGGCCTTCAGGAGGTGAGCCAGTTCCAACGCGACCGGCACCGTCACGGACTGAAGTCCGAGCGACAACAGAACCACCTGTGTCGCCTGGAAAAATTTGGCGACCGCGACGGTAACCAGAATGGTAGCAACCGAACCCATCAAGAGACCCACGACCAACGGCACGGCGTGGTCATAGAGATGCTGGCGATTTTTATAAATTGGCACCGCCAGCGCCACGGTTGCGGGCCCCAGCAGAAACGCCAGGATTTCCCGGGCCTGCGAATAACCCTCCTCCCGCACACCGCCCAACGCCAGGATAAGAATGATCAAGACGGTGCTGACAAATAGCGGAGTTGCCCGCAGTAATACATATTCCTTTGCCAACATGCGGCTGAAGGCATACATCGTGATGGTGATGCCGAGGCTATACAGCGTGATCAGGAAACTCGGTTCCATGGCTTTCCTCCCGCTTGGGTTTTGCCAGCCGCTGCGCAACAAGGCCGGTCACACAGATGCCAACGACCAAGCTGACCACCAGCGCCAGCAGCATCACTAGCCCGTTTTCCAGCAGCAGGTCGCCAAAATTCATAAGCCCGACTGCGATCGGGATGAAGAACAGCGCGAGATGCTGCACCAGCAGCAACGAGCCCTTCTCAATGAGACGCAACGGAAGGACGCCGCTCCACAGCAGAACGAGCAAGAACAGCATGCCCAGCACATTGCCGGGTATGGGCAGGGACAAGAGCCCCGCCACGAAATAACCCAGCTTGTTGATCAGCACCAGAAACAGTATCTGAACTGAAAGCATGGCCATGTTTTTCATGTTCCTTTCCTCAAATCGGCTGATTTCGATTCCGACTCTCCACCAGACTTCTCTACGCAGCCGGACAGGCAGCTGGCATAGGCTGTCTCCGCCTGCTTCAGGCATTGGGTATCGGCACATCGGTTCGCATGCATGTCCATAACAGCGCCGCACAAGCGCCGGCATTGTCCCTCCACTGCATCCGCCGCGAATACCGGGCCAGCGGGCAACACCGCTGTCGTGGCCAAAACAAAAACAGAGAACAGGGTCGCCCACCACGGCCGCCCATGAAAAATCCGGGTATGGTCTGGGCTGACATGGGCTTTACGTGGTAACGGGATACCCATGTCCAGTATTTCGATCCGCATTTTTCCTTTCCTCATCACGACAAATGCCCAAGGCAATTAGCCAAAATTAGGGGTCAAGGCGGGGGAACGGCCTGATGATCGAGCGCAGAAAAACGGGTGGCGCCCACGTTTATTTATTAAAGGGACAACACGGGAGCAGGAAAAAGGCTCTATCCACAGGCTTTTGTCGGGGATGAGACAAAAGCGCTGGACACAAAACGAACCGACTTGGATGAGCGGGGGTTAGGCTCGACGATGCAAGTCAAGGACACTACACACGACAAGAAAAACGGTGTCAAGTGCAGGTGGAAACCGGCGTGTAATCAATATTCTGTTGCTAGGGCCTCAGCCGATTGATGATCGTATTAGCACTAGACACCGCATCCACCAGATCATACGCCACATCCCGTAACGGGCGGCGTTGATCGCGCGCGAGCTTGCGCAGACTCTCGAAGGCAACATCCTGCGACAGATGCGCCCGCTCCATGATGATGCCAACGGCGGTGCTGATGATGCGGTTTTTCTCCATACCCTCCTGCAGGTTGTCGCCCTGCTTGATGAGCACATTGACCTCGGCAAAACGGGCCAGAGCCGCTTCAATGCTGGGCGCCAACCGCTCGGCCTCCACCGGCTTGATGAGATAGGTGTACACCCCAAGCCCCACGGCATCCCTCACGATCGCCGCTTCGTTATAGGAAGAAAGCATGATGATTGGGCGGTAGACCTGATTGATCATGATGCGTGCCAGTTCCAGGCCGTTCGTCTGTGGCATGCGGTAATCCAAAATCGCGAGATCGGGGGGATTACTCTGGTAATGTTCAAGCGCCGCCGGCACGTTGTCGAAGGTCTGCACCGCATAACCCAGCCGCATTAGGCCTGCACCCAGCGTGTTCAGCACGATCGCATCGTCATCGACCAGCAGGATTTTCGCGCCGGCGCGCTCCGTTGTTTTCACTTTTCGATCCTCCCCCTATATCCCTAATTGCAGCGACAGCCATGGCCCTGGCTCTACGCCGGTCTTCAATAACAAGTATTTACCCGGAATAAACCGGTTCTGATTGACTCAAAAATTGTATCCATGATATTGCTAGGTTGGCTCAAGGCACAAACGACAACAACCCATTCATTGCCTGCCGCGCAATGCTGAAGGGGAGGGTGGAAAAATGCAAGCAAACTCCGAAACGGTGCCCGCGCGCCACCACATAGGTTCCACCATCTGTCTGTGTTTCTCCGTTACCATCATGCTCGTCTCATTGACCAGCGTGCTAGCCGCCGCGGAAGGCCCGGCGCCACTTGTATCCGAGACCGAGTTCTTCACTGATATTCCTGCCGTCTCGTCGGCCACACGCCTTACGCAGGCACGTTCGGAAACACCAGCCGCGGTAACCGTGATCGACCGCGACATGATCAAGGCCTCGGGGGCACGGCAGATCGCCGATCTGTTCCGGCTGGTGCCGGGATTTCAGGTTGCCGACGTAAACGGTTACAAGGCCACCGTCACCTATCATGGTTTGAGCGATGAATATTCACGGCGTATGCAGGTGCTCATCGATGGCCGCTCGATATACAGTCCTCTTCTCGGCGGCGTCTTCTGGTCGGAAATTCCAGTCGCCATCGAGGACATAGAGCGCATCGAGGTGGTTCGCGGCCCGAATGCCGCGACCTACGGCGCCAATTCGTTTCTTGGCGTTATTAATATCATTACGCGTCATCCATCCCAGGACCCCGGCACTTTCATCAAGGCCGCGGTGGGCGACCATCACATCCGTGATGGCCTGATACGCCAAGGGTGGGCAACAAACGCGAGTGATGTGCGCCTGAGCATAGGCTACCGCGCCGATAATGGTTTCCAGAACGTTACTGATAGCTCGCATGTACCGTTTGCGAACCTGCGAGGAGACTTTCGTCTGAGCACGGCGGATACACTGGAGGTTCAGTTGGGTGCAAGCAATGCGAGCGAACAAATCGGCACAGGTACCATACTGGATCCCGGGCGCATCACAGATACCACCAGCCACTTCGAACAATTACGCTGGCATCGCAGTCTTGGCGCTGGAGAAGAATTCAGTGCGCAGCTCTATCACAATTACCGGAGATTCACCGATGATTATATTGTTCCATATAATCTCGGACCACCATTCGGGCTGGTACAAATACCGGTAAGTTTCGATGCCACCGATGAGCGTTATGATCTGGAGCTCCAACACATTTTGAATCCGTTCCAGAACTGGCGTTTCGTCTGGGGTGTCGGCACTCGTGCGGACTATGTGCGTTCCGTTCACTGGTTCAACCGGTCCGACACACTGGAGGACCGTCAGTATCGCCTGTTCGGCAATGCCGAATGGCGTGCGACACCTGAAACAATCGTAAATGCCGGCGCCATGCTGGAGAAAACGGACATGGGCGACACCGATCTGTCACCACGGCTCGCTGTGAATTATCACCTCACTCCTGATCACACTTTGCGCGCGGCGGCATCCAAAGCCCTGAGAACACCACGTATTGTTGAACAAAAAGGCAACGAAACCGTCTCTTACCAGAATATTCTTCTCTATCAGAATATCGTTGGCCCCGGTACCCTCAAGCCCGAGGTCATGCATTCCTATGAGCTTGGTTACTTCGGCCAGATACCCGAGCAACACCTGACCTGGGATCTCCGACTCTACAGAGACCAGCTCAGCGACGTCGTTACCGAAACCAGGATTTCATCCGCCGCTCCGTTAAGCAGTTTTCAAGCATACGGCTTTCGAAATGAAGGCATGGTCACCGTCGACGGAATCGATGCTCAGCTTGACTATTCACCCAGTCGCGACAACCGCATCATCCTGACCCATGCCCAGATGTTCGACAAGGCCACGGATCTTGGCTCCGGGGTGACACTGAATCAGCGTCAGCGCATAGCATCCGTACCCCGTTATAGTTCGAGTCTATTGCTGATGCACAAACTCTCCGCTCCCTGGTATGCCAGCGCAGCTTACTACCGCGTGGGAAACATGTTGTGGCTGGGCAACGGTGATTTCACTGATCTCTACAGCCGTGTCGATCTGCGGTTGGCTTACAAGCTCCATGTCGGCACGTCCCCTGGCGAAGCGGCGGTGGTAGTGCAGAACGCCAATCACAACAACTACACGGACTTCCGGGTTGAAAACGGATACGACCAGCGCATCTTCTTCACCTTAAGTATGAGTGCTTTTTAGAGAAAAACAGGGGGCGGTCCAAATCACCATTCGGATCTGATGACATGATCCTTCGCCTTAAATACCATGCTCCAGAAATGCCTAAAACTTTTACTGCGCGCCGGTCTGGCGCTGTCTCTCCTTCTATGGGGTACAGTTTATGCCGCCGGCCGGGCCGACGTGGCGCTGGTCATCGACAAGACCCACCCCATCTACTCGGAATTACTGGAAAGCCTCGAGCGCCATCTTGCACAAGATCCCGACGCTAGGCCGGCGATCTCCGTCATCGCCCTCTCGGCCACGCCTGCGTCCAAATTCTTCAACGCCTCGCAAAAATTGCCGGACCTGATTGTGACGGTCGGCACGGTCGCGGCGACGCAGGTTGCCGAGCTTGGCCTGCCGACCCCGCTCCTGTGCGTGTTGATTCCTAAAATCAGCTTCGAGGAAATCAAACGGCAGAAAAATCGGGGTGACACGCAGGCCGCTCCGGCCCGTATTTCAGCAATCTATCTGGACCAGCCGCTGGAACGGCAGTTTGACCTGATACGGCTGGTGCTGCCAAAGGCGCGGCATGTCAGCGTGCTGCTCGGCCCCGATACCAGGGGATACGAGCAGGAGTTGCTTGCGATTGCCGCACCCCGGAAACTCCAGGTTCATGTACGAAACGTCACGGAAAATGAAAATCCCGTCACGGCCCTCGATCGCCTGCTCAACGAAAGTGACGTCATGCTGGGTATCGTCGACCCGCTGGTGTTCAACCACGCCAACGCCCAGAATATCTTGCTGACCACCTATCACCACCGGGTTCCACTGATTGGAATCTCGCCGGGCTATGTCAAAGCCGGCGCGCTGGCCGCCGTACACTCGACACCGGCCGAGATCGGTCGACAACTGGCTGAAATACTGCCGTTCATAACAGGCAAGTCAGCGATAAGGTTACCGGCGCCGCAATACCCTAAATATTTTTCCGTGTCGGTGAACAGTCACGTGGCCCAGTCGCTGGGGATCGTTCTCGACGACGAGGAAACCCTGGTACACAAACTCACCATTCAGAAATGACCGGCATATGAAACACTGGGGAATCAAAAACAAGGTCCTGTTCCTGGCGCTGCTGCCGGCCGGTGCCATCGCGTTCCTGCTCGCTACCTACTTCATCGCCACCCAGATTCACGACCTGGAAGAGTCGCTCACCGAGCGCGGCTACGTCATCGTGCGTCAACTCGGGCCGGCAAGCGAATATGGCGTGTTTTCCGGCAACGCGGAACTTCTGACGACGCTGGCCAACGCAGTTTTGCGGGAAGCGGATGTCCATTCGGTGGTCATTATCGATGCGCAGGGCAAGATACTGACCCAGGTCGGGTCGGCCACGTCATCGGCGCTTGACTCCGCCCAGAATCAGCTAACACCCACCACCTCCCTGTCCGACGATGGCGCCACGCAAATTTTCCGCGCGCCCATATTTCAGACAGAGCTGGCTATCGATAACTATCTCGAAAAAGGATTGCCCCCCGCCGAGACCGGACAATCCGTCCGGCACACGACGAACCGGCCCCTTGGTTGGGTAAACGTGGAAATTTCCCGCCTACCTACCCAGGCGCGGAGGACACAGATCCTGCTGAACAGTATCCTGATCTCCATCCTGTTTCTCGCGACCAGCGCCCTTCTCGCCCGGCGCATGAGCCGGGATATCATTGACCCGATTATCAAATTGACCGATGCCGTAAAAACCATCGAGCGGGGGAATCTCGATGTCCGCGTCCAGACCGATACCGGTGGTGAACTATCGATGCTGGAGGCGGGCATCAACGCCATGGCCAAAACACTCAAGTCGTCGCAGGAAACACTACAAGAACGTATCCACGCGGCAACAGAACAATTACGCATGACGCTTAAAGCCGTGGAAGAGCAGAATACGGCGCTGGAGGCGGCGCGTCAGGAAGCGGAGTCAGCCAACCGCATGAAATCCGAATTCGTGGCGAACATAAGCCATGAAATCCGCACACCGCTGAATGGTATCCTGGGATTTCTCGCGCTACTGTCGAAGACCGAACTGGATGGCACACAGCGTGGCTACGCCGAAAAAATCGGCATCTCCGCAAAGATCCTCGAGTCCATCATCCGCGATATCCTGAATCTCGCCAAACTGGGGGCGGGAAAGCTCACCCTCGACTTCGCTGATTTTGACTTGCACAGACTGATTGATGAAACCGTTTCTGTATTTGCCGCCGACGCCCGGCGCAAGGGCCTGATGCTGGAAACCGAGGTCAACCCGCGCATCCCGCCCAACCTGAGAGGCGCCGCCGGGCGAATCACGCAGGCGATGCTCAATCTTTTGGGCAACGCCATCAAATTCACGCCCTCGGGCAAAGTGCATTTACAGGCCGAACTCCTCACCGAGTCGGCCACGCACGCCACGATCCGCATCGCCGTTACCGATACCGGTATCGGCATCTCCGAGCAAGACCTGCCGCGCCTGTTCCAGCCGTTTACCCAACTCGACTCCGGTGTGAGTCGTGAATATGGCGGGACCGGCCTTGGGCTGGTCATCACCAAATCCTTCATCGAAATGATGGGTGGAAAAATGGACGTACGCAGCACGGCCGGAAAGGGCTCCTGTTTTTCTTTCACCCTCTCATTCGAGAAACAGGCCCCCGAGGCTGACGTATCCGCGCGGTTGCAGGAGGAATACCACACGCCCACGCCATCCCCGGTTATGGGCGGACTGCTTAACATCCTGCTTGCCGACGACAACGACATCAACCGTCAATTCCTGGCAGTCGTATTAAAACGGATTGGCGCGATCGTCGACGAGGTCACGGATGGGGCACAGGCCGTCGAGGCCTGACGCCAGAAAATATATGACATCGTTTTGATGGACATCCACATGCCTCGTGTCGACGGATACGAGGCCACCGCCAGAATACGCGGCCTCCATGTGGCGTATAAAAATACCCCGATCATTGCCATCACAGCGGATGCCGCCCGCTCGCTGGATACGCATTTTCTCGCTGCCGGCCTGACTGACTGCCTGATCAAACCCGTGGTGGAAGACGAACTGCTCCGGGTGATTGCCAAATGGTGTTCACCGCAAGCAGAGGATCAAACCATAAAAAAAGATGAGGGGAAATCGAACACCGGGTTCATGATCGTGGATTCGGAAATCGGGCTGCGCCTTGCCTCGGGAGACGCTGAATTATGGAAAACGTCGCTCAAGGCCCTGGCCGCGCGACTCCCGCCACAGTTGGCCGACATGGAACGCGCCCTCTCTGAAAACAATCTTCTGGAGATTCGTGAACTGGCCCATACCATCCATGGCTCGGCGGGTTACTGTGGAACCCTCGCGCTGCAACACGCGGCGAGACAGCTGGAAACAGCGAGCCACCATAACGATATCGAAAAAACAAAACAGGCGCTGACGGAATTAAAATGCGAAGCAGACAGGCTCATCCAACACGTGAATCAGGCGACTGGCGGCAACACCTCGGGCTCAACGCAGGAATAATCAGGCCACATAGCGAAGAATAGCGAAGTAATGGCTGGCGCTCCCCGCGAGCACGAACAAATGCCACACCCCATGTGCGTGCCTCAGCCTCTCGTCGAGGGCATAGAACAACACGCCGATCGTGTAAAACAATCCCCCAGCCACCAGCCAGACGAAGCCGGCCGGCGGCAGTGCCTGCAACAGGGGGCGCAACGCGAGGAGGGCGAGCCAGCCCATGCCGAGATAAATCACCACCGGCAGTATCCTTGCGCCTTGGCGCGGCAGGTATTCGAGTGCCATGCCGGCCACGGCGAGCCCCCAGACCACGCCGAACAGCGACCAACCCCAAACGCCGCGCAGCGTCACCAAGGTGAACGGCGTATAGGTACCGGCAATCAGCAAGTAGATGGCAAGATGATCGAATCGGCGGAAGATCGTTTTTGCCCGCCCACGCAGGCTGTGATAGAGCGTGGAAAAACCATACAACAGGAACAACGTCGCGCCGTAGAGGCTGAAGCTCACGATTTTCCAAGCATCGCCCTGGCGGGCGGCTACCACCACGAGCACCACCAGCCCCGCGAGCGCGAGGACCGCGCCGAGGAGATGACTGATGCTGTTGAATCGTTCCCCCGGATACATGGGGACGTTAGTTACAGGCTTGGCGTCGCGTCGCGCCCGCCACGGAGATTTTCCCGCCGGCTCTGGCAGGTGATACAACGCTTGGCCGTGAGATAGGCATCGAGGCGTTCGGGAGCGATGGCATTGCCGCAATCGATGCAGGTCCCATAGGTTCCATTCTTGATCCGCTCCAGCGAAGCGTCCACATCCTGGCTTTCCTCGAGCTCGCGGCTGCGGCTTGCGAGATTGACACCGCGCAATAACTCGGCGAAAGATTCATCGCCGGAATCATGCACCATACCGGCCAGCTCGGCGTAATCCTCGTGCTGGCTGCTGAGCAGGGTATCGTGAATGACGGTCCGCAGTTCTTCGCGCCGATCCTGCAGCCGCTTGCTGAAACGATTCAGGTCCTTTTCTGTGAGAACGGACATGGGCTACTCCTTCCAATAACGGCATACCCCACACATGGGGCTGACTTATACTATCCTCAAGCCTGCTCGGCTGCCAGAGAGGTATAATCGGTATTTGACTTCAGGCCCTGAAGTTGACGTAGAGGTCCTCATCAAGGAAACGGCCATAAACTCAAACAGCTTTGAGAAGGGCCCCGCGGGTGAGGTACAGGTATGGGATCCCGTGGTGCGGATTTTTCACTGGTCGCTGGTGGCGTCGTTCGCCGTGGCCTACCTCACCGGCGAGGACGAATCCCGGCTGCATGAACTCACCGGTTACGTCGTGGTTGGACTGGTGCTGTTTCGCGTCATTAATTGGGGGATTCGTCGCGGGATTGTATACATAACATATCCAAATTGGGCGACCATATGCAGGACAGGCCTGTAAAAGAAGTGGAAATCACGCCTCAGATGATTGAGGCGGGTTCCCATGAGTTACATGGATTCGACGAAGATAGAGAATCGGCGGATGAAGCCGTAGAACGTATTTACCGCGCTATGTTGGCGGCCTGTCCTTTGGTTTCTCGCGTGGCACGACTCGAAGAATAAGCTCTAGTTTAATCGCTGTATCCAGAGCGGCATTCGCGGCATCCATAACTATGGATTTGCTAATGGGAGATTTTTTCGGTTTTCCATTTCTCGTAACTGATCTTTTTTCCACAGCGTGGATATTCACAAGATCGCTTAACATGAAGCTATAGCTCCAGCGTCCATGAATGATGTTGTTACGCAAATCATTAGTTTTTTTCATCTTGGTTATTATGTCTGCAAACTCTTTTTTATACCGTGGGTCTTTGATTTGAGGTTCCGCGAGATTCTCTACTAGGTTTACCTTGAGAGCGAAACTGTTAAACTGAGCAGCAATTAGCTTTCCTCTTTCTTCATCCAGATCGAGAAAAATCATTAATGCAGCATCTAAATTTTGTTCAAGAAGTGAGAACCATACAGAGAGATAACCTAGGGAAGCTCTGAACAAGTGACCAAATTATGGTAACCGCCATTCAATATAGCGCCGTCTCGGTGAATCGACACCCCGGCGGTGGCGTTTCTCGCGTTTGCTTGTCTTCGTTTCATTCTTTTCACCGTTCTGGCTGTGC
>JBGPBL010000036.1:0-27774 GCA_041481225.1 Sulfurifustaceae bacterium | reverse complement strand
GGGTGATGATGCCGTCCACCACGGTATTGAGAATCGTCTGGATCAGCGCGGCACTGTCGCGCAAGGCCTGCTGCGCTGCATATTCCCCGGTGACATCGCGGAACACCAGCACGGCACCGACCACCTGACCGTCGCGGTCGCGAATCGGTGCGCAACTGTCGGCGATGTCGCACTCGCTACCATCGCGTGCAATCAGTACGGTGTGGTTGGCCAGGCCCTGTATCGTGCCATGCGCCAAGGTTTCCAATACCGGTATAGTGGCGGGTTGACGGGTTTCTTTGTTGATGATGTGAAAAATCTCGTCTACCGGGCGACCACTGGCTTCCGCCTGCGTCCAACCGGTGAGCTGTTCGGCAAAGGGGTTCAGGAGCGTCACACGTGCATCGGAATCGGTGGCTATCACTGCATCGCCGATGGAGTTGAGCGTAACCGCGAACTTTTCCTCGCTGACCTGCAAGGTGGCGTTGGTCTGCTGCAGTTGTTTATGCGTCTCCTCCTGAATCTCGAGCAAATGCTGTTTCTCTGCTTCCACCTGCTTGCGCGCGGTATTATCCGTGCCAATCAATAGATAGCCGATGATTCCACCTTGAGCATCGCGCAGCGCCGTGACCGACACGACTGCCGGAAAGCGGCTGCCGTCCTTGCGGATATAGGTCAATTCGTAGATGTCCTCGATGCCGCGCGAGGCCTTGAACACCAATGCCTCAAAGCCTGGCGCAATCGGGGTTCCGAGTTCGACGCTTAGTGCTTTCGCGCGCGCGATTACTTCCTGCGGATCGGAAATATCGGCCGGCGTGATCTTGTTTGTCACGTCGGCGGCCGCGTAGCCCAGCATGTGTTCGGCGCCGACGTTGAAGATCTGAATGACGCCCTTCGCGTCAGTGGCGATACTCGAGAAATTGGCGCTGTTGAGAATCGCGTTCTGCAAGGCCCCGGTTTTAAGCAAGGCCTCCTGGCGTCGGACCTCGGCGATGCCTTCCGCCGTGCCAGCGGCGGGGTTGAGAATGGCGGGATCGCGTATTTTTTTGGGCATGGTCGACCTCTGTAAAAGCGCGAATTAGTCTTGCGGATCGCGTGGCCGAAGGTGCAAACAGCACCTCATCTATTTATACGCTCATCCTGCACAAAAAAATGCATATTTTTGCTTGCAGGCACCGGGAGGGGGTAAATTGAGTCCATGGATGAATTTTGAGCAACAATGCTTGCATTGTAGCGATCAAGCCCGCCGCTCTCTGTGCGTTACCGTACATAAGGCGGAAATTTTACCCAAAGCGTGAAGCAGGGCGAAGGATTAACTGTGACTGGCTAAGGGAAGTCCCTGACGATTACGTACTTCGCACAGCAAACGATCGTGTTCGTTTTTGACCACCGCATAGCATTCACACACGCGGGATTCCAGGCCCGACCGGTCAAGCACGGAGATGTGGCCACGGCGGTAGCGAATGCACCCCGCTTGCTGCAAATGCCCGGCGGCCTCGGTGATGCCTTCACGCCGTACGCCGAGCATGCTGGCAATCAGTTCCTGCGTCATGGTCAACTCATTTGAGGGCAGACGATCGAGGGTCAGCAACAGCCAGCGGCACAGTTGCTGCTCCACAGCATGGTGGCGATTGCAGACCGCCGTTTGGGATACCTGTGTAATCAGCGCCTGGGTGTAGCGCAGCAACAAATGCTGCACCACCCCGCCACGATTGAATTCCTCCATCAGCAACCGCGCCTTCAGTCGGTAACCGTGGCCCGCGGTCTGCACGATGGCCCGGCTAGGTGTGGTATTCCCGCCCATAAAAAGCGAAATGCCGAGTACACCCTCATTGCCCACCCCCGCGATCTCGGACGATGCGCCGTTCTCCATCACGTAGTGCATGGACACGATGGCGGTCGTCGGGAAATAGACGTGCTGCAACTGGCCGCTAGATTCATAAAGAACTTCGCCCAGCGGCATCGCGACCAACTCCAGATGGGGAACGATGCGCTCGAATTCAGCCGTGGGCAGGGCGGCGAGAAGATAGTTTTGATTGGGGCTCGGCGTGGTATCCATATGCGGTCTCCGAATGATCGCCTAAGCGGCATGAGCATCACGCGAACAGCATACACGCATTGCTCCCTGGCGTGTTACTGCACAGAGCGCGCAAGTAACTGATTCCCTCGTGTCGTAAGATAAAAAACCTGCTAATTCGTCGGGATCTCGTTGTAACATTGGGCGCAGCTGGTCTGGCGGCACAAGGCGGGCACCCTTACAGGGTGCGTTCTACTTACATGGCGACCTTGCCGGCAGATTGGCGCCCGCTATTACCGGATATGAAAATCGCTCCCGCCGAAAGCCCGATCAAGCGATTAAACAAAGGTGGCAACCTTGTCCCCTGCGTTTAGCTAGCGTCGTCCATTATTAGAAGTGCCAATAATATGGCGCAAATGTGAGATCGCCTGTGCGGTGTCGTACGTAGCCAGCGCCACACACTGTCCGGTTCGATTACCGCCTCAAAGTACACCCACGATTTATCAGTTCCACATATTCTGTATTTTCCGCTCCAAGCAACTCAGCGAACGCCTCCGCATCAACCGGTGGGCTGAAATAAAAGCCTTGTCCCTCCTCGCAGTGCTCAGCCTTCAGAAAGGCTAATTGTTCCTGCGTTTCCACACCCTCGGCGCTGACCCGTAGCTTGAGACTATTGCCCATGCTGACCACGGCGCTGACAATGGTGGCATCACCGTTATCGGTGGTAATGTCGCGCACGAATGACTGGTCTATTTTCAGGGTACCAATCGGAAACTGACGCAGATAACTTAAGCTGGAATAGCCAGTGCCGAAGTCATCGATCGCCAGTTGCACGCCCAGGGCCTTGAGTGCGTGCAGCACAGCCATCGTCGACTCGACATCCTGTACGAGGACGCTTTCGGTCAGTTCAATCTCGAGATAATGTGGATCAAGACCGGTGTTCCTCAGGATGCCACGAATGTCTGCGAGAAAGTCCTCTCTACGGAATTCTATGGCCGAAATGTTGACGGCGATGGGCCGAAGACCGGCATTCTGCCAGGCTTGGGCTTGCCGGCAGGCTTCCCGGAGCACCCACTGGCCGATCGACACAATGAGCCCGGAGTCTTCGGCAATCGTCACAAATTGCTTGGGAGAGAGGAGACCACGAACCGGATGCAGCCAACGGATGAGCGCCTCAGCGCCCGTAATCGCGCCCGTAACCAAATTGACTTTCGGCTGGTAATGCAAGACAAATTCCTGTCGCGCCAAGGCCTGGCGCAGGCTGCCTTCCAGCGATTGCCGTTCGACGGCCCGGTCGTTCATATCTTGTTTGAAAAACTGGTATCTGTTGCGCCCGTTTTCCTTGGCATGGTACATCGCGGCGTCGGCATTCTTGAGCAGGGTTTCCGCGTCCTCACCGTCACCGGGAAAGAGACTGATACCAATACTCAAGGTGACATTAAGATCATGTTCGGCGATACAGTGCTTTTCCGCCAGCGCCGAGAGGATCTTGGCCGCGCCATACCCCACCGCTTTGGCGTGGTCGACATCGGCGAGCAGCACGACGAATTCATCCCCACCCTGGCGGCTGACGGTATCGGAACCGCGTACACACGTCGTCAAGCGTCGCGCGACCGACTGCAGCAGTTTGTCGCCAATCAAATGTCCCAGGGAATCGTTGATATTTTTGAAACGGTCCACATCCAGAAACAACACCGCCAATTGTTGGCGACGCCGGCGGGCCATGGAAATCGCCTGCGTAAGCCGATCGTTCAACAGCAGACGGTTAGGCAAGTCGGTGAGGTAGTCGTGTTGAGCCAAATGAGACATTTTGAGCACCATCGACCGCGCCTCGCTGACGTCGTGGAAAACGATCACCGCGCCGGTCACATGGCCACCACGGTCGCGGATGGGGGCGGCGGAATCCTCGATAGAGGCTTCAAACCCATTGCGCCGTATCAGGACACTGTTTGAGGTGAGCCCGACGGGTTTGTTCTCCTTAATGGCTAAGTCCATGGGATTGCGCAGAGTTTCGCGTGTAACGCCGTCGACGATCCGGAACACGTCGGTGAACGGCTGACCTTTGGCCTCGGCCTGCGGCCAGCCGGTCATACGTTCAGCCACCACATTCAGGTAAGTGACATTCCCGGTAATATCCGTGCTGATGACGGCATCACCAATGGAGTTGAGCGTGACCTGGGCGCGCTCTTTTTCAATGAATAACGCCTCTTCCGCCATTTTGCGCTCCATTACGTTGCGGATTGCGCGCGACAGGGAGTAGCCGTCGATGTGGCCTGTTAGCAGATAATCCTGTGCGCCACGTTGTATGGCCAGCTTTGCGACGTCTTCGTGGTCGAAGTCGCTCAGGATCAGGATCGGGGTCGGGCTCTCCATCGCGTACAGCTTATCGAAGGTCTCGATACCTTGACTATCGGGCAGAAACAGATTGAGCAAGATCGCCTTGATCCCGCCCTTACTCAGCCGTTCGAGGGCAGCATAGAGATTCGCAACCCACTCGATAGCGAACGGTCCGTCTCTTGCGTCGTCGAGGGCCGCGCGAATTAACGTTGCCGCGCCAAGATCGCTCTCGATGAGAAGTACGCTGTCGTTTTTATCGTCCATGTTCCTAATAAACCTCCGTGGTCAGATACAGCCATGTTCCAACGCCGCTTTTTTGATATGAACAATTGTTGGACCGTCATCGGGCAGAACGGCTTACGCTATTGAAACGCTATGTCCAAAGCGAACTATCCAGGAAAAAATTTTAGTACGCCAAGATGGCGGCGTTCTGTTCGATACCGAACACAGGTCGCTGTCAGGCTGACGCCGAGTTCACGCCATGTCGGTGACGGAGGTTTTGGCTATAAATAAATCCTGCACGGACGCCGGGTTTAAACGGGAAAGAGTGTCCTCTTTGTACGGGGCCGAGGATGGTCAAGCGTCAAGTTAAACGTGTTAAGTGGGTAAGAAGGGCTACAGGGTGTAGTGCCTCTGTGGCGAATAAAGTGCTGTTATAGTTAAACCTGTCAGTTCGTTGGGATCTCGTTGTGGCACCGGGCGCGGCTGGTTTGGCGGCATAAGACAGACGCCCTTACAGGGTGCGTTCTACTAACGTGGCGACCTTGCCGGCAGATCGGCGCGCGCTATTACCGGATATGAAAATCGCTCCCGCCGAACAGCCCGATCAAGCCGATAATAATCAAATATATGGCGACGATATAGTTCAGCAGACGCGGCACAACCAAAATAAGAATGCCGGCGATCAGCGAAACCAGCGGGGCGAGGCTTAAAGTCATGCTCATGTGTATCTCCTTGGTCATTGGTGAACTGGGGATAGTACCATTATACTCACTTCGACTGCGTGATCCTGGCGGCTGTCAACCAGAGGAATGGCCTTGCGGTGGCGAAGAAGGGACATGACCGCTTGCTGCCTGAAATAAAACTAAAAGCTCAAAACCAGAGTTAATTCACAGTTAGATTAGTCGACGTTCGAGCCCGCATCTTCCGCTTTCCGGGCGGTCAACGATATCTGCGAGTACGTGTCGGCCCAGGAAGACTCTGCACAAGTCCCTCTCCCTGTTTTCGCAACCTCTTCATGTCACTCCACCGGGTCAGGTACTCTACCTGAGCCGTATCATCGGAATCGTTGCGCGTGCCAACGCTGAACAATAAACCGATAAAGGCAGACAGTACATTAGAAATTAAAGACCATATTACAATGGTTAACATGTTTATTCCTCGCGCCCCCAGGTCAGGGATGGGCTGGCTGGCATCGCGAGCAGCGACGCTCTCCAGGGGGTGTTCCTACGTCCGCATGATCTTTCGACCCACAGCGCGGTTTTAATCAGGCCTTTCCCGCCGGGTCTTTTCGCGGCTCGTTTTTTGGCGAGCGGTCATGCGACCGTCTCTGCGCTGGCGTGACGTGCAGCCTGAGCCATGCCGCTCGAGATGGATTTTTTTTGGCAACCTGCTAACGCCCAAGCAGTTCGCCCACTGGTTTGAGCGATTCGACGCGATCACAAACCACCTTGGCGATGGTGACCAGTGGCGCGCTGAGTAACAGGCCCCAGACGCCCCATAACCAGCCGAAGAACAACAGGGCGATGAACAGCACGGCGGCGTTCATGCGCGCGAAGTGGCTCTGCAACCACGTCATAAACACCAAACCGATCAGGCCCGCCACCAGTAGTGACGCACCCGCGGCGGCGAGCGCATTGAGCGGCGATCCGAATTGCAAAAACGCGGCCACGCCACTGGCAAGAGCGATCAAGGCCGGGCCCAGGTAGGGAATAAAGTGCAGAACGCCGGCAGCGAAGCCCCATACACCGGCCTGCTCTATGCCCAGAGATACGAACGCGAGCCAGGTACAGACGCCAATCAAGGTGTTCGTCACAAATGTGATGAGCAGATAGCGCTGTATCTGAACGTTAATTTCTTCGAGGATGTTCACGGTCTCTTTCTGGTGCGATGGCCCAACAAACTGCACCAGCTTACGCCGGAAGTGCTGGCCCGATGCGAGCAGGAAATAGGTGAGCAGCAGCACGATTGGAGCTTGAGCGGCAACCGCGATCAGTAGCGCTGACTGCGCGAGCGCATAATTGCGCAGCCAGGCGGTAGGCTCGGGCTCGCGAGCCGCCGCCACGCGCGCTCCCGGCTTCAAGCCCGCGTCTGCGGCAGCCCCTTGAAGCTCGTTGGCAGCTGTTTGCATATTTTGCAGCGCCGTCGGGCTGCCGGCGCGAGCGGCGTTCAAGTTCTGCCGTAGCTTGTGGGTGGCTTCGGGAAGCTTCTCGATCATCGTTGTGGCTTCGTCCCGCAACGAGAAGGCGATCCAGGACAAGCTGCCCACGAGCAAGACGAGAACCAACGCCGCCGCCACAGGCCGCGGTACGTGAAGCGCTTTCAGCCAGTCTACCAACGGGCGCAGCATGTAACTGGCGAGGATTCCAATCAGCAACGGCACAAAGAAGGCGCGTGCGAGATACAGCGCCGCAACGAGCGCAATAACCGCAATTACAACGACCGCCGCGCCCATGCGCGGGATGCGGTCCACATGCGCCGCGACCGATACAGGGTCGGCACCCACGACGGACGACACATCTACGACTTCGGAGTCAGCTTCGCTGTGTGGTGAGATCATGGGCTGTGTGACATTCTTGAGAGGAAAGGGAGGTTATAGTGAATATTTATCGCTGTATGTGCGATAGCGCACAGCAACACCTGAATACCCAGGTGACTATGGCCGTCAAGATAGCAAGAACTGGGAGCTAAAAGTTCGCGCGATAAAATCCATTATGATCTTTTAGATTGATTTTTACTTGGAGAATATCAACATAAAAAGATGTCGCTGACGTTCCAGTGCCGGCAGCGGCTTGATGGGATTGGTAGGCATTGTCCGGCGTTCCCGCAGGGCCACACAGTAAATTTATTCTAGTAACGGCAACGCAGAACTTTGCTTTGACGGCCCCAATAAAATAACTCGAAAACCCCGCAGGAACTCCGCACTTAACAAAAGTAATCTGCCATATGTTTGCCAGCGCACAGTGCACCGAGGGCGAAAGGAGGATAAGAAGTTTAGTGATGGCTGGCTTCACAGCCCGTTGACCCGATTTTTATTAAAGCCAATTAAACTGGGAGTCCACCCATCCGATTACATCGATACCAATCTCGGTATCCTTAAGGAGCAGGAGACACACATGAACAATTTCGCAAATTATTCTAAACCACGGATGATGTTAATGGTGTTAGCGGTAGCCGCTTTAGTGGCCGGATGTGGAGGTAGTAGCGGAGGGAGCCCAAGCTCAAGTCCCGGCAGCGGTAATCCCGGCCCTGCTGGCGCGGCACCGAGCCTTGGCGCGGTCGCTGCGTTCGGTGGGTTTGGCGGTAGCGGCGGGATTACCAGCTGCGGTGCTACCAAGATCACGGGAGATATCGGAACCACGGCAGCTGCTACTTTGGTTACGGGGTTAACCGACCAAAATGGATTTGGCGATGCTTATTCACCGGCAGGTTGCCCGGGTATTGTCACCGGAACGATAATCACGGATGTTCCTCCGCCTGGTACAGTTGCTAAAAAAGTGATCGCCGACGCGGCCGCTCTCGCTACGAACAACGCTTATCTCGATACATCTCCTGCGTCACGGCCAGGTGGTTTTGATCCCGGTGCCGGCGAACTCGGTGCGCTCACGCTCTCTCCTGGTATCTATCAATCCGCGGGTGGTTCGTTTGCAATAACCTTAGTGGATCTCACTCTCGATGCCGGTGGCAACGCCGATGCGGTTTGGGTTTTTCAGACGGCGAGTACGCTTGTCGTGGGAACCGGTCGCAGCGTCATCCTGGCTGGCGGCGCTCAGGCTAAGAATGTCTTTTGGCATGTCGGCAGTGCCGCGACGATTAACGGCGGTGCTCACATGGTGGGGACCATCATCGCTAATTCAGGAGTCACGTTCCCGGGCGGCGGCGCCACACTGGACGGCAGAGCCTTGTCCTTGGTTTCCGCCATTTCATACCTGAACACCACGGTTAACGTGCCTGCCCCCTGAGGCGGGAGAGAGACAGTATGAGAGCCTAATGAAAAGGCCGTCGCGAGACGGTCTTTTTTTGCGAGCCGTTATAGAGAGATCGGTATAGCGGTGATATGCGCGGATTTGAGGAAAAATTTATCGCGGCAGGTGGCCAACGCGACCGGTTTTTTCGCTGCACGCCGGTGTCGCGCCGGGGCCATTGAGCGACGGAAGCTGGAGCGACTGTGCCGGTATATCGCCCGGCCCGCAGTGGCGATGGAGCGTCTAGGGTGACATTCGTTACCGGCTGCAGTAGGGCGGGCAGGTAGGTTACCCACTCACCGTCTGGCCGAACTCTGCCGCTTCGATCGGCGGGCCGCGGCGATGAGCGGTGGTGCGGTGGGTTCGCCGAGGTGTTCCAGAATGTGCGGGATCGCTTTGGGCTCGGTCACAAAGGCGATGGCCCGATCTCGCCGCCGCAGTGCGTGCAAGTCATCGGGAAGATCTCGAAGATGCGCGCGAGCAGCGCGGCCCACAGGTAGCGGGCCGGATACGGGAACGGGTCAGACGCGGCAGGTGCGGGGTAGGGCTCAGGCACTACGGCCTCGGCCTCAAGCAGCAGTTCCTCCTGGGACGTGATCGCTTCACGCCAGGGTGAGTTGGGCGCCAGCAGCAGCCGGTCACGGATGGACGCTCCGATGCTCCGAACGCTCATACCAAAATTTCCAGATACGGGCACATCGCGTTGGCCATGCGGCAGACCTTGGCATAACCCGTCACTGGTCATGCGCTTCTTGCCCCAGGCCTCGCGCAGCGCTTCCAGGGCCACATCGAGGCCGATCTTGTTGCGGTACTTGAGACAGTCGGCGACGGTCTTGGCGACGCCGGTCACACGGACGATTAGCCATCCACAATGTGCTCCTCGAGTTCCTCGGTGAGCGCCGCGCCGGAAAAACGCACGATGCGCAGCGGCGGATAGGCTTCCCAAAAATAGTTTTCTTTATGCGCGTTAGCGCACAGATCGTCGTGGACGGGAGTGGGATAGTGCACCCGGTGTGACAAATTACTTTAGTCCGGTTGATCGATTTTAAATTGGAGCAGACCAGACTGAGGTCTCGCATAGTCGCGAAGCATGTCAACAGAAAATATTGACGTAGCACACCAGGATAAGTACCAGCAAGGGGTCGGTTGATTACACCGATGTTTTTCTGGACCAGATAGAGGAGAAGCAAATGGACAGATTCGAAAGCGTTACTAAGTCAGCTGTTCGGCTCGGGGCTGCTGGGATTGATCGGATCCGCGCAGCGTCGACCGGAGTTAACTAACCAAACACCCAACCCTAACCCACTCAAAAGGAGAATTATGCAATGAAGCCATGCCCCCATGTTCGGAAAGATGCATCCCAGACTCTCATGAAGCGTAACGAAAGTATAACAACAGGGGTACACGCGATGAATACAAAAAGGTTGTCAATGCTGACATTAGCGGTGCTCGGCACATTGTACGGTCCCTCTCAAGTATGGGCCGCATCGGTACTAGGTACGGCGGATAACTTTGCGGTCTTGGCTGGCTCGACGGTGACCAGCTCCGGCGCTTCCATCATTTCTGGAAGTCTTGGCGTCAGTCCAGGTAGCTCGGTGACCGGCTTTCCTCCAGGAGCTGTGATTGGAGGAACGATACACATCAATGATGCGGTCGCGGCTCTGGCACAGAGCGATGTCACCACGGCGTACAATTTCTTAACAACCCAACCGGTCACGCAGAACTTGTCTGGTCAGGATCTGGGTGGAAAAACGCTTACACCAGGCGTTTATCACTTTGATTCATCGGCGGGGCTGACCGGAAACCTCACGCTCGATGCCCAGGGCAATCCGGATGCACTCTTCGTGTTCCAGATTGGGAGCACGCTCACGACCGCGAGCAGCTCGACCGTTTCTCTGACGAATGCTGGTTCCAATGAAGGCGTGTTTTGGCAGGTCGGCAGCTCCGCGACGCTCGGTGATAGCTCGGCGTTCCAGGGAAATATTCTCGCACTCGCGAGCATCAGCATGGACCCCTTCGCCAGCATTGGTTGCGGTAGAGCTTTAGCGCAAACGGGTGCAGTGACGATGGCGGATACCAACGGGGTTTCCTCAACGGGTGTGGGCAACTGTAGCAGCGGCTTAAACGGCGGCACTTCACCCTCAGCCGTTCCCGTGCCCGCGGCGGTGTGGCTGTTCGGCTCCGGATTACTCGGCCTGGTCGGCGTCGCGCGGCGCAAAAAAGCGTAAAGCTGTTTTCGTCAGGCGGGTTAGCCGCGAAGCGGCGTAACCCGTCGAGCGACGAGGAATGTATTTTTTGACGAGGCGACATATTTTAATTGGAGGAATTTTATGAATCACTACATAAGGACTGAAGGGCGTTTCCTGCAATATGGGTTTTTTGTCAGCGTGCTGATCCTTGCCGCGGCGCCCGTGCGCGCCGCAAGCGTTTCATTTATCCTGGATCAGTCCAATAAATTACCCGACGGCGTCAACTACCTGTCGGTATCCTTGATGGATAACGATACCGGTGGCGTGAATATTCTCGTCAAGACGCTCGATCCGCTCAACAGCATCGCGGGCGATCGCTTCGGCATTCAGAAATTCGGCTTCGGTCTGAGCGGTGGCGTCTCCGAAGAGATCACCGATTTGCCCGACGGTTGGAAGGTCAAACACAACAAGGGCACGGATGGCTTCGGCCGCTTCGACTTCCAGTTGCAAGGCAAGGGCTGGGCGCGTACGGATGAACTGAGCTTTAAGGTCTCGGGTGTGAGCCTCGGTAACTTCGACCCGCTTTTCGCGGCGCACGTGGCGGGCTTCGAATGGTGCAACATCGGTGACGAGAGGCACAGCCTGTGTAGCGGCAAGGACTGCCCGACCAGCGCCTATTTCACCGGCTCCCTGTCTACCACACCCGTGCCCATTCCTGCCGCTGTATGGCTGTTCGGTTCCGGCTTGATTGGTTTGGTGACTATCGCAAAGAGAAAGGCGTAACGCCTGGCTGGCGCAACGAATGAATACAGATAAAAAACAGGACAGCAGCATAGTTTTTTGCCTGCCCATTTGTTTTGTGGTGTTTTGCTGCCAATGGGCGCAAGATTGGCTTGCAGCCAGTGATGTATGCTCAAGCCTTTCCCCCGCTTGATTCGCAAAGCTGTAATTCAGCTGCTATTCCGAGCCCAGCCCTCGCTCGTTTTCTGTTAATAACCACTTAGTTCCTGCGTATCTGGAACATTGGGTGCGAATCGGAATTTTTCATAAACAACAACTTAAAGGTCGGATAATCATGACTTAAAGATACGCCGCGAGCCAAGTAGTCATGCCGGATGGCAGGCGTGACTAAAGATTACGCAGCACCAAGGAAAGGGAGTTGCGCGTGAACAAAAAGAGGAATGACAAAGATGAACTCGCCCACCTTGAAGCTGGGCTGAAGCAACTGCTTGGGGGTAGCCTTCGTCACGACGAGCAGCTTGCCGCGCTTAAGGAGCTTACACAAAGCTGTCGGCAGATCGAGCGTGCGCGGCATGCCTGGACGGAAGCCTTCGACGCCATCCGCGATCCGGTGTTCCTGCACGACAAGGATTTCCGCATCGTGCGCGTCAACCGTGCCTACGCCACGCGTGCCGGAATGTCCATCGGGGAGATCATCGGCAAGCCCTACTGGCAGGTCTTTCCGAAGGGCACCGGCCCACTGCCCTGTTGCCTGCGCGCACGAGAGAAAGCAGAAGCAGAAGAAGAAAAAGAATGCGAAGTGAGCCTCGCAAACGGCGAGGCCTTACGCTCCCGCACTTTTTCTGTTCGCGACGAGCAAGGCAAGCATCGCTACTCCGTCCATATTCTGGAGGATGTCACCGAGCGTCGCCACGCCCAAGAAGCCCTCCAGGAAAGTGAGGAGCGGCTGCGTGCCATGGCGGCAGGCGCCCAGGATGCGATCCTGATTATCGGCGACGACGGTCTGGTCACGTTCTGGAACCCGGCGGCCGAACGCCTGTTCGGCTACGGACGCGCTGAGGCGCTGGGCCAGCCGGTCCATGCGCTCATCGTGCCGCCGCAATACCGCGACAAACACATCGAGGGGCTAGCGCGGTTCAAGGTCAGCGGCGAGGGCCCCGTCCTCGGGCAGATGCTCGAGCTCCCGGCGCTACGCAAGGACGGCACCGAATTCCCGGTCGAACTCTGCATCTCGGCGCTCCAGCTCAAGGGGCGCTGGCACGCGGTCGGCATCCTGCGCGATATAAGCGCGCGCAAGCAGGCCGAGGCGGCGCTCCGGGATTCCGAGGAGAGATTCAAGGGCATCTTCAATCACGCACTGGATGGGATTGTGCTCGCGGATCTCGAGACCAAGCGATTTCAGATGGCAAATGACACGATTTGCCGGATGTTGGGCTATACGCATGATGAAATCAGCCGGCTTTCCATCGCCGACATACATCCTGCCGAAGACTTGGCCTACGTAGCGCAGCAATTCGAAAGGCAGGCCAAAGGCGAGATCGGGCTGGCCAAGGACATCCCCGTCAAACGCAAGGACGGCAGCGTGTTTTTTGCCGATATCAACTCCTCGCCCCTGACGCTCGGCGGGAGACCCTGCCTCATCGGTCTGTTTCGCGACATCACCGAGCGCAAGTGCGCCGAGGAGGTGCTGCACAAGAGCAACCGCGCGCTCAAGGCGCTGAGCGCCGGTAACGCCACGCTGATCCGCGCCACCGACGAAGACCGGTTGTTGCCAGATATGTGCCACGTGCTCATCGAGCAGGGTGGCTACCGCCTGGCGTGGATCGGGTTTGTCGAGCAGGACGCGGCCAAGTCCGTGCGACTGATGGCCCATGCCGGCCCCGATGAAGGTTACATAAAGGCGTTGGGAATCACCTGGGCGGATAGCGACCGTGGCCGAGGGCCGACCGGGACGGCGATTCGCAGTGGTAAGACGCAACTGACACAAAACATCCTCACCGATCCGGCATTTGCGCCGTGGCGCGAGGAGGCGATACAGCGCGGGTACAAATCGAAAATTTCGCTTCCGCTGCGTGCCATTGACGAAGTATTCGGTGTGCTCAGCATTTACTCGGCGGAAGTCAATGCTTTTACCAAAGAAGAGATTGCACTGCTGGAGGAGCTTGCTAATGACCTCGCCTTCGGTATCCTGATGCTGCGCACGCGCGTTGAGCGCGACCGTTTCCAGGAGCAGCATCTGCGCGGGGCCGAACGCCTCAAGCAGGCGCTGGTCGGCACGATCCAGGCGGTGGCGACCACGGTAGAGAAGCGCGATCCCTACACTGCCGGCCACCAGCAGCGCGTGGCGCAGCTCTGCGTGGCCATCGCCTCGGAACTTGGACTCGACCCGGAGCGTATCGAGGGCTTGCGGCTCGGCGCCATGATCCACGACATCGGTAAAATCTACGTCCCGGCCGAAATCCTGAGCCGCCCCGGTAAACTCTCCCAGCCGGAGTTCGATATGATCAAGAGCCATCCGCAGGTCGGCTACGACATCATCAAGGATGTGAAATTTTCCTGGCCCATCGCGGAAATGATCCTGCAGCACCACGAGCGCCTGGACGGCTCGGGCTATCCGCAGGGTCTCAAGGGTGAGGCGATCATTCACGAGGCGCGTATTCTTGCCGTGGCCGACGTGATCGAGGCCATGTCCTCGCACCGCCCTTATCGCGCGGCGCGCGGCGTCGAGCCAGCGCTCGAGGAGATACGCCAGAACCGTGGCCGCTACTACGACCCAGAGGCGGTGGACGCCTGTCTCAGGCTGTTTGAGCAGGGCAAGTTCCGGTTCGACGTTACCAGTCTCGCATAGGATTCAGACGTAATCTCCTAACAATGCGAAAATCGCTGGCCTGGAATGCCCCGGGCTTCATTGACACCGAGACACCGAGTAAAGGTGAAAGTGAACCTGAAGGCAGGCCATTCCAAGGCAAGCCGAGTCAATGCCGCACACAATTTTTATAGCTCAACTTGACTGTAAATTGAGAGGAGACCCAAGTGCAAGAGAAACGGAAACACCCGAGAACAAGCGTTGACCTGCCGGTGACGGTTCGGCTTTCCCACCAGCACATCGTGGCAACAAAAATGATCGAATTATCCATGGAGGGGATGAGATTCTTGTACCAAATAGCACCGAAAATCAATTCTGAAGTGGAGCTTCGCTTCAGTCTCCCATCCGAACGCACGCGCGAACTCAAACTCATGGCCAATGTCAGGCATTCATTTGAGGTGCTTGCCACGCCCGGCACACCACCTGATTACCGGTATGTGGTGGGGGTGAGATTTATGAATCCCCAGGAGAATGAACGGACGATATTGGATAAGTTCTTGATGGAATCATTGGCTCGTTAAGCTCATTGTAACCAATTGAATCATATGCCACTGGCATTTGCCGATGGCCTGATTTGTTAGCGCTTTAAAAGCACGGATGGACCACGTGAACTGCCCTGAGCGGCTGGAACTGCTGACCAGGAGTGGATTTTGTTTAGACAGTAGTCAGGAATCTTGACCACAAAAACGGTGCCGAAACCCGCATGGAACAAAGACTGTGTGTTTCAAAAATACTGACTGAGGTCAAAATCTCCATCAATAGTAAAGACGTCATAGAAATAGTGGTTTCAATCTACATTTTTAGCGAGCTTGAGAATCCCTTTTATTGCCAGACTCCCGGCTTCGCCGTGTTACGAATTAACCGCGCTACCCTCGTCCGGGTGACCGCTGGCGGCGCGGTGCACTCGACGGCTTTCCTCGTTCGGCTCGGCGCGGAGGCGTTTTCGAACGGATTAACAGTACAGGTACTGGCGAGGCACGGACCACGAGCTCGGCGGTGCTTCCCAGGACGAGACGATCAACGCCACGACGCCCGTGGGTTCCGAGCACGATGATATCCGCCGGCCATTTTTTTGCCTGCCGTATGACTACATCGGCGACCCGGGCAAGACCCCTATGGAACACCGTGTCCACCTTAAGGCCTTGCTTGCGAACCACGGCCTCGGCCTTGGCGAGGATTTCCTGGCCATGTTTTTCCAACGCTTTGGGCAAGTCGGCGCCATACAACGTCGCCTCGGGGTATTGCACCAAGGCGGCCTGATCCACGACATGAAGCAGCCGCAGCGCTGCTTTCTGATCCTTCGCGAGCTTAATCGCCTCGACCACGCCGCGATTCGCGGTGTGGCTTCCGTCTATCGGTACAAGGATTCTTCTATACACAGGATTTGCCTCTCGCTCGCTTTCTCAACATACCTGAAATGGTACGGAAAATTCCGCCGGCATTATTGATGCACGTCAATGTTGTGACCCCGTGGAGAATGTAGCTTGTAATAGTTGGTATTACCCGGGAAATCGGAATCGCCATGCGCGTTTTGGTGTGTTGTGCCCGTAGCGCGGCGGAAGCGGTATCAAACGGATAGCTTGGACAAGGAGAAGAGAAATGTTTCAGACAACGGAAACAGCGACGAAGAAGGCGTCCTTGAAAAGAGGCGCGGTCACGGCGCCAGCCACGACAGGGACGGCCAAATCAACGCCGCCAGAGCAAACTACCGCAAGCGGTGCAGTCTCGCCGGAGGAGCGCAACCGGATGGTTGCGGAAGCGGCTTATTACAGGGCCGAGCAGCGTGGATTCGCCGAGGGCTCGCCGCTGGAAGACTGGCTCGCGGCGGAATCGCAGATCGATGCCATGTTGTCCAGGTGGACATTGTAAGCTCGGTAACACCGACGCGCGAGCACGCGCAAGATGGGAAAGGGACCACATGACCGGACGAAGACAGAGAACAGACTACAGTCACCAGCCCCGACGGGATCGCATGGATGCAGATCGGGTGAGCGATCCCTATCGGGCACGGGGCAAGTGGCCAGAACCCACTACTTGCCCCAAGTGTGGTGCCATCGTTCATCACGGGCAGTGGCAGTGGGGCGCGGCGGCACCCAGGGCGGCGGCGCATCTCTGCCCCGCATGCCAGCGGGTACATGATGGGGTGCCGGCCGGGCAGCTCACGCTGAGCGGCCCGTTCTTCGCCGAGCACCGTGAGGAGATCCTGCACCTCGTGCGCCACGCCGAGGCGAAGGCGAAAGCCGAGCATCCGCTCGAGCGCATCATGGACATCAAGGAAGCCGCCGACCGCACCGTGGTCACCTTCACGGATACGCATCTGGTGCACGGGGTCGGTGAGGCACTGCGCCACGCCTACCACGGCGAGCTCGACTCCCACTATACGGACGAAGACGGTCTCCTGCGGGTCGCTTGGAGTCGTTAGTCGCGACACTCATTGGTCATCGGCTGTCCACGCCGGGTGGTTTCCCCTGTGACGCGCACGTTCCTTATACCTTATATATGGTATATGCTGTCGCCACTCCCCAAGCCCAGCGAGGGGGAATGTATTCTGCTTGTTTCCCCAGCCGTGCCCGCCTTCCTCGAAAGGGTGGCTGGGTCGTCCCGGGCATCGACTTTGCCGAGGTTTGCTTAGCGTTCACTCGCGTTACCGCTTGCCAACTCGCGCTGTTACCAACTTAGGTAACCCGCATTCCAAAGGCTCCAGCCGCTGCGTTGTCGCCATGACTGCTCCGGTTGCTTCCGACCCCCGGGAAGTCCTCTGCGTAGTCGTAGACCCCAGACGCGTCTAGACGCTTCAAGCACGAGAACCGGGACCTCGGAGATGCCTGCCGCCACATACGGTGGCCGGCCGGCGGGAAAAGACATTAGCCATACAGCCCGCACGCACGTCTCCGAGGAGTCGGACAGCGGAGAGTGGGGCGGGGAGGCCGCTGATCAAGGAGAACACTCACCAATCCAGCACGTACCCGACACAAAGCGGGAAGCGCGTATCCCAAAGGTTGGCTGAGGTCTGGTATCTACCATTCACCGCGCAGGAGACGACGTGGCGAAGGTGTCTGCAGAGGATATCCTTAAAAGAGATCAGTCGGCCGGAGTATTTCGTCGGTGACGCCCCGCGCTGGAATCTGTGTCAGCTGGTATGTTGCAATATGTATCTCCATGAGATACACATTACAAATGTGATCAGAAGCTTCCGGCACAAAGGTTTGCGGCGCTTCTTCGAAAGCGGTTCGAAGGCTGGTATCCAGGCAACACAGCAGCTAGGCTGCGACTTCAGTTGACACGACTGGACAGCGCACACGGCCCGCAGGACATGAACGCCCCTGGCTGGAAGCTTCATCCGCTCAAGGGCAACCTTGCCGGTCATTGGGCGGTATGGGTGGATGCGAACTGGCGCTTAACGTTTGCATTCGAAGGCGAGGATGCGATCCTGGTGGACTACCGGGATTATCACTAGATGAGGAATAAAATGACGCGGATGCATAACCCGGCACATCCGGGTGAAGTACTCCGGGAGTTCCTACCCCAGGACATGACCGTCTCGGATGCGGCCCGACAGATGAAGGTCTCGCGTGTACAGCTTTCTCGCCTACTGAACGGCCGTGCAGCCATGACGGCGGAAATGGCGATTCGGGTGGCTTTATTTACTGGCACCACACCTGAATCGTGGCTTACTAACCAAATGCAATGGGACCTTTGGCATGCCAGCCGGCGTCGCCGGCCTGCTATTGCGCGGGCGGCCTGACCGTTTCGTCAGCGGCTGCTTTTGACGATTTCAATGTCAGGTTCGGAGAAGACGGTAGGACCGCTCCTGGCCGAACTACGTCGATCATGCTGTCGGCGTAGTCATGACCGCATGTTTACCCATAACAGTGACTCACATTTATATGTTAGCTGACGGTCGGCGAGACATGCAGACCTTGCTGGCTAGGCGTCTCGTTGTCGTCAGTCTGACAGCTGACTGGTACGAGATAGAGGCCTGCCGCGTGAGTGGTTGAAAGCCAGAAAGGGTGTTGCCGGTAATTCTATTTACCGGCACAATGGGCGTCATGGCCGCCCGCCCCAAGAATCTCATCGACCCTATCCCCCTGCTTGGCAGCCCCGAGCAGCTCGGGTCCCCGTTACCAGATTGGGCGGCTACTTACCTCAAGCAGCTCGGCGTCGCCGGCGCGCGCAAGGATCTGGATCTCGTACGGAAATACCTGCTGCGCCTGCGCGATCGCAGTGAAACCTTCCGGGCGTACCGGCGGGACATCGAGACCTTTCTGCACTGGGCCTGGCAGTTCCCCCGAAAGCGCGTTACCGTCATTGACCGCGACGACGTCCTTGGGTTTATCGAGTTTATCCGCGACCCTCCCAAGAAATGGATCGGTCCTGCCACTGTCGACCGCCACGTGTTGGTGGGTGGTACCGATTTCCATCCTAATCTGCAATGGCGCCTGTTTGTTAAACGCGATCGCAAGGCGGCGCGCAAGCGCGAACTCCTGACCGGCAGGCCTGTAAGCAAGGCCCCGCCTGAGACGCAATCGCATTTGAGCCGGGCAGCCGTACGCTCTGCCCTCGCGGCTAACAGCGCATTCTACCGCGCCCTCGTCGAAGACCAGGTGGTCAAATCCAATCCTGTTGCCATAGTAACGCGGGCCGAACGTAACAGGCACCGCACGGATAAGGGCGCCTACGAACGCATCCTGTCTCCCGCACAGTGGAAAGCGTGTGTTGCCGCTGCAAAGCAATTGGCCGTGGAGAACCCGGTGCACGAACGGACCCTCTTTATTGTCTCGACCTTATACCTTCTCAAGCTGCGTATATCCGAGATCGCCGGCGCCGACACCATAATGAACCGCTTCCGGGAGAAAGGAGGAATCTGGATATTCCGCGTGGAAAACGGGAAGCGCGGGAAATCGCGCGACGTTGCCTGCCCGGACGCGATGCTGGTGGCCCTGCGGAGATACCGCAAAAGCCTTGGCATTCCCTCTCTGCCTGGATTATCGGAAGCACATCCCCTCCTCCCTAAACTGAAGGGCCGAGGCAGTCTCGGGATACGCGAGATCAGCACTCTGCTCCAATTATGCTTCGATACGGCCGCGCGGGCGCTGGTGAAGGAAAACAGAATCGATGATGCCTTTGCGATCGTCGCGGCGTCCGCGCACTGGTTGAGGCATACCTCGGCCACGGCGGAAGCGAGCGCTCGACGCCCGCTCGTAGACCTGCAACACGACCTTGGGCATGACTCGATCGCGACCACCGGGCGCTATGTCCATGACGATCTGCGGCGTCGCGCCCGGAGTGTTCGTGGTAAAACACTCACCTGACCTCAATTTTGGCCGCAACACTCGCCACCGTGAGTGGAGTGCCGCGTTACAGTGATGGGGTTGGGGACTCAACCAACTGCTTCGAACTTCGCGAAGAATGGTTGTCTACACCGTGGGTAGTTGATGCACCCCCAAAAGCCGCCTCGATCACTTTTGCGCCAGATCATCTTGATTCCGCAGGAAGGGCATGCAGGAACCGTGAACTCCCTTGTTCAAGCCGTCCGGACAGACGAAGTCCACACCGTGACAGCATTTTCCCGCCGGCGGGTTGCAGAGCGGCACCTGAAAATACCCCGAGGTAAGGCCTGGTCCGGGGACAACTTCTCATGCATAGAGGGACGCGCAGCACACGGTTGAGTATGCCCTGATGTGTCATAGACGATACTTAGCCAAGGCAACCCGGTAACCGACACCATAATATATTGATCTATTAGTGTTTCCTTATTTACTGTTTGGTATTCAAACCCTTCTGAGCCCTAAGTGCTTCGCTAGGAACATATTTTTGTTGATGCGGGCACATTCACCTTGAAATAACGATTCAGGCTGCTTCGGTTTCCCTGTTGTTTCGCCGACTGGCACGAAAATAGCATAGATATTAAAAGGATACCCCTCTTTATGGATGGGGAATGTGTCAAGCACAACGGGTGGTTCCAGGGAGGTGCGTCATGTCGATCAGGCTCTCAAGTCATTTACTGGTTTTGTTCTTATCGGTGACAAGCGTATCGGCAAGTGCGGCTGGTCTCGAAGATGCCGATGAACGGCTGTACCGGGTTCAGCTCGCTCTGGCCACGAAAGGTGACACGCGTGCCCAATACTTTCTCGGTGAAATGAATGAACAGGGGCTGGGTACCAGCCAGAATCTTGACGAGGCCTTTAAGTGGTATACAAAAGCCGCTGAAAAAGGGGACGCATGGGCCAAAAGAAAAGTGGCGCACCGTGCCGAAATCGAAGCAAACCTGAGACAGGAAAAGGCTCAGGAAAGAATCGTAGAATCCCCGGAGGCGCCCGCACCATCCCTGGATAAACCGAAGAAATCGGATAGCGCATCCAAGAACACCGCCAAAGCAAAAAAACCGGATATCGTTGTGGCGCAGAGTGAAAAAAATAGCGCCGATGAAGAAAAAGCAATTAATGAGGAAAAAATTAAAGCCGCAGAGAGAGCCAAGCGGCGCGGCGCCGTGCGCGCCATGATACTCGAGCGCATGCGCCACCCTGTTGGCGACCCGTTCGAGTAGATTTTCATATATTTTCTTGAATTACGCATATATTTAATATTTATGTGAGTCATATAAACAGGGAGAGACACAATGACAGAACGGATCTATCGCCTCATCATCGGCCTCACTGTGCTGGGTATCCTCTATCTGGACAGCCGGCCCGCCATGTCCGTCCTGATTGCCCTGTTGGTTTTTGAAGGCATCACTAATTGGCGCATCCCACTCCTGATTTCCCGCCTCCGCGGGGATGTTGATCGAGTCGCCCGGCAGACGGACGCGGAACACTGCAGCGAATCCAGATTCAATTTCGAGGCAGAACGTGCCCTGCGCCTGTTATTTTCAGGGGTCCTGCTGACCACCTATATCTTTTTCAATCAGAGCCTGTGGTTGTTCCCCTGGTTCGCAGGATTTGCGCTCACTGTGGCAGGCCTGAGCGGCATCTGCCCGATGTTGATGTTTATCGAGAAACTGGGATTCAAGTCGTCTGACAGGGATCCTGCTGTCAGCACACAGGACTAGAGATGTCTCAGCCTAACAAGGATTCAGGTTTGCACGCACACTGGTCCAGCCTGCCAATAAAAATTACCGTCCTTGTTTTTTGGGGGCTGGCCCTTTTTGGGTCGGGCATCGCGGTGTGGTTGTTGAGCGACCTGGAACGGAAACTCGCAGAGAGCTATGAAGGAAACGCGGATCGTATCGCGTACAGCTTAATCGAATTCTTCGATAATCCAGCTCATTCCATCCAAGCGCTGCCGGCTGAATTGGAGAGACTGCGCAAAGTACTGGCGGTCCGCGGCATTGAGGTCCGCATTGATGACCAAGCTCAGGTCGCGGCCGGAGAAATGGGCCTGATCATGGCCGTCACGCAGCGTGAGATAAAAATCCGGGAGGCAACGAAACCCCAGGTAAGCCATCGCGCCGTGGTTTCCGTTTATAACACCCCCTTGCCAGATGCCTTTGCCCGACAGCGCCGGGAACTGCTGATGTCGATGGGCGTCGTGCTGCTGGTTTTCGGATTTGGCCTGGTGTGGGTGCTGCAACAATTGTTGACGGGTCCTTTTACCTCCATGCTGAACACGGCCCGCGCCTTTTCCGTGGGCGACACCAGGCAGCGTTTTAACGAGAAACGCGAAGATGAATTCGGCTTTCTGGGAAGGTTCATCAACAAAACCATCGATCAGCTCTTAGCGCAGCAGGCCGCGCTGCACCAGGAAAAAGAGCGCGCCGAGGTTACCCTGCACTCGATCGGCGATGGCGTCGTCACCACCGACGCCTCCGGCAACGTCGAATATCTCAATCCCGTGGCGGTGACGCTCACCGGGTGGGCGTTGGACGAGGCGCGCGGCCTGCCCTTGGAGCAGATCGTGTCTCTGATCGATGAAACCAGTCGCCAACCTATCGAAAACCCTGTGACGAAATGTCTGCGCGAAGGCGCGGCCGTGGCCATGGCCGATCATGCCGTTTTGGTTCGGCGTGACAAGCAAGAGATCGCCATCTCCGATTCGGCGGCGCCCATCCGGGGGAACGCGGGTGAGATCATCGGCACGGTGATGGTTTTCCAGGATGTCAGTCAGGCACGCAAGCTGGTGCAACAGATAACCTATCAGGCCATCCACGACAACCTGACAGGCCTCCCCAACCGGGCCGAATTCGAACGTCATCTGCAAGAAGCCTTGGTCAGCGCCAAGCAGGCGAATCGCCAGCACGTACTGTGTTACCTCGACCTCGACCAGTTCAAAATCGTCAATGATACCTGCGGGCATGTAGCGGGCGATGAGCTGCTGCGTCAGATGACCGAGCTTCTACGTAGCAAGGTACGTGATACCGACGTATTGGCCCGCCTGGGTGGCGATGAATTTGGCGTACTACTCAAGTATTGCGACCCGCAGCATGCGCCCATGGTCGCTGAAACACTGTGCAAGGCGGTAAAAGATTTCCGGTTTCATTGGGATGAACACAGCTTTGAAACCGGGGTCAGTATCGGGCTTGCTATCATTAGCAGTGACAGTCAGAGCCTCGCGGATGTTCTCAGCGCGGCCGACGTGGCGTGCTATGCCGCCAAGGACAAGGGGCGCAATCAGGTACACATGTATCAGCCTGACGACAGCGAGCTCAAGCAACGGCGCGGCGAAATGCAATGGGTGCCCCGTATCCGCCAGGCCATCGACGGCAACCATTTCTGCCTTTACTATCAATCGATTGTTCCGCTGGACCCGGATCGCGGCCTCGAAACGCACCGGGAAATTCTCTTGCGGATGCGGGATGAGCATGGAAAGCTGGTTCCACCCATGGCTTTCATTCCCGCGGCGGAGCGCTACGGCTTGATGCCGGACGTAGACCGCTGGGTAGTCCGCCACACCTTCAAATTACTCAGCAACCAATGCTCCTGCGACTGCCACTGGGTATGCACCATCAATTTGTCGGGGCAGTCGCTGTGCGATAACACCTTCCTCGATTTCATCATTAAACATCTGGATCTGTCTGGCGTGGAACCAAATCGTGTTTGTTTTGAAATCACAGAAACAGCGGCGATCGCCAACCTGGTGAAAGCCTCGCATTTTATCGGCGTGCTCAAAGGCCTGGGCTGCCGGTTCGCGCTGGATGATTTCGGCAGCGGGCTGAGTTCGTTTACCTACCTGAAAAATCTCAAGGTCGACTACCTGAAGATCGATGGCAGCTTCGTGAAGGACATGCTGAACGATCCTATCGATTTCGCCATGGTCAACGCCATTAACCAGATCGGCCACGTCATGGGCATTCAGACCATCGCAGAGTTCGTGGAGAACGTCGATATTCTGGAGGCGTTACGAAAGCTCGGTGTGGATTACGCGCAAGGCTACGGGGTTGATAGACCCGCCCCACTGGAAGAAATAAGCGATACGGATACGCCTAGTAGTAGTTGTTCGACGGGGTAATTACTTTTGACCGGAGCGTCACTATATTATGCGAGATTCAGTAATCAGCTTCAATCGATGATTCTCTGAAATCTCCTTTATCGTTTTGTCATTGACGCCCGCCTCCTTCGCAAATTCCGGCCATCTTTCTACCGCTTTTACGACATCATTGATAACCCCATCGGGCTTCGAAAAGCTTATTGAGTCACTCACCGCGATGAGATCTTCCTTTGTAAAATGATCCCGTTTACCATTCAGGCTCATTTGGTGTTGATTGGTCCACTGTCCCGCCGGGTTGTGCGAATAAATGACATCGTATGCAGGCGATAACCTCCACTCTCCATCCCGCGTCATCAAAAATGAAATATTTTTAGTGTGATCATCCAGATCGCGGGCAACGATGTTAAATACCATCCGTCGATATTGTTGGATGGCATCTGCTTTTCTCAGGCGCAGCTTCCGCATCACAGCGAATGCCTGCTCATAACTGTAGGCACCTGCCATATTAAAATCGTAATGTGCGATACCGCAAAGCGATTGCATATGGAGCTTTTCACCCTCCACGCGATCAAATCTTTTTGTCATAAAATGCGCGCGTCCGTTTTCTTCCAGCAAACGGGATTCCGTTATATTGATTCCGGCGGCTTTTGCCATTAAATAATAGGCGTATTCAATACGTCCGTAACCCCTTGGTTCGCCTAATTCCAGATCGGTAACGCCGTCAAATTTCAGTATCCAATAATGGTACCCTTTGGGTGCCTTGGCCTGCCCGGACATGACATTTCCCTTGTCATCCATTGCGATAACCGCCTTGGGTCGTGCACCGCCCGCCGACGTACCCACACGCAAAATATCCATGATGGCGTCGGCATTCTCTTTCTCCGAACGCTCGATGCTGATGTCCAGCCTTTTTTGTTCACTCATGATTTCCTGCGCCAACTCGACAAGCTCGGATACCGCAATCGGCACTGATTTGTCGTATTTACCGATGATGGCGGGAGAGAACTCCAATGCGCCCATACCGCGTTTGCCTGTATAGCAGAGTCTTTCGACAGGACTGAAGCTGGCGCCGTCACGCCCCTTCCGTGCCAGCCAAGCATCAATAATGCTGTTACCGAATTTATCAGGCAATGCATCCGCAAGCAGGCCTGGCAGACCAAGAAACGTGCTTTTATTCAGCGAGGGGAATGAGAAAATCCCATCCCCTTTTCTGGCGTCAGCGAGACCCATATGGATTGGGGCGATATCGAGTTCTTTTTTTAGAAAAGCTCGATCATATTCAAAAACGCCGTAGCCACGATCATCCATCCACGCGACAGCACCGACGAGATCACCCCATAACCTCACTTCTGCCGTATCAACCCTTTTCACCATTCTGTTTCATCCCTGGATTTATCCTTCAGTCGCTCACCTGACGCCCTTTCACGACCTTTGCCTTGCATCTTGGCCAACTGAATGGGACTGATGGAGGGTTCTGGAATAAAGCTATTCAGATGATCTAACGCTCCCAACTCTCTCAATACCGCGATGAGGGTCGATAACTTCCCTCTTCCGGACTCAAGCGACTTAATGGCATTGAGCGACAACACTGTTGCCTCAGCCAGTTCTTTCTGGGTGATATTCTTCCGCAGGCGAAGTGCCCTGATACGACCACCAAGCTCTTCCTCTATTCCCTTATCTGACAGTGAATATAAATCCATAAATATCCTAAATAGGTATACTAAATGCATATTTAACAAGTAACAGCCTTTATAAAGGATATTATATTTATCTTAACCGGGATATCAAGAGTTAAATTAATATAACAGACTATATAAAGGCCTTTAATGGCATATTATGCAATTAACAGCCCTTTTTAGATCATTTGTATTATTATAGTTTCGGAATTTTTGTTCTGTGCCACGCGCTCACGCCGACGCACGAGCGAAATCGGGTTGCCAGTGAGATAACCGGTCTCGACCAGATAGGTGAAGAGCGAATTCAAGATCACCAGCACCTGCCGGCGCCTCCCGCGCCAAGTAACCCTCGAACGGATGTCATGCAGCGCTGTGACGCGGCGCCCGCGGCCCGTACCAGTACTCTGCGATTGCGGATCTTCGAGAAAGGCATGGTAGTGGGGCGATATCCCTCGCGGCGCATGCTCTGGAACAGGAATTTACCGAGTTCGAGCACGTTCCAGTGCAGGAGTCGGTCGATGTCTTTGCGGTAATTGCCAAGGTGTGGGGTAAACGACGGAACTCCGCCAACTAGGCTTGATCGTATCGAGATCGTTATTTGCCTCGATCTATTTCGTTACATCAGAACCGGCTCTATTGAATCCTTGACGGCCGTCGATATCGGTAGAGAGGAGCAGTCACTAAAACGTGGATGGTAAATCTTTTTCCTTGTAAGTCATAATATTAAGCGTAGAAGCTATAGTGAATTCTACGTACTACCTACCATTATTTTATTCAAGATAATAGGCGTGATCATGAATTAATTAAAATTAACATAACAAATATAACGTAATACATTTACAATAATTTCAATTAATATTTGCCAATTCGCTGGAACGATTGGGTTCTGTGGTTCATTCACTTTTGGAGAGCGAAACAATGATTGAGGCATCTACCGTTGTGACCGTATCTGCCGTATCTATAGATACGCGTATCCTGGTAAAGCAGACGGCCGACCAGCTTCTCGCCGAGGGCGTCCGACCCACGGTGGCGAACGTGCGGCAACGCACCGGCCGTGGGAGTGCCACCACAATTAACGCGGCACTCAAGGAGTGGTGGCAGGAGCTGGCACAGCAGCAAGCCACCCTGCGAAACCGGCCAGAATTACCGACCCCGGTGCTGGAAGCGGCGGATAAGCTCTGGGAGACCACCCTCCTCCAGGCCCATGAGGCCTTGGCGGTCTACCGCCGTGATGCGGAGACGAAAGTGGAAGCAGCGCGTGCCGAAGCGGATACCGCATTGCGTGCGCAACACGCGGCGGAAGCCCGTGCCACCTCCGCCGAACAACAGTACGTCACTCTCGAGCAACTCCGTTTGGATCTGGAGCGGCGTCTCAGTGCCGCGAGTACCCGCCGCGAACAGGCCGAATCCCGGATTCAGGAGATGCAGACCGAAGCGGCCCAGCGGCTTCAAGAAACGCTGCAGCGTGCCACGCAATTCGAACGGCTCCTGGCCGTGGAACAGGAACGCTACGCCGGCATGGAACGGCGTTTGGTGACCGCGGCCGATGAGCAGAAAACCGCGCGCGAGCAGGTCGAGCGAACGCTCAAAGAACGGACGGCCGTGTGGCAGGAGCAAGAAAATACGCTTTATCGGCAGGTGCAAGAGCTACGCGAGCAACAGGCAGCACTTCAGGGGCGGGCCACGGCACTGCAAGAGCAGGTGAGCGCGCTCCAGCACCAACTCAAGGCGGTACAAACAGAAAAAGAAGAAGCGCAAACTATGGCGGCTACCCTGCGCGCACAGCTGGCCTCCTCGCTTCAGGTACAAGAGGAGTTACGGGCTGAGGTCTTGCGAGACAAGAATCGACTGAGGCAATTGGACCAGGAAAATAATGCACTGCAGGAAAAATGTCGCGAGATGAAATACAGTTTTGAGGCTCTGCAGGGAGAGTGTCAATCAATGCAAAGTCTTCTTGGGCAGCACGCGGGAGGATCGAAAGAATAACGACGCGTAACTGATAATTAATCTATCGGTTGCGAGCGCGCGGCGAAGAGTTTTTAGCCAAGGCCGCGCAGCTTCAACAAGCCTCGGCGCATTGGCGGCGGTACACCGCGAGCTCCGCCATGGCCGACCAGGAGCTGGATCTTCGATTTGTAAGGGACAATCTCGGCCATGAGTCGCTCACGACCACCAGCGGGTACCCTCCCTCGGAGGATGGCGAACGCCATCGCCAGACTGAGCAGAAACATCGAATGGAGCTGTGATCCGCTAAGGAAACTCTGAACAAGTCCCCCTGTCCAACGCGTTGACATCACGACAGCCCGCGCGGGCACGAGGAGAAAGAGAATGATGAAACAGACGACCTTTGCATCGCTGGCGT
>JBGPBL010000035.1:0-29193 GCA_041481225.1 Sulfurifustaceae bacterium | reverse complement strand
CGACGATGCCGCATTTAAAACCCATACCTGAATAACCTCTTTAATTCCAACTCCCCCTCTCCCGCGCAGGCAGGAGAGGGGATTATTTGTTGTGTGTGTGCAGATTGTTCATGACCTTCTGAAACTGGCCGTGAACGATGTCCGCGATATGCGCCTTGGCGTTAGCGATGGCCGCATCGATTAACACCTGGTCGGTCGAGGCGGCCTTCTTTAATACATACGCCACCACCTGCGCCGCCGAGCCGGGGTGGCCGATGCCGATGCGCAGCCGCGCGTAATCGGCACCGCCCATTTTCTCGGTCACGTCGCTCAGGCCGTTGTGGCCGCTGTCGCCGCCGCCGACCTTGAGCCGCACAGTGCCCGGCAGCAGATCGAGCTCGTCGTGCGCGACGAGAATTTCTGCGACCGGGATTTTGTAATAGTGGGCAAACTTCGACACCGCTTCGCCGCTGTGGTTCATGAAGGTCTGCGGCTCAAGCAGCCAGACGTCGCGCCCGGCAATCGCGAGCTTTGCCGCGTATGCGGAAAAACGGGACTCGGGACGCAGTGCCTGGTTTGTCCCCGCCAACAGGGCCTCCAGAAAACGGAACCCGGCATTGTGCCGGGTGTCCGCATATTCCGCGCCCGGGTTTCCCAGGCCAACGATGAGGGAAATCCCCTGCGCCACGTTGTTTCTCCGCGAAGGAGGTGGCTTGCCTTACTTCTTGCCTGCGTCCTTCTTGGGCGCGCCTTCGGCCTTTTTGGGGGCTTCGCCCTTCTTGGCCTCGCCTGCCTTGGGAGCGGCTTCGCCCTTCTTGGCCTCGCCGGCTTTGGCTTCGCCCGCCTTGGCTTCGCCTTCGGCCGGTGCCGCGGCGGCGCCTTCGACCGGGGCCGCTACCACGACCGGTGCTTCTTCCACCACACGGATGACGGCAATCGCCGCGACCGCGAGATCATCGCCGCCATGGGCAAAGCTCGTGATGCTCACGCCTTCCGGCAGTTTGATGTTGGAAAGATGCACGGATTCATTGATGTGCAGGGCCGACATGTCCACGGTCAGGAACTCGGGGAGGTCCTTCGGCAAGCAGGTGATGTCGATTTCGGTCATCAAGTGGGTGACGATACCGCCGTCCGTCTTCACGCCCGGGGCCACGTCCTGGCCGATGAAGTGCAGCGGCACCTTCATGTGCAGCTTCTCGGTGGCGCTGATGCGCTGAAGATCGACGTGCATCACGATCGGCTTATACGGATGCATGTTCCAGTCGCGCAGAATCGCCTGGTCGGTCTTGCCATCCACCGTAACCGACAGGATGGAGGTATGGAACTTCTCGTTTTCCAGGTGCCGCAGCATCAAGTTGTGGTCCAGCGAGACCGTCATGGGGTCTTGGCCCGCACCGTAAAGGATGGCGGGGACTTTGCCGGCGCGGCGAAGGCGGCGGCTCGCACCCGTACCTTTCGCGTTGCGCGGTTCAGCAGTCAGATCAAATTTCGCGCTCATTGTCTATCTCCAAGGTTTGTTGAACATCTCCCGCCGCGCCCGCGACCAGGACCGGAGGGATAAAAAGGCATCGGGCTTGCACCCGACACCGAAACTTTTACTCCATGAACAACTCGCTCACCGAATCGTCCAGCGTGATGCGGCGCATGGACTCGGCCAGCAGCTCGGCCACGCTCAATTGGCGGATGCGCTTGCACGCCTTGGCCTCGGGCCGCAGCGGGATGGTGTCCGTCACCACCAGCTCATCGAGCGGCGAGTTGCTGATGCGTTCCACGGCCTTGCCGGACAGCACCGGATGCGTACAGTAGGCCAGCACCCGGCGCGCGCCGTGTTCCTTCAGCGCCGCGGCCGCCTCGCACAGCGTCCCGGCGGTATCCACGAGGTCATCCATCAGCACGCAGGTGCGGCCTTCGACCTCGCCGATGATATGCATAACCTTGGCCTCGTTCGGCCTCGGGCGGCGCTTGTCGATGATGGCCAAGTCCGCTTCCAGGTGTTTCGCCATCGCGCGGGCCCGCACCACACCGCCCACGTCCGGCGACACCACGAGCAGATCCTTGATCTCCTGCCGCCAGATGTCGCCGAGCAACACCAGCGACGAATAAATGTTGTCCGTCGGGATGTTGAAAAACCCCTGGATCTGGTCGGCATGCAGATCCATTGTCAACACCCGGTGCGCGCCGGAGACGGTGATCATGTCCGCCACGAGCTTGGCCGTGATCGCCACGCGCGCGGTGCGCGGGCGGCGGTCCTGGCGTGCGTAACCATAATAAGGCATCACCGCCGTGATGCGCCGCGCCGACGAGCGCTTCACGGCGTCGATCATGATCAGCAACTCCATCAGGTTGTCGTTGCTGGGGGCACAGGTGGGCTGGATGATGAACACATCCTTGCCGCGCACGTGTTCCATGACCTCCACCTGAATCTCGCCATCCGAGAAACGGCCGACCACCACCTTGCCGAGCGGAAGCCCGAGATGCCTTACTATGAGTTCCGCGAGCGCCGTATTGGCGTTCCCGGTAAACACCACCATGTTATCCAAGGACACGTGTTTTCCTCTCAGGCTATCTTCGAAAACCCGGCAAACAGGAAAGCCTGCCAGGCAGGCTTTCGAAATCTGGTTGGGGCGCCAGGATTCGAACCTGGGAATGACGGAATCAAAATCCGTTGCCTTACCACTTGGCGACGCCCCAGAAACTTGCGCCCCTATACAACACCTGACTTAACTCCATCGCGGCGCCAGGACTACTGAGCGCGCTACGCGCGCTGCCTGGCAATGCGACTATAGAAAGGATGCCGATTCAACCCCCGCGCGACGAAGCCGGTGTACGGCTTGGGTATCTGTTTCAAGAGTTCCCGGCCCCGCTTCTCGTCCTGCACCTTGAGGAACACGCACCCACCGGAACCGGACATGCGTGCCGCGCCGAATTCGGCAAATAGCCTGAGAGCACGATCCACTTCCGGATAGCGGCTTCGCACCACCGGTTCCAGGTCGTTACGGGTACCCTGCCCCTCGTGAAAGGCGCGTATTGTGATAGGTGGGCTATAGCGTGTCAATTGAGGGTCGGCGAACACCTGGGCGGTGGACACGTGCACCGGCGGCACCACCACCAGATACCATGCCTCTTCGGGCTCAATCGGTGTCAGAACCTCGCCCACCCCCTCGGCCCAGGCAGCGTGGCCATGCACAAATACCGGCACATCGGCCCCGAGCGTGAGTCCGAGCGCCGCCAGTTCCGGAATGGGCAGGTGCACCTGCCACAGCTCGTTCAACGCCAGCAGGGTCGTGGCCGCGTCGGAGCTGCCGCCGCCGAGACCGCCGCCGGTGGGGATACGCTTGGTGAGATGGATTTCGACACCCTGGGTAACCGCGGCCGTCTCCTGTAACAGGCGCGCCGCGCGCAGTGTCAGATCCTTGTCCTCCGGCACGCCGGGCAGGGGCACGGCGCGGCGGATGCAGCCGTCGTCCGTGATGAGGAATTTCAGCTCATCGCCAAAATCCAGAAACTGAAAGACGGTTTGCAACGTGTGATAACCGTCCGCACGCCGACCGGTGATGTGCAAAAACAGATTCAGCTTGGCGGGGGCGAGCCAGGTTTCCATACCGCACGGAGTCTAATTTAATTGAGCGCCCAATGCTCGATGAGCAGGCGCACTTCGAGCGTGGCGTTTTGGGGGTCGTTTCCAGCTGCTGGCTCCGCCAGTTTTTTCACAAACAACTTGCTCGGCAGGTCGACAGTGCCGATGCGGGTGTATTCCAGAAACCGGATATCCCAACCGGATTGGCGCAGGGTCTTGAGCCGTCCCCATTCGTCGAGGTCCTGGCTCGCGGCAGCCTCGGGCACCGGCAAACCCAGCATCCAGTAATTCAACCCATCGAGCGGGATGAGCCAGCCGGTAGTGCGGAACAGGAGTTGTTGCGCGTTTGGCGCGTACCAGGTTTTTTGATCCGCGTCGCGCAGTTCGGCGCCGTCGCGGTCTTGCGTAAGCCGCATGTGCCACGGCCGAGCGGGCCGGTGATGTCGATCGTGTGCCGATCCTGATCGCGCACCCACTGGAGCGAGGCCTGCCCGCCTTTGTCGGCGGTGCGCAGCGCGAGCCGGCCCTGGATGGTCCAGTGGGTGAGCGGCGCCAGCGCCACCTGGCGCGCCTGCCAGGTGGCAGCGGGATTGTCAGAGGGAGGAAGCGAAGGAACCGTGGTGCAGCCTGCCAGCCACAGGGCAGCCAGGATGACGCCACGACACCGCCTCACGGTTTGAATTTCTTGATGACGCTATTGAGTGCTTCGTTGTCCGGCGTTTCGTGCAGCGCGTTGGTCCACACCGACTCCGCTTCTTTATGATTGCCCGTGACCCAGAGCACCTCGCCCAGATGCGCCGCAATCTCGGCATCGTTGCGGATCGCAAGGGCGCGCTTCAGGTATTTGATGGCCTCGGCGTGATTGCCCATGCGGTATTGGAGCCAACCCATGCTGTCCGTGATAAAGGCATCGTCCGGCTTGAGCGACATCGCCTGCTGCAACAGCTCCATCGCCTCCTGATAGCGTGTGGTGCGGTCCGACAGCGTATACCCCAGCGCATTGAGCGCGTTAACGTTCTTCGGGTCCTGCTTCAGGATTTCGCGCAGGTCGTGTTCCGCGACGTCGAGCATTTCGAGTTTATCCGCCACCAGCGCGCGCGTGTACAGCAGGTCCTTGTCGCCGGGAACGGCCTTGATCGCGGCATTCAGCATCTCAAACGCCTCGCGGTACTGCTTCGCCTCGCGCAGAATCTGCTCCTCCGCAATCGCCTCCTGCACGCGCTGGCTGTCGTTCTGGACAGGAATGCTCTGCAGGTATTTGCGCGCGCCGGCGAGATCGCCCTGCTTCGCCATGATCATGCCAATCCGCGTCTGCGCCTCGAAATAATATTCGCCGTCATCCACTTCCTTGTACCAGCCCGTGGCCTCGTCGTAGTGCTTGTTCTGTTCCGCGATCTGACCGAGATAAAGACGCGCCTGGTCGTTTTGGGGGCGCAGCTTGAGCGCATGCTTTAAATATTTCTCGGCGTCGTCCAGATTGCCGGTCTGCAGGGAAAGCAGGCCCGCGGCATAGACCGACTCGGCGTCGTCGGGGCTATTCGCCACGATACGCTTGAATTGCTCGTTCGCCTTGTTCCATTCCTTCTGGTCAATCAGGAAGCGTGCATAATTCAGGCGGACGTTGTTGGCGCCCGAATTGCCGGCAAGATAACTTTCAAAGAACGCCCGCACCTTGCCCAGGTCCTTCTGTGAAATCAGGATGCGCGCCTTGAACAGGGCCGCCTCTTCCCAGGTGGGCCGCAGTTCCAGTGCCTGGTCTGTGGCCACGCGCGCTCTTTCGAGATCGCCGCCACGAACCGCGAGGTGCGCCATGGCAAAATGGGCAGAGGCATTGCGCGGGTGCCTGTCCACCAGTGACTGCATGATTTCCTGTGCCGCATTGCGGTTGCTGCCGCGCGCCAGCGCGGCGGCGCAACGCAGGTAAGACTGATCGAGATTATTGTGCTCCTCCTCGATGGCGAGAATTTTCTCAAACTGTGTCTTGGCCTCGGGCGCGCGATCGAGTTCGAGCAGCACCGTGGCCAGGGCTTCACGGGCATCGACGTCATTGGGCCGCAGCTCTACCCACAACTGCGCCGACGTCAGCGCATCGGGGTAACGTTTGGCATACAACGATGCCAGCGTGGCGCGCTCGGCAACCCGCGGGTCGCGGGTTTGTTGCGCCACCTTGCCCAAGGTCGAGGCGGCCACGCCAATCTGCCCGCGCTGTCCGGCAATTTCGCCCACGAGCAGGTTGTAAAGAATTTCGGGTTCAAGCGGGATCTTGGGCAGATCCTCCGCCAATTTCGGTTTGGGGTTTTCCTCAACAACCGCCGCGGGCGGTGCCACCCCGGCACAGGCCGTCACTACGGATACCAGTGCGGCAATAAGGAAGTGGCGGGTAGGGAATCGATTCATAAAGTCTCCGGACGTCACGGTGGCACGGCCATTGGACAACCCTGGCGCGCGGTTGTTCATCCCGCTATCGAAATTAGTCATGCTGTGGGTTACCTTAAATTTAAACAGGGCCTGTTGCCCCGGGTTGCTAAATTGAAATTGTCGGGTGCGGCGCGGACTGGGCATGAACTCCGTTTTGCCGGTATTTGCGGCCTTCCCTTGTGCGGAGACCACCTCGCGCGCGACGTTGCGGTAAGGATGGGAAACTCCCAATGCCAAGAATTATAGTACACTTCGTGTTTCCCGCCCGCGAACCCCGCCGCCCCACGCCTGCCGCAGGCTCATTATTCCACTGGTCAAAACCGATCCTAACTCCATACTATATATAGAGTAGATTTGGGTCAGGGGCGGCAAATCTCAAGGCCTAGAAACATACACCAGCGCCCCGAACTTGACACCGCGTCATGATGGGTCAAAATCGCGGGCGTTACTGCGATTTCCCGGTTATTTTCCATGCATCTGCTTGCCTTTGGCATCAACCATCACACCGCGCCGGTCGAAATCCGCGAAAAAGCGGCGTTTGCGCCGGATACACTTACCAATGCCCTGCACGAAGTCACGCACAGCGGCGCCGAGGAAGCGGCGATTGTCTCCACCTGCAACCGTACGGAGCTTTACTGTGGACTGGAGCCCGCGCAACGTGAGCACGTGATTGACTGGTTTTGTCGCTATCACCACCTGAACCGCGCGGACATCCTGCCCTATCTTTACCAGCACCCGGATCAGGCGGCCGTCAAACACGCCTTCCGCGTCGCGGCCGGGCTGGATTCCATGATTCTCGGTGAGCCGCAGATCCTCGGGCAGATGAAAGAGGCCTTTGCCCACGCCCACAAGGCCGGCGCCACCGGAAAAATCCTGAACCGCCTGTTCCAGCAGACCTTCACAGTCGCCAAGCAGGTGCGCACCGACACCGCCATCGGCGCCAGCGCGGTGTCGGTGGCCTCCGCCGCCGTTTCCCTGGCCAAGCAGATTTTCAACACGCTGTCGGAACAGACCGTGTTACTGATCGGCGCGGGTGAGATGATCGAATTATGCGCGCGCCATCTCAAGGAACACGGCATTGGGCACATGATCGTGGCCAACCGCACCGTCGAGCGCGCCCAACTGCTGGCGACCGAGTTCGGCGCCGAGGCGATCTCGCTGTCGGAAATGCCGCTGCGCCTTACCGACGCCGATATCGTGATTACCTCCACCGCCAGCCAACTGCCGATTCTGGGCAAGGGCGCGGTGGAACGGGCGCTGAAGACGCGCCGCCACCAGCCCATGTTCATGGTCGACATCGCGGTGCCGCGCGACATCGAGGCCGAGGTCGGCGAACTCAACGACGTGTATCTCTATACCATCGACGATCTCAAGGAGGTCGTGCAGGGGAACATGGAATCGCGCCAGGTGGCCGCGCGCGAGGCGGAAAAGATCATCGACACCCAGGTGGGCGATTTCATGCACTGGGTCAAATCCCTCGACGCCGTGCCCACCATCCGGGCGCTGCGCGAGGCGGCCGACGCCGTACGCGAGGCCGAGCTGCAACAGGCACGCAGTAAACTGGCGCGCGGCGAAGATCCGAACAAAGTGATCGAACAACTGGCGCGCGCGCTCACCAACAAGTTCACCCACCCCCCCTCCGATGCACTTCGCAAGGCCGACCACGACGGTAACAATGCGCTGCTTGAAGCGGCGCGCCGTCTTTTCAATCTCGGCGAAGATTAACGATGAACCCGTCCATTGAGACAAGGCTGAACAGCCTTGCGGAGCGCTTTGAGGAAATCGAACGCCTACTTTCGGACCCGAAGGTCATCGGCAAGCAGGATCAGTTTCGCAAACTCTCGCAGGAATACGCCGAAATCAGCCCGGTCGTGAAACTCTACGGCGACTACCGCGAGGCGCGCCATGAGCTGGAATCCGCGCGCGCCATGCTCGCGGACAGCGACTCGTCGATCCGCGCGATGGCGCAGGAGGAAATCACCGGCGCGCAAAAACGCATCGAAGCCCTCGAAGGAAAAATCCAGAATCTGCTGCTGCCGAAAGACCCGAACGATTCACGCAACGTGTTTCTCGAAATCCGCGCGGCGGCGGGCGGCGACGAGTCCGCAATTTTCGCCGGCGACCTGTTCCGCATGTACAACTATTACGCCACGCAGCACGGCTGGAGCGTGGAGACCATGAACCAGAGCCCCGGCGAACACGGCGGCTTCAAGGAAATCATCGCGCGCATCGCGGGACAGGACGTGTACTCGCGCCTGAAATTCGAATCCGGCGCGCACCGCGTACAGCGCGTGCCCGCAACCGAGGCCCAGGGGCGTATCCACACGTCCACCTGCACCGTGGCGATTCTGCCGGAGGTGGAGGAAATCGACGCCATCGCCATCAACCCGGCGGATCTCAAGGTCGACACCTTCCGTGCCTCCGGCGCCGGCGGTCAGCACGTGAACAAAACCGATTCCGCCATCCGCATCACGCATCTGCCCACGGGCATCGTGGTCGAATGCCAGGACGAGCGCTCGCAACACAAGAACCGCGCGCGCGCCATGTCGATCCTGTCGGCGCGCATGCTTGAGGCCGAACAGCGCAAACAGCGCGAATCCGAGGCGGCGCAGCGCAAGAGCCTGGTTGGCACCGGCGACCGCTCCGAGCGCATCCGCACCTACAACTTCCCGCAGGGCCGCGTGACCGATCACCGCATCAACCTCACGCTGTACCAACTGGACCAGGTCATGGAGGGCCGGCTCGATGAGTTCGTCGATGCCCTGCGCTCGGCGGACCAGGCCGACCAGCTCTCCACCCTGAGCGCCTGACCGGCCACGTCGTGACCCTCCAGCAGTTCATCGACAGGGCCACAGCGCAACTGGCCGCATCGAGCCCGACACCGCGCCTGGACGCCGAGGTACTGGCCATGCATGTCTGTGGCCTGGATCGCAGCGCTTTGATTACGCGCGCCCATATCACGCTTGAGGCGGCGCCACAAAAAGAACTGGATTATCTTCTCGCCCGGCGCCAACGGGGGGAGCCCATCGCCTATCTCACCGGCACGCGCGAATTCTGGTCGATGGAATTGAATGTCACGCCGGCCACTCTGATTCCGCGGCCGGAAACCGAGCTCCTGGTGGAAACAGCGCTGGCGCTGATTCCGGCGGATGCGGCCTGGACCATCGCCGACCTCGGCACCGGCACCGGCGCCGTGGCCCTGGCCGTTGCCAGCGCGCGTCCCGGTTGTCGGGTCATCGCCACCGACGTTTCACCGCCCGCGCTCAACGCCGCGCGGTCCAACGTCAAAAAGTTCGGTCTGACCAACGTGGAGTTGCGCCAAGGCGACTGGTTCATCCCGCTGGCCGGTGAAAAGCTGGACATGATCGTGAGTAACCCGCCCTACGTGTGCGCGGACGATCCGCATCTGCAACAAGGCGATGTGCGTTTTGAGCCGGTAAGCGCGTTGGCCAGCGGCGCCGACGGGCTCGATGCCATACGCCATATTGCTTCCCGGGCGCCACCACACCTGAAAACCGGTGGCCGCTTGTTACTGGAACATGGTTTCGACCAGGCGGATGCCGTCGCCGGCCTCCTGCGTCAGCAGGGTTATCGTGATATTGTTTCCCATCGGGATTTGTCCGGGAATCACCGCGTCACCGAGTGTCGCCGCTAAGCCACGGCTGATCTGGCTGGGTCCGAACTTCCATGGACGACAATCAACTGCTCCGCTACAGCCGCCACATCCTGCTGCCGCAGGTGGGCATCGAGGGCCAGCAACGGCTGCTGGAGGCACGCGTGCTCCTCATCGGACTCGGCGGGCTGGGCTCGCCGGTGGCGATGTATCTCGCCGCCTCCGGCGTGGGCCACCTTGTGCTCGTCGACCACGACCGCGTGGAACTATCGAATCTCCAGCGCCAGATTGCGCACATCACGAATGCCATCGGCATCGACAAGGTCGCCTCGGCGCAACAAACGCTGCAAGCCCTCAATCCGGATGTCCGGATCACGACCTTCAATAAAGTTCTCGAGGCCGACGAACTCACGGAACAGGTGCGGCTGGCGGATGTCGTCGTCGATGCCAGCGACAACTTCGCCACGCGCTTCGGTTTGAACCGGATTTGCGTAGCGCAAAAAAAACCGCTTGTCTCCGGCGCGGCGATTCGGCTGGAAGGCCAGGTGACGACCTTCCGCGCCGATCAGCCTGACAGCCCCTGTTATCGCTGCTTGTATAAGGACATGGATGAACTCGCCGAGTCCTGTTCCGAGACCGGGGTGCTGGCGCCGGTGGTGGGCATCATTGGCTCGATCCAAGCCGCCGAAACCCTGAAAGTGTTGACGGGCGCGGGCCAGACACTCACCGGCCGGCTGCTGATTCTGGATGCGCAAACGATGGAATGGCGCGAAGTGCGATTACGCAAGGACCCGGACTGTCCGGTGTGCGGAGGGCCATGAACACGATCACCATTCCACGCCCGATCGTCAACCAGCTGCTGCATCTGGCGCAGCTGTCGCCGGAAGAAGAGGTGTGCGGTCTCATTTCCCGCGACGCCCAGGGATTCAAGACCTGCTACCCCGTCGCCAATGTCGCCCGGGACAAAAAGCGTTTTTTCGAACTGGACCCGAAAAGCCAGATCGACGCCATGCGGGCGATGCGGGCGGGCGGCGAAGAACTCGCCGCGATCTACCACTCGCACCCGGACGCCCCGCCCCTGCCCTCGCTCACCGACATCCAGCAGCACGAATACCCCGGCGTGCTTTACCTCATTATCTCGCTCAACACCAAAGGCGTGCTGGAAATGCGCGGTTTTCAGATTCATAACCGCGCAATCCGGGAAGTGGCCATCGGCCTGTAGCCGCCACCAGTCGCTCTACTGGCGTCTATACTCCTTCTTGTAAGGATCAGCCGACTCAGGAAGGAGAACACATGTCTATCGCCACGTTCGTTTTTCTCGCGCTCTTCGCGGCGCTGTTTCTCTATGCCGCCACCATGTTTAACAATTTCGTGCGGCTCAAGAACAACATCGCCCAGGCCTGGTCGAACATCGACGTGCTGCTCAAGCAGCGGCACGATGAACTGCCCAAGCTGGTCGAGGCCTGCAAACAGTACATGCAGCATGAACGCGGGGTGCTGGAGCGAGTGACCCAGGCCCGCGCCGCCGTGCAGAGCGCACGCCAGGCCGGTGATGTCGGTACGCTGGGTGGCGCGGAGGGCGAGTTGCGCGCGGGCCTCGCGCGGCTCTTTGCCGTATCCGAGAACTACCCCGAACTGCGCGCGAACGAAGACTTCCAGCATTTGCAGGACCGTATCTCACAGCTTGAGGCGCAGATCACCGACCGGCGCGAGTTCTACAACGACTCGGTGAACGCCAGCAATACTCGCATCGAAGAATTTCCGGACAACGTAATCGCCACGCTGTTCCGATTCGAGCCGAAATTGCTTCTCCGATTCAAGGAAACTGAGATCGAAGACGTCAACATCAAAGCCCTGTTCAACGGCTAGTCATGTCAGCCTTCACCCCGCTGGCCCCGTGGTTTGCGGGACTGGCCAGCACCATCCACCAAAGCAACCCCGTTGCCGTCGGCATTGCCGTCGCGGTGCTGACGGCCGGTTCCGCCTACTGCTCCTGGCGCACCTGGCGCAACGTCGGCATCGGGCGCCTGATCGAAGACACCCCCGCCATCAAAATCCGATCCGCGCCCCAAGGCTACGTAGAAATCGAAGGCCTGGGGAAGTTGATGGATGGCCCACCCATCATCGCCAAGCTCTCGGGATTGCCCTGCGTCTGGTACCGCTACCGGATTGAGGAATACACCAGCGGCGGCAGAGATCGACCTCGCTGGGTAACCGTGGACAAGGGTGAAAGCACCGAAATCTTCTGGCTGCAAGACGAAACCGGCCGCATTGTCGTCGACCCCGAAGGCGCGGAAGTCACACCACGATACAAAGAAACCTGGAAATCCCGCGCCGCCATAAGTGGTGTCGCCTACCCCAAGTACATGACCACTTTCCTCGCCGCCAGCGACAATACCTACCGCTTCACCGAGGAGCGCATCAATTCCGGCGAACGCATGTACGCGATCGGACTTCTGAAAAACGTGAGCAGCTATACCAGCACGCCAACCGTGGACGAAGACGTGCGGATGCTGCTGAGTGCCTGGAAACAGGACCAGCCCGCGTTGTTGAAATGTTTTGATCTCAACCAGGACGGAAAAATCGACGAGAGAGAATGGATGCTGGCCCGGGCCCAGGCGCGACGTGAGGTCATGAAAAGCCGCCGTGACGAAATCAACCATTCCGCCGACGGCCTCAATGTCCTGGGACCCACCCGCAGCAGCAGTCGGCCCTATCTCCTGTCCGCCTTCACGCAAGGCGAACTGGCGAAACGTTATCAGCGATGGGCCGCGTTATACGCGGCGGGCTGCTTCCTGCTCGGGTTGGCGACGGTGTGGGTGTTTAACGCGAAGTTCGTTTAAATAACCGATCCGCCGTCGGCGGCTCGGTTATTTATTAAAAACACTCTTGCGCAACATTTCCCACTGCTTGTCCCAACCCGCGGCCGGCGATGATTTGAATCCGCTGCGGACAAAACGCGTGATCGATCCCTCGACCACGGTCAGCAGCAGCACCGCGACATCCGCAACCGGCGTGCGCAGCTTCTCGTTGACCTCGGCCTCGCGCAGGATTTGTTTCAGTTGGGTTTCGATGCGCTCGAAAATCTGCAGCACGCGCTTGCGCAGGCGTTCGGTTTCGCCCACCAGCACATCGCCGTACAGCAGTCGCGCCATGCCGGGGTTTTTGTCGGCGAAACCAAGCAGCAGAAACAGGATGCTCTGGATTCTCGCCTCGGCGTGCGGTTCTTCCGCCAGAATGCGCGTGATGCGGGTGAAGACCGTCGTTTCGATGAATTCGAGCAGGCCTTCGAACATCTTGGCCTTGCTCGGAAAATGGCGATACAGCGCGGCCTCGGAAACACCCACGGCGCGCGCGAGTTGCGCCGTTGTAATATGCACGCCCTGGTTGGCCTCCAGCATGCGCGCGAGCGTTTCAAGGATGTCCTGACGTCGTTCGCCGCGGCGCGGTCTGGCCATGGGGGAGCGGTCAGGCCTTGATCAGGGTACCGACGCCCTGATCGGTAAAGATCTCGAGCAGCAGCGCGTGCGGCACGCGTCCGTCGATGATGTGACAGGAACCCACGCCATTGGCCACCGCGTTGAGCGCATAGTTCACCTTGGGCAGCATACCGCCGCTGATGGTGCCGTCGGCGATCAGGTCACTGACATGCTTCGCCGTCAGACCCGTCATCAGCTTGCCTTGCTTGTCGAGCACGCCGGTGGTGTTGGTCAGAAGCACGAGTTTTTCCGCCTTCAGGGTCATCGCTAGCCTGCCGGCCACGACATCGGCATTGATGTTGTAGGTCTGGCCGTCCTCGCCCACACCGATGGGCGCAATCACGGGAATGAAATCGCCGGAATCGAGCATCGATACCAGCGCCGGGTCGATGCGCTCCACATCGCCCACGTGGCCGATGTCGATGATCTCGGGCGGCAGTTTTTCGTTCTCCTGGGATTTCTTGAGCACCATTTTCCTGGCACGAATGAAGCCGCCGTCCTTGCCCGAAAGCCCCACGGCCTTGCCGCCTTGCTGGTTGATGAGATTGACGATCTCCTTGTTCACGAGGCCGCCGAGCACCATCTCGACCACGTCCATGGTCTCACGGTCGGTCACGCGCATGCCCTGGACAAATTCGCTCTTCTTGCCGATTTTTTCCAGGTGCTTGCCGATCTGGGGTCCACCCCCGTGCACGATCACCGGTTTCATGCCGACGATCTTCATCAACACCACGTCGCGGGCAAAACTCTGCTTGAGGGATTCATCCACCATGGCATTGCCGCCGTACTTGATGACGAGGGTCTTGCCCTGGAAGCGCTGGATGTAGGGCAATGCCTCGGTCAGGATGTGCGCGCGGTCGGCGGCGGATTGCGGGGTCAGCGACATGGTTTTTCCTGTTTTTCTGGCGGCGATAAGGACTTGAAAGGAAAAGTTAGCGCATATTTACCTTAAAGTCAGCATGCGCCATCCACAAACAAGAAAGGCCGCTTGCGCGGCCTTTCCTCCCGGAGCTTCTTTCCGGATACGGCAGACTTAGTCCACACCCACCGTAATCTTCTTCGGCTTCACTGCCTCGGCCTTGGGCAGGATCAGTTCCAGCACCCCGTCCTTGTAGTTGGCCTTGACGCTTTTCTCATCGATCTGCGTGCCCAGCCGCAGGCTGCGGGTATATTTCCCGTAACGGCGTTCCTGACGCAGGAGGCGTTCGCCTTCCTTCTCTTCGGTCTCGCTCTTGGTTTCGCCGCTGATGGTCAAGACGCCATTTTCCAGTGTGATGCTAACGTCTTCCTTCTTGACGCCCGGCAGTTCCGTCCTGATGACGTACTCGCCATCGCGTTCTTTCACGTCCATCGCCGGAACCAGGCTTTCGCCGGCGGCCTCTTCCACCACCCGTATCGGGCGCAGGAAACCCTCGAACATCCGGTCAAAATCATTGTTCCACAGCCCAAAGCGGGCCAGCGGGGTCCGGTCTTCACGTCGCATCAGTCTGTTCATATGGCACCTCCAAAAAAAAATTAATTGGTTTCGCACAACATGCGGGCCTGTCTTGATCTTTTCAAGCAGCCGTCGTCGGTTCGTGTTCTAGAATGGGGGTGCCACGCCGGATTTCAAGCGTGAAAAAAATCACGGCAAATCAAGACGCCGGGAAACGGCGTCAGAGGATATAGCGCGCCAGGTCCTCGTTGCCGGCCAGGCTGCCGAGATGGCGGTCCACGTAGGCGGCGTCGATTACGGTTTTTTCGCCGCGGCGCTCGGCGGCCTCGAAGGAAATGGTTTCGAGCAACCGCTCCATGACCGTATGCAACCGGCGGGCGCCGATGTTTTCGGTGCGTTCGTTCACCTGCCAGGCCACCTCCGCAATCCGGTGCACACCGTCAGGCGTGTATTCCAGGCCATGTCCCTCGGTGGCCAGCAGCGCCGTGTATTGTTCGGTCAGCGAGGCATCGGGTTCGGTCAGAATACGCACAAAATCCTCGGCCTTGAGGGGGTCGAGCTCCACGCGTATCGGCAGCCGCCCCTGCAATTCGGGAATGAGGTCCGACGGTCGGGACAGATGAAACGCGCCGGAAGCGATGAAAAGAATATGATCGGTTTTCACCATGCCGTATTTGGTGGAAACCGTGCAACCCTCTACCAGTGGCAAGAGATCGCGCTGCACGCCCTCACGCGATACATCGGGGCCATGCGTTTCCGAACGGCCCACGATCTTATCGATCTCATCGATGAACACGATTCCGTGTTGCTCGATACGCTGCAGCGCCCGGCTCTTGATGTCCTCCTCATTGACCAGGCGTGAGGCTTCTTCTTCGGCCAACAGTTTCCTGGCTTCGCGAATTTTTACCTTGCGCGGACGGGCGCGCCGCCCGCCCAGATTCTGGAACAGGCCCTGCAACTGGCTTGTCATCTCTTCCATGCCGGGCGGGGTGATGATCTCAACGCCCATGGTGGGCGCACTGAGTTCAACCTCGATCTCCTGCTCATCGAGATCGCCCTCACGCAATTTCTTGCGGAAACGCTGGCGCGCCGCGCCTTCGTCGGTCGCGGTCTTCTGGCCCTCGGCGCCGACGGCAAAACCCATCTCGCGCGCGGGTGGAATGAGAATGTCCAGGATCCGGTCTTCGGCGGCGTCCTCGGCGCTGGTGCGCACCTTTTCCATTTCTTCGATGCGCGTCATCTTCACCGCCATGTCGGCGAGATCGCGGATGATGGAATCCACCTCACGGCCGACGTAGCCGACCTCGGTAAACTTGGTGGCCTCGACCTTGATGAACGGTGCGTGCGCCAGGCGCGCCAGGCGCCGCGCAATCTCGGTCTTGCCGACACCGGTTGGGCCGATCATAAGAATATTCTTCGGCGTGATTTCCGCTTTCAGCGCCTCGTTCCCGACCTGCATGCGACGCCAGCGGTTGCGCAACGCGATCGCGACCGCGCGTTTGGCATCGGCCTGGCCGATGATGTGCTTGTCCAGCTCCTGAACGATCTCGCGCGGGGTCATTTCCGACATGGTCCTACGTCTCCAGCGACTCGATGGTCAGGTTGCGATTGGTGTAAATGCAGATGTCGGCGGCAATGCCGAGTGCGCACTCCACAATCGCCTGGGCGCCCATCTCGGTGTTCTCCATCAGCGCCCGTGCCGCGGCCTGGGCGTAGGGGCCGCCGGATCCGATGGCGATGAGCCCGCCTTCGGGCTCGATGACATCGCCACTGCCGGTGATGATGAGCGAGGCGGTCTTGTCGGCCACGGCCAGCAGGGCCTCGAGACGGCGCAGGATGCGGTCGGTGCGCCAGTCCTTCGCGAGCTCCACGGCAGAGCGCACGAGGTGGCCCTGGTGCTTCTCGAGCTTGCCCTCGAAGCGCTCAAACAGCGTGAAGGCATCGGCGGTACCGCCGGCAAAGCCGGCGATCACCTGATCCTTGTACAGCCGGCGCACCTTGCGCGCGTTGGCCTTCATGACGGTATTACCCATCGTCACCTGGCCGTCGCCGCCTATGACCACACGCCCGTTACGGCGCACCGACAAAATTGTTGTGCCTCGAAACTGTTCCAACGGAAACCTCTTTTTGGTTGCAATGAAGACCGGTCATCCGACCGGCGCCCGTCCCGGCAAAGGGCCACCACTTTGATATAGCCAGGATAACCGCCAACGGTCTATTTTACGTTTTTCAGGCACCTCTGCCCATGGTCCAGATTCGTTTTCATCCGCCGGCCTGGCTTTGGCCATAGGCATGGCGGTTTGGCGCTGTTACCCGGGGTGCCAGTCCTGGCCGACGTCGCCGTGGTGCTCATCAACTCCAATGACGACAACATCAGCCTGATCGATTCGAAGGCGTGAACGACGGGGAGGGTTTGTGGCCCAGCAGGTTAAAGCACTGGCACGACTTGGGCGCGCACTGGCTCGCGCGCCTCACCGGCCGGGATCAGAAAGCTTAACGCACGATCGAGCATGGTATGGCGCTCGCTCGCCAACGGATAGACCGCGTACACCATCCGGTCGATGACCGGCGCGTCTTCCACGCGGTGCAGGCGGCCGGTTTGCAGGTAATCACTGACCATGTGCTCTGCCAGGTACGTCGCCCCGCCGCAACTCAGCAGAAAGGCCAGCGACATGCGGCCCAGCTCCATGCGTATGGCTGGCGGTGGCATGTCGGGGAAGTGCCGGGCATGGGCGATGGCGAAGGCCGTACCCCAGTCCGTCATGATGTAGCCTCTGGCGATGGCTTCGCCTGCGGTCAGTCCCGGCTCGCTCGCCACCATGGTCAACCGGATATTGGCGACCTCGCGCACCTGTAATTCGGCCATCTGCGGCGGCTCGAACATGAAGGCAACGTCGAGCGCGCCATCGAGCAGCCTACGGATCAGGACATCCCCTCCGTGGGCCTCGGCCTGGAGGGCGATTCCGGGTATTTTCCGGTAAAGCACGTGCGTCCATTCCTGCAACAGGATATCCCACAGGCTGAACGCCCCGCCGATCGCGAGCGACACCTTGTCCGATTCGCCCAACGCGGTATCCTGACGCGCGCGATTCCAGGCGTTGAGAATGGCCTCCGCGTGCTTGAGCAGGCGGGTGCCGGCCGGCGTCAGCTGAATGTCATTGCGCGTGCGGGTGAAAAGCGGCACACCGAGCGTTTCTTCCAGCAGCCGCACGCGCGCACTCACGGCCGATTGAGTGAGGTAGAGGTTCTCGGCGGTCCGTCCGAAATGGCGGGTGCGATAAACTTCAAGGAAGGTTTTGAGCAGATCGGTGTCCATGAATTCCAGTAAATTCTTTTATCAAAACAATCATTTCATTTCGCTTTATTGCTGGCAAGCCAAACCTTATAAAGGGGTCCATCGTGTATGCACTTGCTTCAACTGACTGTTTTTGAATACGAATCCTGAGCCCCCTGCCGTACGGCCGCCGCTATCTGCGGAAGCCGCAACTGTCTCTAACTATTTCACCTTTAGGCCAACGGCCCGTCCTGACCGCCAACCCGTCCCGGAAGGCCTGTCACTTCACTCGAGCGCGATATTTTCCGCGCACCCATTTCAATCCCACGGCGCTGACTACCTTGCGTGGCCAGTGACAACCTCATTTCACAGGAGCTAACAAAATAATGCTGCGTCAATCCGAAGAACCTCCCCTGAGTAGCGAACAGAATCGTATCGCCGGCATGAGGCCACCCTCACCGGCCAGTCTTCTCACCCTGCACGCCAACGACTTCTTCCCCAAGCATTACCTCGCAATCGAACACCACCGGCTCTATCCGTTTACGATCGACGCCAAGCCGCTGTTTGACCGTTACATCAAGTTTATTCAGGCGCCGCTGTCCGACTACACCTTTGCCAACAACATCATCTGGCTGTCGCAGAAAAGCGGCTTCTACCAGATCATCGAGGATTGTTTCTGCCTGTTCAGCCTGAACGGCAATTGCCTGACCATGCTGCTGCCGCCGCTGGGCGAACCCGCGCGCCAGCCGGCCGCGCTCGCGGCCTGCTTCAAGATCATGGACGGCTACAACCCGAGCCCGTATCTCAGCACCGTGGAATATGTTTACCGCGATTTTGCGAACGTGCTGGAAACCTCCGACAGCGAGTGGCTCGTCGAGCGCAGCCTGCCGGACTACATCTATCGCACCGACGATCTGATCCAGCTGAAAGGCAACGCCTACAAGACCAAGCGCAGCGAGATCAACCAGTTCCGCCGCACCTATCCCGATCACCGCATGGAGACACTCGGCCCGCAGCATTGGGACGGCATCCGCGAGTTGATCAACACCTGGCTCAAGAACCGCATCCAGTACATGACAGGTGAAGCCATTGCCGACTTCTTCTACACCGTGGAGCAGGAGCGTCAAGCCGTGGAGCGCGCACTGCAACACTATGACACGCTCGGGCTGCATGGACTGTGCCTGTTCATCAACGACCGTCTCGAGGGTTTTACCTTCGGCGAACGCATTACGCCCGATGTCGCCAACGTGCTCGTGGAAAAAACCAATTTTGCGATTCCCGGCTCGGCGCAGTACCTGTTCCGCGAATTTGCCAAGACTTTCACCGACTGCACGTTCATCAACGTGGGCGACGACCTTGGCCTGGAAAACCTGCGCCGGGTGAAAATGAGTTACCGTCCGGCCCTGTTTGGCGAGAAAACCACACTCCGGCACAATGCCACGCTCTGATTTAGTACTGCGCCGCGCCCGGCATGCCGACCTCGCGGCCCTGGTGCGGCTTGAGGAATGCTTTCCGTCGGATCAGTTGAGCCGGAGAAACTTTCGGCATTTGCTGAAGCACGGCAACGCGGATATCTGGGTCGGTGAAGCGCGGGGCACGCTGGTAGGGGACCTGGTGCTGTTTTATCGTCGCCGCGCCCACGTGGCGCGCGTCTATTCGCTGGTAGTGCACCCTGAACATCAGCGCCGCGGCATAGCACGGGCACTCATGCAGGCCGCCGTGTCCGCGGCGGTTACCCGCGGCTGCCACACACTACGACTTGAAGTGCGTGCGGATAACACCGCGGCCATCGAGTGGTACCGGCGGATGGGCTATGTCGTTACGGAAAGCGTCGAAAATTTCTACGCCGACGGCGCCAATGCATTGCGCATGGACAAACCCCTGACGGGCATCCCCGGCAGACCTAAGAAGAACCCCCGGCCACGGCCGGAACGGGCGTGCGGCGCGTCTTGCCCCATCGTCTGAACCCCAGCAAAAACGCCAGAATCACCCCGTAAATCAGTGGCTGGGTCAGATCGGATTTGACCAGCCACAGATAATGCACGATGCCGCCGATAGCAATGAAGTAAACCAGGCGGTGCAACCGCTGCCAGCGCCCGGCCCCCAGACGCCGGATCATTCCATTCGTGGAGGTCGCGGCCAACGGGATCAGTAATACGAAACAGGTAAATCCCACCGTGATGTACAACCGCTTGGCCACATCCTTGATGATGTCGTCGATCACGAAAAACTGGTCGAGCCATACGTAGGACAGAAAATGCAGGATGGCGTAAAAAAATACAAAAAGTCCGAACATACGTCGAAACCGCAGCAGCCTATTCCAACCGGCCATCCGCCGCAGCGGTGTCACCGCGAGCGTGATCAATAAAAACCGCAACACCCAGTCGCCGGTATAACGATTGATGGTTTCGACAGGATTGGTTCCGAGATGGCCATCCACGCCTTTCCAGACCAGAAACCCAAGGGGCACCAACCCAAGAAAAAAGAGGATTGGTTTGGCGAAGCGGTTAATCAATAAAGCCTGCAGCATCTCGTGGGCGTGGCAGATTTAAAAAAACTTCCTGAGGTCCATGCCGGCATATAACGACGCCACCTGCTCGGCATAACCATTGAACGGCAGCGTCTTGCGTTTGGGCGAGAACAGTGTGTCCTCGCCAAGGCGGCGCTCCGAGGCCTGGCTCCAACGCGGATGATCGACAGCCGGATTCACGTTGGAATAGAAGCCGTATTCCCGCGCGTTGGCCTTGCCCCACGTGGTCGGCGGTTGGTTTTCAACAAGCCGGATTTTGACGATCGACTTGATGCTCTTGAAACCATATTTCCATGGCACCACCAGCCGCAAGGGCGCGCCGTTCTGGTTCGGCAGCACTTCGCCATAAAGACCCACGGCGAGAATCGCGAGCGGGTGCATGGCCTCGTCCATGCGCAGACCCTCGACATAGGGCCAGTCGAGTCCGGCCCCCAGCAGGCCGGGGCGCTGGCCGGGCATCTGCGCTGGATCATGCAAGGTGGTGAACTCCACGAACTTCGCGCGTGACGTCGGTTGCGCACGCTTGATCACGTCGCGCAGCGGGAAACCGACCCATGGCACCACCATCGACCAGGCCTCCACACAACGCAACCGGTAGATCCGTTCTTCCAGCGTCTGGTGCTTGAGCAGATCCTCCATCTGGTACACCGCCGGTTTCTCCACTTCACCCTCGATGGCGACCGACCAGGGAAAGGTGCGGAAATTCTGCGCATGCTGCGAAGGGTCGCGCTTGTCCGTGCCAAATTCGTAGAAATTGTTGTAGCCCGTGACATCCGCGAATGGCGTCAGCTTCTCGTCGGTGGCAAACGGCCCCTTGCGTACGTTATGAAGTTTCTGCCCAGCGCGGGATAACTCGGGCCACAGCGCCGCGGCAACACCGACGGCCGCCACGGCCGCAAGCTCGCGCATGAATTGCCGTCGCTTCAAATAAACATCTTTGGGCGTTATCTCACTCGACTTGATATCGGTGGATTTTCGGATGATGAACATGCCGCTGCTCCCGGATAAACTTTAAGGGCCTTTTTCAGGCGTCCTGGCAACCACTCTGTTGATATTAGACGCTCCCGGCCGGAAAACATTACACGGAAATCACCCCTTTGTTCCGCTTTGCTCCGGGCCGCCCTAAAATGCGGCCATGTGCGGCGGCGTGGAATTCAAAAACGGCGATAAAACCCAGCGGATTTATTTTCCCCAGCCTAAAGCCACACTGCCGGTGCGGCTTCGCTCAGGCCAGCTCACCTGGCTGCCATGGGGCAGACGCGAATCCGAAGCGATCGCCCTGCCACCAGGCGGTTGGGCGCGGCTCGAATCCGTTCAGGCCGGCAAGTGGGACAAATATCAGCCGCAGGCGGTACTGATTCCGGCCGCCCGTTTCATGGAAAAAGACCATGACGGCCGCTCGCACTGGTACGCGGTGCCGGAAAATGAATGGCTGCAAGGACTGGTCACCCGCTACCTTGGCGAGGCGCGCCTCTATGTCGTTACCCTGGAGCCGCCGCAAAAACTTGCCGTCATTCACGGTCGCTGGCCGCGGCTGGTTTCAAAAACCTTCTCGGCCTCCTTCGTGGGGCAATAAAAAACCCGTAGCGCTTGCGGGCTACGGGTTCTGTTCTGACGCCTGGCGGTTTTACTGCCGTGCTTTCAGCGCCGCGATACGTTCATCCAATGGCGGGTGCGACATAAAGAGGCGCATCCAGCCGCCATCCGGCTTGCCGGCGATGCCGAACGCCGCCATCTGGTCGGGAAGCTGGGCCGGTTCGTGCGCCACCTTAAGGCGCTCGAGCGCGGCAATCATCTTGTTCGTACCGGCCAGACGGGCACCGCCCGCGTCCGCACGGAACTCACGTCGACGGCTGAACCACATGACAATCATGCTCGCCAGGATGCCCAACAGAATCTGGGCGACGATGCTGCTGACAAAAAAACCGATTCCGCCGGAGTCACGGTCGTCGTTCTTGAGGATGACGCGGTCGACGAAATAGCCGATCACGCGCGACAGCACGATCACAAAGGTGTTCAGCACGCCTTGAATCAGCGCCAACGTGACCATGTCGCCGTTGGCGACGTGCGTGATCTCATGGCCGAGCACGGCTTCGGCCTCGTCCTTGTCCATGGCGTGCAACAGACCGGTGCTCACGGCGACCAGAGCGTGATTACGGCTCATGCCGGTGGCAAAGGCGTTGATATCCGGTGCGTCATACATCGCCACCTCCGGCATGCCAATGCCCGCCTTCTGGGCGAGACGCCGCACGGTTTCAAACAGCCACTGTTCGGTGCTGTTACGCGGCTGTTCGATGACCTGCGCCCCGGTGGCCATCTTGGCCATCCACTTGGACATGGCGAGCGAGATAAAGGAACCGCCAAAACCGATGACCGCGGCGAAAATCAGCAACGCCTGCAGATTGAGGCCACCCGGCAACTGCTGCACGCCGAGGACCCGGAGCAGGATGCTTGCCGAAATGGAAAGAACCAGCAGGACCGCGATGTTGGTCAGCACGAACAGGAAAATACGTTTCATACGATATGGACTCTCCGAGTTGAGTAAAAATTATCTTTGTCCGGCCGATTAGATAGGGTCTACCGGCCGTAAGTTCAACCCCGGCGGCAATTCTACCAAAAATTGCCAAACCGCTGGGGTACCGCCGCCCTTAATGGTGCTAATATTAGTTTAGAGTGAATTACTTGGGCAATGCGGGTCTGCCCGGCACCCGACCCAGCTCGGATATTACCCTAAAGCACCTATTATCCAGTCACACGGACCTGTGCCCACGATGACCAAATCCAATTCCATTGTCGACAACCAGCAGAAAGAAGCGCTGGTCTCGATGACGGCCCTGTACTTCATCGAGGAACACCGGCTGCTCGACCCGGAGCAGCTGGACGATGCGAAAAAGAGCCTCCAGGCCCTGTTCCTGCGCACCAGCGGTGAAGAGACCATGCTGCGCAAGCTGATCGACATCCTGAAGACCACGAAACAGATCCACCAGTCCTTTGCCAGCATCGCCAACGTTCTTACCGGGATCTCGCGCGGCGTGCAGCTTGTGGACAGCAAGGTCGCGGCCTACAAACAGGCGCTTTCCGTCCTGGCGCCCACGGCCGAAGAGAACGCGGCATTCGCAGGCCCGTTTCTGTCTTTTTCCCAGTCGTTCCTGCAGAAGATCGAAATCTTTGAGGGTAACTTGCGTCAATACGTGGAGCTGAAGGAAACCGAGGCGCGTTACGCCAGTATCTACCGGATTGCGATCGAGGCCCGCGAACGCCTGAAACAGCGGCTCACGGGCATGCTCGGATCGGCGACCCACAATGAGGTTGAGTCGAAGATCAGACAGAGCGTGATTTCCACCTTCGACTACAGCGAATCCGAAACCAATCTCCGGTATGCCCAGAGGGAAACACGCAACAAGGGCGACGAGATCGTGGAACAACTCGATGACATCCAGGCCATGTGCCAGATGGCCAAGAATCCGTCGATGCGGGAACAGGCCGAAGAGTCCGAGAACAACACGGTATCGTCTTACTCGGTCATCCCGAATAGGGAGCGGGCGGACAAGAAACCCGCGGCATCCTACGACGACGTTTTCACCCTGTTCACGACGGGGCTACGCCAGCATCCGCGTCTGCTGGAACTCAAGGACATCGTGCTCGAACTGTTCAAGCTCTATCAGCATTCCTACGGGTTGTTCATGCTGGATTGCAGCAACCTCAACAAGGCGATTGAAACCATGATGACGAACACCGAGGCCTATTTCGGTGCGAAAGAGGAAGACAAGGACATCAAGGTCAAGAGGGAGAAGCTGAAAAGAATCGAAGGGCTGATCCCGTTCCTCGAGCGCGCCGCCCTGGCCGTGCCGGAAGAAGAGCGCATCCCTTACAATAGATTTTCACGCAAGATCTCGGATATCGTTTCCGAAAAACGCGCACCCTGGTCGCACATCACCGAGGATCTGCTGCGAGCCAAGGTGCAGGCCGAAGCGGACCTGAGCACACGGCTTTAAATCTTTCCAGCGCGCGTCACGTCAGCGTAACGGTTGACCGCAGTGCCAACAAATTTCAAAATTCCGCGGACTCTCCTCACCACATTCGGCGCAGTGCACCTTTCCCGGCGGCACCTCGGTTGATTCAAAGGCCGTCAGAATCTCCCGTGCCCGCACGGCATCGGCCTCTTCCATAACCCATATCTCGGGATAGGCCTGAAGGAACGGGATCTCGCCGAGACCACCCTGCGCATGTTCGTTCAACACACGCGCCTCGATACCCGCCTGCTCCAGCCGATGCAAAACCAGGTAGGCCTCCGGCAGGTTAACCGAAGCGCATAGCTTGAACATCGGCTGGGTCCGGGACGTCAGTCTTCCATGCGGAAACCGACCTTGATCTTGACCTGCCAGTGGGCAATCTGGCCTTTTTCCAGGTGGCCGCGGGTCTCGACCACCTCAAACCAGTCGAGATTCCGCAGGGTTTTGGCGGCGCGGGCCATGGCATTACGGACGGCGTCGTCCGACCCTTGCGTGGACGACCCCACCAGTTCCACGATTTTGTAAGTATGTTCGCTCATTCATTTTTCTCCGGTGTGTATGAAGTTCAATTGTGTCAGTTTTTCCGACTCCTGTCCGCCACCCATTCCGTCACTATTTACTTGGGGGTGCGGCATATTTGATCTACACTGAAAAAAGATGCAGGAGGCCGGTTTCGCATGAAACCGCCGGTTGGTTGGGATGATCACCGGGCAATAAAAATGAAAAAACGACTAGCTGTGCAGCAGCTCAAGGTGGGGATGTACGTCTATGAATTAGACCGTCCCTGGCGCGAGACGCCTTTTCTCTTTCAAGGTTTCGAAATCCGTTCCGAAACCGAGATTCGAGAGCTGCAACACTATTGCGAGCATGTCTTCGTCGATGGCGATGAAACCCCCGACATCGTTTCCATTCCGCGTACCCCCTCTGAAAAATCCGCTGCCCGGGATGCACTGCGGCATAAAAAACTCGAACGCGACCTGTTAATCAAAATCGAGAGCCAGCCACTGCTCAAGGCCGTATACCGCGATCAAACCAGCCTGGAAGAGGAAATTGAAATCGTCCGCGAGACCCATCAGCAGGCGCGCGCGCTAATTCACACGATATTGGAGGACGCGCGTCTCGGCAAGAACATCAACATGACCGGTATCAAGGCGATTGTCGGCGAAATGGCGGAAAGCGTCATCCGCAATCCGGATGCCCTCACCTGTTTCACCCAACTCAAGAAGAAGGATGAATATACCGCGCTGCACAGCCTGCGCGTCTGCCTCCTGGCGCTCGCCTTCGGGCGGCACCTGGGGCTGGAACACCAGGACATCACGGCGCTTGGCATAGGTGCCTTGCTGCATGACATCGGGAAAATGAAAATACCGAACGAGATTCTCAACAAACCCGGCACGCTGAACGATGACGAACTGGCGCTCATGAAAAGCCATGTTCCGCACGGCGTGGAGATTCTGGAAAAAACTCGGGACATCCCGGCCACGGCTATTGATGTGGCGCGATGCCACCACGAACGTTATGGCGGCGATGGTTACCTGAATGGATTAAAAGGCGACCGGATCGGACTGTTTGGCATGATCGGCGGTATCGTCGACTGTTATGACGCCATCTCCAGCGACCGGGTCTATCGTGCCGGCATGTCCGCCCATGCCGCCCTGAAAAAAATGTACGAATGGCGCAGTAACGATTTCCATCCCGGCCTCGTGGAACAGTTCATCCAGTGCATGGGAATCTACCCCATCGGCAGCGTGGTGGAACTCAACACCGGCGAAATCGGCGTGATCGTGACCATGAACCGGGCGCGCCGCCTCAAGCCCCGCATTATCTTGATCATGCGGGCCGATAACAGTGCCTTCGACAAGGCATCCATGGTCGACCTGATGGATTACAAGACCCGGGATGGGTGGTCATGCGAAATCGATCGCGTGCTTGAACCCGGAGCGCATGGCATCAATTCTGTCGACTACTTGCCTGTCGCCACCTACGCCTGATTCAGGATCGACCAGGGCCGGCGAACCATAAGCCGCGTTCGCGAATCACCGCGTATCACACGGTCATCATTTGGGGGACGATCTCGTCAAGGGACGGAAGCGACGCCATCCAGCCATCGAGGACGAACTGTACGGCCAGTGCCGCCAGAATCACACCGAGAACACGGCTGATGACGTTGGTACCGGTTTCACCCAGAATCGCCATAATGCGTTCGGACAACAGCAGCGCCATCAACGTGATCATCAGTACAACCAGCAACACACCCAGCACCGCCGCCAGCACCGCCGGATCACTGCCCTGCTCACCCACCATCAGCAACACGGTCGTCAGCGCACCGGGACCGGCGATCAGCGGGATAGCAAGCGGGAAAACCGAGATGTCTTTTTTGGTTTCCGCCTCTTTCTGTTCGCGCTCGGTCGTGGAACGCAGACCCGAATGCCGCGCGAAAACCATGTCAACCGCCAACAGAAAGAGCAGCACCCCTCCGGCTATTTGAAATGCCGGCATGCCGATACCGAGCAAACGCAGCAGGCGATCGCCGGTCAGCGCGAACACGACCAAAATAACGGCCGCGATCAATGTTCCCCGAAGCGCCATCTTGCGCCGGGCCGCCGCTGACTCGCCGTGCGTCAAGGCCGCGAAAATCGGCGTGAGGCCAATAGGGTCCACCACGACAAGCATAACGATCAGGGAATCAAGAAACAGGTCTAGCATTTCAATCACACAAAATTAAGAATTAATCTAACTCTACCTCCCACAACATAATCCGTACAGCTCCGTGGTTTGGAACTGGCGCCGGCGTGCAAAAAAATGGGGGTTTTGCGGAAAAAATACCGCCGTCCGACTAAATTCAGGTCGCCAGGGAGAAGTGGCGGCCGTGCGGAGACATTTCGGACGGCGGTTTGCCTACCTAACTCGGGCAAATGCAGACGTAACTTCCCAAACTGCTCAGAACCGATCCTTGATCTAGATCAAAAGAGACAAGGCTTGGGAGCATAGAATGAATCTGAACCAGGAGGTGACCCATGACTGTCAGCACCATCTGCAACCGCGACGTCGTTATTATCAACAAGGGTGCGTCCATCCGCGAGGCGGCGCAACTCATGCGCGAATTCCACGTCGGCGACCTGATCGTCGTGGAGGAAAAAGCGGGCAAACGCATACCCGTCGGGATCGTCACTGACCGGGACATCGTCCTCGAAGTCATCGCCGAGGAGGTCGACATGAACGATGTCGATGTCGGCGACATCATGAGTGAGGACCTGGTGACGGCCGAGGAAAAGGATGACCTGATCGATACCATCAAGCTGATGCGCGCCAAGGGTGTCCGTCGGATCCCGGTGGTTGACGACGCCAACGCGCTGGTGGGCATTCTGGCCGTGGATGACCTGATCGAACTGTTCGCGGAACAAATCGGTGATCTCGCAAAAATCGTCGTGCGCGAGCAGACACGCGAGAAGGCAAAGAGAATCTGAGCCTGGGCCGGCGGTCCGACGCCGCCGGCGACGCGGGTTACTGTGTCAGCTTCAGCACCACACCGAAGCCCCAGTCGGGGCTTCCGTCGGAGAATCCTTTCAGCAGGTATCCGGTCACCTTGGTTTTTTTGTCGACCTTGTTGCTGAGATAAAGCGTCAACTCCGATGACGCCGGGCCGCCGGAAATGGTCGCCTCCTGGGCATACCATTCCATGCCGGCCGTGTCTGAAGCATCGAGCTTGTGCGACAGGCCCAGCGAACCGTAAAGCACATTCCTGAAATTGATGCCCGGCGGATCACCCAGAATCTTGTAACCGACCGTGCCATACACACTGTTGCTGTCCAGGTATTTTTCCATGTCCAACTGCACGGAGACATCGTCTTCGCCCGTGCCCAGGTTGTCTTTTTCATCGGCCGTGCCAAATTTGATCTTGCCGGTCAGGTCCATCCGCGAAGAGTCAGTCTCGAAAAGCTTGTGCGAACCCGCCAGGACAATGTCGCCTAACCCGGAGTTGGTCTGACGGCTGCTACTCGTTGGAACAGTACGGCGCATCCCACGCTCACCGGCAACGACGCTGCCGTTGCCTTCGAGGCTGACGTAGGGCACGGTGAGGGCCAGGGAATCGGCGACCGTTTGGTATTTCACCATGACGGGGAAATACCAAATATTGGTATCCGTCGACGTGCCGTAATTACCCGTCGTGTATTCCGCACCGAGGCTGACGCTCAGGTCTGCCTCCGCGGCGCGGGCGGACACCACTGACGCCAGGAGAATGGCGCCTGCCATGTAACAGGGGAAGAATGAGATTTTTTTCATGGAAATAAGACTATCAAACCGGATAGGGAAACGAAATATCCATTCTGGATAAGCGTGCTTGAAAATGGCGGAACATTCTCCGTCCCGAGACAGCACAAAGAGCACATCGGTGCCCCCTGTGCCTGGCCCCGACAAGTAAAACTAGTGTCTGTTCTCTCCAGCCCGCACCATGTACTCCGGACGCTCCGGTTTCTCCATGTGTGCGCCGCCTTCCGCATGCTCCTGTTGTTCCGTGTGCTTTTCGGCATGCTGCTCCCGGTTCTTCTCCAGATGCTGACGGGCATTCTTCAGGCCCTGATTGTCCGGTTTTTTATCAAGATTTTTGGCGACACTTTCCAGCGCCTGCTGCTCCGGTTCTTTCGGGGCATTGGTGGCGGTCGAATCAGCTGCATAGGCACCGGCCGAAGCCGTAAAGACCACACTTGAATCCACCGCTAAACAGCTCACGCATGTTCCTGACACGCCTTCGCCATTTGCCCGGTTCGCGCTTCACCGGCGGCGTTTACGACAGCCGCCTCCACGCGCAGGTCCCGGTGCTCACCACCGGCTAGCTGGCGAAGACCTTCCGCCAGCACGTTCTTCGCGGCGTTG
>JBGPBL010000034.1:0-29390 GCA_041481225.1 Sulfurifustaceae bacterium | reverse complement strand
GTGCATTCGCATCAACTCCGACTTCCGCAGCGAAGGCAAGGCCAAAGATGCCCCCTACCCGGGCGTGGACCATGCCCCGGCCATGCCGATGGAAGTACTGGTCATCAATGACGGCAAGCAGGTGCAGGTGGTGCAGTACGGTGAGATGTGGCGTATGCAGCTGTACTTCTGGGACTCGGGTTACATGGCGTTTGCCAAGAACACCCTGATCCCGAGCATTATCTTCAGTTCTATAGATGAGACACTAAAGCCGGTCGCGGCGGCGGCACCGAGCCCGTAAGACACTGGCGGCGAACGGCATCAATGCTTAAGGGAGTGAATATCGGAAATCGTTACGGCCGTTTGGTGGTCATCGGCCGTTGTGGGGTGGATGCCCATCAACACCGTCTGTGGCTGTGTCTTTGCGATTGCGGGAACACCACCCAAACACGCACCACCGATTTGCGCCGCGGTAAATGCAAATCTTGCGGTTGTCTGCGGCTCGATGTGCGAAAAAGAAAACGCAGGAAATATATCGACACGCGCGCACTGAACCGTTTTTTGACCGGTAGCCCTCCCCGACTAAAAGCCGGATACCCTTAAATTTATAGGCTACCCACCCTTCCTTAACGCCGCTATCACGTGTTTCGTCTCCGGCCGTACGCCCTGCCAGATGAAATACGATTCCGCCGCCTGCTCCACGAGCATGCCGAGCCCGTCCACGACTTTCGCGGCGCCGTGCAGCTCCGCCCATTCGAGAAACGGCGTGAGCTTGTCGCCATACATCATGTCGTAGGCGATGGCGTCCTTGGCAAAGAGGTTTACCGGCAGCGGCGGCACTTCGCCCTTCAGGCTCGCGGCGGTGCCGTTGATCACAACATCAAAATGCTTGCCGGTGAGCTCGTCAAAACCGCAGGCCTCGAGTTTTCCGAAATGGACGAATTCCCGGGCGAGGTGTTTGGCCCTGGAGACGGTGCGGTTGGCGATAACGAGCAATGCCGGATGCTGCTTGAGCAGCGGGCTCAACGCGCCGCGCACGGCCCCGCCAGCGCCCAGCACCAGAATCTTTTTATCTTTGAGGTGTATGCCGAGATTTTTGGTGAGGTCGTGCACCAGCCCCGCGCCATCGGTATTGTCGCCGAAAATCGCCCCGTCGGACTCGAACCAGAAGGTATTGACCGCGCCCGCGAGCTTGGCGCGGTCGCTTAAGTGATCGGCCAGTTTGTAGGCTTCGAGCTTAAAGGGCACGGTGATGTTCATGCCCTTGCCACCGCTCGCACGGAATTGCTCCACCGCCTGGGTGAAGCCATCGAGCGGCGCTTCGATCGCCGTGTATTCGAGGTGGTGACCGAACTGGTGCGCGAACTGCTTGTGAATCACGGGCGATTTGCTGTGGGCGACAGGGTTGCCCATCACCGCGTAACGCGCCAGAGGTTTTTCTTTTTCCGCCATAGTGACCGCCCGCTCTGCCCGGAATCCTGCGGCCTATTCTAGGCCATCGGCGGCTGGCCGGCACGCGGGGGCTAGTAAAATACCGTAGCCAGGTAGGCGGCGTAGCAGAGACCGTTGAAGAAAAGGTGCACGGGTTTAAGATGCCCGCGCCGCAACATGAACAACAGATAGCTGCTGGCCACGAGCGTCAGAACCAGCCCCGTGAGCACTTCCCGGCGCGGCTCCCACGGGGTCAGCAAAATACCGATGGCGGGCAGCAGGCTGCCCTGGAACACCAGGGCGCCCGTGATGTTGCCGAAGGCGAGCGTATCCTTGCGCTTGCGGATCCAGAGAATGCTGTTGATCTTTTCGGGGAGCTCGGTCGCGATCGGCACGATCAGCAGCGACAACACCAGAGCCGAGATACCGAACCATATCGACAACTGCTCCACGCCCTGCACGAAACCGTGCGCGCCGAAGACGATGAGCGCAAGACCAATGCCAAGCTGGATCAATACCATGGTCATGTTTTCCGACAAGCCGAGACGCCCGAGGATACGCACGAGGAACAGCGGTTCTCCGGCCTCGGTGCCGTGCCCCTCGGCCACGAGCTTGGCCGAGGCGCGGATCGTCAGCATGAGATAAATAAAATAGACGAGCACCATCGATATCGCGAGCATCACGCGTACCCATACCGTCTGATGCGGAATGAAGATGGCGACCGTGCTCAAGCTAAACGCCAGCAGGAACCAGGAAAGGTCGCGCACGAGGCCGCTGCGTTCCGGATGGAAGCTCTCCATCCAGCCGCGCCGCCGGGCGGCAAAAAGCGCCATCAGAAACAACGTGAGCGTCGAAAGCATGAGCGGCGCGCCCAGGATCGCACCAACACCCACCTCCTCGCGTATTTCCTGCGTGCCGGCGGTGGAAAAAATCGCCACCAGTGGAACCATGGTCTCGGGCAGGGCCGTGCCCACCGCCGCAAAAATGGAGCCGGTCACACCTTCGGAAATTTTCAGGCGCTCGCCGAGATGCTCGAGCGCGTTGGTGAAGGCCTCCGCGCCGATCAGAATGATCAACAGTGCGACAACCAGGAGTCCGAAAGTCATTACTTGGGCGGCTGTGTTTCGAGGAAGGATGGTCGCACGATCAGGGCCTTAAGCCACTCCGCCAGGCGCGGATGCTGGCGGCGCCAATCATGCGCGTAGCGGAAATCGATATATTCCAGGGCAATGGCCAGGGAGATGTCGGCGAACGTCAAACGGTTCAGGCACAGATAAGGCCCGTCCTTGCGCTGAGTGTCGGCGTACCTGAGAGCCGCGGCAATCTTGCTCTCCTGGCGCGCGATGACTTCCGGCGACATCTTCTCACCGCGGCGCGACTCGAGCAGCCGAGTCACCACGGCATCGAGCATGCCCTGTCCAAGCGCATGCCAGCGCAGCACTTCCCAGCGGGCCTCGCCGGAGGGCGGAATCAGCGGCTCGCCCTTTAGGCTGTCCAGATATTCGGCAATCAGCGGCGAATCGAACAACACGCTGCCGTCATCGCGCACCAGTATCGGTACCTTGCCGAGCGGATTCATGGCCGGGATGGGACTGTCCGCGGCCCAGGCGTCGGCCACGACAAATTCACAGGCAATGTTCTTTTCCTTGAGCAACACGCGCGCCTTGCGCACATAAGGGGAAGTCAGCGAGCCGTAGAGTTTCATCCCATAACCTCCAGCCAGTAATTCATCAGGAGTCCGGCGAACACGGCGGCGCCGAACCAGTTGTTATTCAGAAACGCGCGGAAACATCCGTCGCATGTACGATCGCGGATCAGGTATTGCTGGTACATGGCAAACCCCGCCGCGACGGCCAGCCCGGCATAATACAGCATGCCAAGCCCGGCGATGAGCCCCGTGTACGCAAGCAGCCCCAGCGTCACGGCATGGCTCAGGCCCACCATGAGGCGGTCGTAGGCGCCGAACAGGATAGCCGTGGATTTCACGCCGACCTTGAGATCATCCTCGCGGTCAACCATGGCGTAGGCGGTGTCGTAGGCCACCGACCAGAAGACGTTGGCCACGAACAGAATCCAGGCCAGGATCGGCACGCCACTCGTCTGCGCCGCAAAGGCCATCGGGATGGACCAGCCAAACGCCGCGCCGAGGTAAAACTGCGGCAGGCTCGTGAAACGTTTTATGAACGGATACGTCGCGGCAAGAAACGCACCGGCAAAGGAAAACATCACCGTCAGCCAGTTCATCGTCAACACGAGTGCAAAGGCAATCAGGCACAGCACTACAAACAGTACCAGGGCCTCCTTGGGTGAGACTCGCCCAGCGGCAAGCGGGCGGTCGCGCGTGCGCTCCACGTGCGGATCGAACTCGCGGTCGGCGTAGTCGTTCATCACACAACCCGCCGAACGCATGAGCAGCACACCGAGCACAAAGACCGCCAGCACCCGCGGGTCCGGCCGGCCCTGCGCAGCCACCCACAGTGCCCACAGCGTTGGCCACAACAGCAGCAGACTGCCAATCGGCCGATGCAGGCGCATCAGCAACGCGTATTCCCTAAGGCGCAACCACAAACTCATTCCGTGAATTCACCTATCTCAGGCAAGAAAAATTCGCACACGAGTAATGGCTTGCCACCGAGCCGAAATACCGACCGTCGCCCCCAGATCGTCTCGGGCTTTCGGGACAGGCCGCCCGTGACGGACCGATACAATTCATCGGAGGCGGTGAGACGCGTCATCTCGACTTCACCACGTTTCATGGAGGGATCGGAAAAAAGCGTCGCCCCCAGTGAACGCGAACCCAGCCGCGCCAGACGCCGCAGACGCCGGTTGAGGGTGGCCGGCGGAATGACGGTGCGCGCATACACCCAGGGTATTTCGCCGCAAACCAACTGTACTTGGCGCACGATGGCATGGGTGCCCGCTCGCATATTCAAAATACGCGCCTCATTGTGCATCACCCGCCCGCGTTTCTGGTTCACTACCTGCACCCGGAAACTGCCCGGGCACGAGCCGACAATGCGCTCCGTCAAAGACGCCTTATCCAGCAGCCAGGGCCAGACCTTCTCGGGGATTTCGGACCGGTTCAACCGCGGCGCTGGCCGCCACAGCGGCTCCGCACGGCGGTGTCCGGTGATGCTGGCAACGACCATACAAAACGGGTTCAAATTAATTATGGAGCCCGAATCGTAGCAGAAACAGATACCCCGGTCAGCGTTCTGTCGGAGCCAACTCTCGACAATATTTAAAGGTCTTGGTTTTACGAAAAAACCGGTGCTGTTAGAATCATCCTACCTTGTCGCACCGATCCATGAAAACAGAAACCAAAAAGATCTGGCGCGCGATCGTCATCCAAACACACTCAGGTCTGTTCGCCGGCATGTTGCTCTGTTCGCCGCTCGCGAACGCGGACAACCTCGCAATCGGGGAGGGTTACGGCAATATCAAGTCGCAGGAGGCCACTGCCACGTTCTTGCGCTATCAAAAAGATGCACCGAGGTTATGGAACCAGGACAGCTTCTACGAAATTGCACTGGGTTCATGGAATGGCTCCAACCACAATAACGCATCTGGCGTCGCTCGTGGGTTGCGCTGGCCCTGGTCACAGAAAAATTTCATCAGCACCGAGCTGGGCATCGCTTACGTCACAAGAACCACGGACCATCTGGGCACGCAGGGGCAGTTTTTCTTCCACGGCACGCTCGGCCGCCAATTTGAGAAATACACTCTCTCGATCGGTGAGACACACTACTCAAACGGGCAAAGAGTTTTGCACTGGCACGGCCCGAACGTAGGGGAAGATTTCCTGACGCTGCAACTCGGGCGCAAGTTCTAGGTCATCGCTTACAGGAAGGCACGCGGCGCGGATCGGTTACACGCTGCCATAACTCTCCGCCTGGCCCAGCCAACGCCGGACGATGGGATCGACATTCTCGGGGTGTTCCCTGAGCAACATTTCGGCGATCTCCTGCGCGTGCGGCAGAAGTGTGCGGTCGCGCAACAGGTCGGCGATATGAAACTCGGGCATGCCGGCCTGGCGCGTGCCGAGCATCTCACCCGGCCCGCGCATCTCGAGATCGCGCCTGGCAATTTCAAAACCGTCGCTCGTTTCGCGCACGGCGGCCAGCCGCGCATGCGCCATTTCCGAGAGCGGCGGCTGGTAGAGGAGCACACAGCTGCTGGCAGCGGTACCGCGGCCGATACGCCCGCGCAGCTGGTGCAATTGCGATAGCCCGAGCCGTTCGGCGTTTTCAATGATCATGAGCGAGGCGTTCGGCACGTCCACGCCGACTTCGATTACCGTAGTGGCCACCAACAGACTGGTTTCGCCGCGCTTAAAGGCGGCCATGATTTTTTCTTTTTCCTGAGACTTCATGCGTCCGTGCACCAGCGCGATGGAAATCTCCGGCAATGCCTCGCGCAGCGCCTCGGCCGTGTCGGTGGCGGTTTCCAGTTCGAGTGTCTCGGATTCTTCGATGAGCGGGCATACCCAATAGGTCTGACGCCCGGCCAGGCAGGCTTCGCGCACGCGGCGCACCACTTCAGCGCGGCGTGCCGCCGGAACGGCCACGGTCTCGACCGGTTTTCTGCCGGGCGGCAGTTCGTCGATCACCGAAACATCGAGATCAGCATAAAGGCTTTGCGCCAGCGTGCGCGGAATCGGGGTTGCCGTCATGATGAGCTGGTGCGGACGGCGCGCACCGACCGCACCCTTCTCGCGCAATTGCAGGCGCTGATGCACGCCAAACCGGTGCTGCTCATCGACGATGATGAGCCCGAGGTCGGCGAACTCGACCCCTTCCTGAAACAGCGCCTGCGTGCCGACGATGACCTGACCCTGGCCACTGCCAATTTTTTCGAGCGCAACCTGGCGCGGGCGACTGTTCAGCTTGCCCGAAAGGCCAACGACCGTGATACCGAGGGGCACGAGCCATCCTTCAAAGTTGCGCAGGTGTTGTTCTGCGAGCAATTCCGTCGGCGCCATCACCGCCACCTGCAGCCCGGCTTCCACGGCGCAAAGTCCGGCGCAGGCGGCAACGACGGTTTTGCCTGAACCCACGTCGCCCTGGACAAGGCGCTGCATGGGGTGGCCCTGCCTGAGATCGTGCAGGATTTCATCGAGCACGGTGCGCTGCGCGCGCGTGAGTTGAAACGGTAGTTGCGCCAGAAGGCTTTGCATGAGTTGGCCAGCGCCGTTCATGACCGGGGCGCTGTGCTGCTGCATGTTCATACGCAAGCGCCGCAGGCTCAAATGATGCGCGAGCAACTCCTCGAAGGCGAGACGCAACACCGCCGGGTGATGCCCCTGCTCCAGCGCCTCGACCGAAGTCTGTGGCGGTGGACGATGAACCAGGGTCAGCGCCTCCTTGAGCGTGGGCAGATGCAACTCCTGCAATACCGAAGCCGGTAGCCATTCCTGTATGGCATCGAGATATTTTTCTGTCGCCAGGCGCGCCAATTTACGCAGGCTCAATTGGTGCACGCCGGTGGTGGCAGGGTAAACCGGCGTCAGGGTTTCTTCGGTCTTCGGTGACGACGCTCCCTCCACCAGCTCGTATTCGGGATGCACGATTTCAAGCCCCACGGGGCCGAAACGCACTTCGCCGAACAGCCGCACGCGCCGCCCACGCTCGAGATTCGCCTGCTGCGCGGCGTTAAAATAAAAGAACCGCAGGTGTATATAGCCGGTGCCGTCGCTCACGCGACAAACGAGGCTGCGCCTCCCGCGAAAGACCACGTCGGTCAACTCGACTTCTCCCACGATCACCGCCTCCATGCCGGGTCGAAGACTCCCGATGGGCGTGACGCGGGTGCGGTCCTGATAACGGAAGGGAAGATGAAACAGGACGTCTTGTACCGTACGCAAGCCGAGGCGTTTGAGCTTTTCGGCGAGCTTGGGGCCTACGCCTCTGAGGGTGGTTACCGGCAGTGAGGCGATGTCCATATGATCATTTTCCGCAAAGACGCCGAGGGCGCAAAAAAATTACCCAGGTGTGAAAACGATAATCGAACAAAACCGGGGTCAGGAGTGTCTGACTGGTGTCCGCGTCTTCAATTTAAATTATCTGCGCTTTTTCGCTTTCTTGCTCTTTGTGTTCTTTGCGTCTCGGCGGCGAGAACTCTTATCCAGCACCATGACCGCGTCCATCTCCACGCCCGCGCCCTTGGGCAGGCTGGCCACGCCGATGGCCGCGCGCGCGGGATAGGGCTCACGAAAATACTGCGCCATGGTTTCATTCACCAGGCGAAAGTGGGCCAGGTCGGTCAGGAACACATTGAGCTTCACCACGTCCGCGAGGCCACCCCCCGCGGCCTGCGCCACGGCGCCGAGATTCTCGAACACGCGCTGGATCTGCGCGCGCATGTCGCCCTGCTCTAGCTCCATGGTTTCCGGAATCAGCGGAATCTGGCCCGAGAGATACACGGTGTCACCCACTTTGATGGCCTGCGAATAGGTGCCGATGGCCTTCGGTGCCTTACCGGTCTGGATCGTCTCTTTTTTCATTGTCCTCTCTTTATTAAAAAATAAAACTAACAGGATTAGCCTTTCTTGCGATTGATCCGTACCACCGACTCCAGCGAGCGGATACGGCGCAGGATATGGGCAAGATGCACACGATCGCGCACCTCGATCGTGAAATCCATGGCCGTGTACTGGCCGTCGCGGTCGTCGAAGTTCACCGTGTCGATGTTGGCGTCCTCCTCCGAAATCGCGGCCGCAACCGAGGCCAACACGCCGCGCCGGTTCTTGACCTCGACCCGGAAATACACCGGGAACACGCCCTTGATTTCCGATTCCCACTGCACGTCGATCCACTGCTCCGGGTGCTTGCGATACTTGGCCACGTTCGGACAATCCTCGGTGTGTACCACAATACCGCGCCCAGCGGACAGGAACCCGAGAATCGGATCCCCCGGGATCGGACGACAACAGCGGGCGTAGGTCACCACCACGCCTTCGGTACCGCGAATAGCGAGTACCGGCGCTTTTCCATTTTGCACCGTTTCCGGCGCCACGACTCCCGGCGCCTCGGGAACGAGTTGCCGCGCCACCACCGCCGCCAGGCGGTTGCCGAGGCCAATCTCGCCCAGGAGAGCGTCCCAGGTATTGAACTTGAGCGTCTTCAGCAACTCATCACGCTGCGCTTGGGTCGTCTGCGACAAATTCGTCCCGATTTCCTCCGCGGCCTTCTCGAGCAGGCGGCCACCGAGCTTGATGGACTCACCCTGTTTCTGGTTCTTCAGGAAACTGCGGATGTGGGCACGCGCCTTGCTCGTGGCGACATAGTTGAGCCATGCCGGATTGGGCCGGCTCCAGTCCGCCGTGATGATCTCGATGTGGTCGCCGTTGCGCAGCGTCGTGCGTAGCGGTACGAGCTGGTGGTTGACCTTGGCGCCGACACAACGGTTGCCGACGTCGGTGTGCACGTCGTAGGCAAAGTCGATAACCGTGGCCCCGCGCGGCAGCTTCTTGATCTCGCCATTGGGCGTGAACACGTAAACCTCGTCCGGAAACAGGTCGACCTTGAGGTGTTCGAGAAATTCACGCGGGTTGCCAGCCTTTTGCTGGGTTTCTAGCAGATCCTTGAGCCATTGCAACGCCCGCTGCTGCGCCGGGTCGGTGTCCGTACTGCCGCTCTTGTACAGCCAGTGGGACGCCACACCCGCTTCGGCCACGCGATTCATTTCTTTCGTGCGTATCTGCACTTCGATCGACACGCCGAACGGACCGAACACAACCGTGTGCAACGCCTGGTAGCCATTGGCCTTGGGGATAGCGATGTAATCCTTGAACCGCCCCGGGATGGGTTTGTACAGGTTGTGGATTACGCCCAGCGTGCGGTAACAGGTATCCGCCTTGTCGACGACCACGCGGTATCCATACACGTCATAAACCTGCTCGAAGGACAGGTGCTTGTATTCCATCTTGCGGTAGATGCTGAAGAGACTTTTTTCGCGGCCGCTCACTTCCGCCGCCAACTCCTCCTGCGCGAGCTGGTTGGCGATGGCGTTGCGGATCTTGTCCACGATCGCCTTGCGGTTGCCGTGGCGCTTGCGTACTGCCTCAGACAGGATGCGGTAGCGCAGCGGATGCAGCGCGGCGAAGGCCAGATCGCCCAACTCCACCGCCCATTCGTGCACGCCCAGGCGATTGGCGATGGGCGCGTATATATCGAGCGTCTCACGCGCGATGGCGCGGCGGCGCTCGGGCTTGAGCGCACTCAGGGTACGCATGTTGTGCAGGCGGTCGGCAAGCTTGATCAGGATGACGCGGATGTCGCTCGCCATGGCGAGCAGCATCTTGCGGAAATTTTCCGCCTGCGCCTCCTCCTGCGACTGAAACTCGATGCGGGTGATTTTGCTGACGCCGTCGACGAGATCGGCGATGTCTTTCCCGAACTCGTTGGCAAGTCCATCCTTCGCCGTCGGCGTGTCTTCGATGACGTCGTGCAGTATCGCCGCGGCGATGCTCTTGGCGTCGAGATGCATGCCCGCGAGAATGCGGGCAACTTCGATGGGATGGTAGATGTAGGGTTCGCCGCTGATGCGCTTCTGCCCGTCGTGGGCTTCGGCGCCGAACAGGTAGGCGCGATAGACGTCAGCAACGTCCCGAGGCTCGAGGTAGGTTTCGAGAAGCGCGCACAGGTCGCTGATCTGAAACCGTTGCCAGCCGGCCGCTAGGCCCGCTGGCGTCATCGTCTCAGGCTTCGCTTCCGCTTCCCGGCCCAGGGGCTGGGGTGGCGGCAGGTCCGCCTTGGATTTGCTCGGATGTGTCATCGTCTGCCTCAAGTCCGGCTTGCGGCACGTCCTCTTCCAGCAGGGCGTTGGTGACAAATCCACCGGCGATCTCGCGCAGGGCAAGAACCGTGGGCTTGTCATTCCCCTTGGGGACGCACGGCTCGGCACCCGCAATCAACTGCCGCGCGCGCCGCGTTGCCACCAGCACAAGCTGGAACCGGTTATCTACGTTATCCAGACAATCTTCTACCGTAACACGGGCCATACCTGAAACCTCGAAGTTTAAAGACAAGAAACGCGGCCTGGGGCCGCGGCGTTAACAAACATGTCCTGTGGGATGGGTTACCCAGGACACACAAGAAGCCTATACGGTTTGATCTTACTGATATAAGGTCGCTTTTTCCACCTATTCCGCCAGAAGTGCCTGAATATCCATGGTAACCGGGCGGGGGCCGGTCCCTCCCCCCCTTATGATGGCCTTCAAATCGGCCAGGGCGGCGGCAAAATCGTCGTTGACCACCACCCAGTCGAACTCACGGTAATGGCTCATTTCGGACACCGCCTCGCGCATGCGCCGGGCGATCACCTCGTCCGAATCCTGCTTGCGGTTGCGCAGGCGTTCTTCGAGTGCCGGGCGCGAAGGCGGCAGGATAAAGATGCTCACTGCCTGCGGCATTTGCGCCTTGATGGAACGAGCCCCCTGCCAGTTGATATCCAGAATGACGCTCTTGCCCAACTTGAGCAGGTTCTCGATCACGGCCCGCGACGTGCCGTAGGAATTGCCGAAAACCGTGGCATGCTCCAGAAACCGCCCGGCGGCGACCATCGCATCGAACTCGCCGCGGCTGACAAAAAAATAATGCACGCCGTTCTGCTCGCCGGGCCGCGGGTCGCGCGTGGTGTGCGACACCGACACGCCGAGATCAGGCAGGGCCTCCATCAATGCATTGGCAAGGCTGCTTTTGCCCGCGCCGGAGGGCGCCGAAAGGATGAAAAGTTTTCCGGAGGGCATGGGTTCTGAATCTGGCCGGGTTTCTTATTCGATGTTCTGTATCTGTTCGCGCATCTGCTCGATCAGCACCTTGAGCTCCACTGCCGCATTGGTCAGGCGAATGTCCGCGGACTTGGAGGAAAAGGTATTGGCCTCGCGGTTCAGTTCCTGCATCAGGAAATCCAGACGTCGGCCGACCTGGCCGATGCCGTTGAACACCCGACGAATCTCAGCGATGTGTGCGGTCAGCCGGTCGAGCTCTTCGGCAACATCGGTCTTCTGCGCGAACAGCACGATCTCCTGCTCCAGCCGCGATGGGTCAAGCTGCTCCTTGATTTCCTTGAGACGCACGGCGATGCGTTCGCGATACAACTGCACGGTTTCCGGCAGGATCGCGCGCGCTTCAGCGACTGTCTGCTCCACCGTTTCCAGCCGCTGCAGAATGAATTGGCGCGTGCGCCCGCCTTCACGCGCGCGCGTGGCCACGAGATCGTCGAGCGCGGCGGACAACAGATCGAGCGCGGCGGCCCCGAGGCTCTCGACATCAAGCGGCGGTACCTTGAGCACGCCTGGCCAGCGCAGCACATCGATGGCGCGCAACTGTGAGACATCCTGGGCATCATGGCGGATGTGATCCACCGTTTCGATCAACTGACGGATGCGATCCTCTTCCAGCTCAAAGACCCCCGTCGAGGATTCCTTGGATTGAAAGCGCAGAGTACCATCCACCTTGCCGCGCGAAAGGCGCGCCGACACCATTTCGCGCAGGCGCGGTTCGAGCGCGCGCAACTCTTCCGGCAAGCGCGCCGCGAGTTCCAGATAACGATGATTAACCGACCGCAACTCCCAGGTGAGGCTGCCCCAAGGTGTCTCGATATCACGCCGGGCGAACGCGGTCATACTATAGGTCACAGGCATGATTTTTCTCTGGCTAGGGTTGGGTTCGGATAGTAAACCGACAGGTTTGCCGGGAGCAAATTTGGACAACGGCGCAAAAAACGACGCCGGCCCAAACTGCCACGGTGGCCATACCACCGGGCGTCGCCAGGGGAAAATTTGAGGCTAGAATCTAAAAATTACCCGGAAAAATGGGTCCGATTACCGATAAATGCTAACCTGATACTATGAAAGTCTCGAATGCCCTAGCCGCCGGCTACCTGCTGCACCATTACCGCATCACCAAGACCCTGGGCGGTGGCGGCTTCAGTATCGTCTACCTGGCCGACGACACCAAAAAGAACCATCCGGTGGTCATCAAAGAATACCTGCCGAGCAACCGGGCCACGCGGCGCGATGGCGAGACCGTTGAGAGCCTGTCGACCGATACCGCCAGTTCCTTCAACACTGGGATCAAGCGCTTTTTCGACGAGGTCACGGCGCTGTCCAAGATCAGCCACCCCAACATCGTCCGCGTCACCGATTTCTTCCGCGAGAACAACACCGTCTACATGGTGATGAAGTACGAGGAAGGCAAAGATCTGCGCTGGTACATCAAGCGCCACGACGGCCAGCTGAGCGAAAAATTCATCCGCACCGTTTTTCCGAAGCTGCTGGAAGGGCTGCGCGAACTACACAACCGTCGCCTGCTGCACCTCGACATCAAGCCGGCCAATGTCTACCTGCGCCCGGGCGGCTCGCCGCTGCTGCTTGATTTCGGCGCCGCGCAATCGGCGTTGGTCGGTGAATGGCGCCTTGGGCCACACACGCTCACGCGCGGCTTTGCCCCCCTCGAACAACATTTGCGCGGACATGTCGGACCGTGGACGGACATGTATGCCATCGGTGCTACCATGTGGGCATGCATGTGCGGAAAGGCCCCGCCGTCCGCCATCGAGCGCGCCGAGAAAGATACGTACAAACCCGCTGTGCGCAGTTTTGCGCGCCGCTACTCGCGACCGTTGCTGGAGGCCGTGGACTGGTGTCTGCAAATGGATCAACTCGATCGCCCGCAGAAGGTGGATGACCTGCTTGCCGCGTTCAACCAGACCGCCCCGGAGATGCCGGAACCAGAGTCCGAATCCCTGATCGGGCGCCTTGGACTCAAACTCCCGTGGACCAAAAAGTGACCGCATGAAATACCAGATTGCCCAATACAGCCTGCGCGGCGCGCGCCTGACGAACCAGGATCGCCTCGGATTTGCCGAGCGCGACAACGCCGTGCTCCTGATTGTGGCCGACGGGCTCGGCGGCCACCGCGGCGGCGAGGTTGCGGCCGAAATACTGGTGCAGACGATGCTGCGCGCATTCCAGACCGTGCGTCAGCCGCGTATCGAACGGCCGTCGGCATTTCTCGCACTCAGCATCCTGCAAGCCAACGCGGCTATCGTTGCGCGCGGCAAGATCAAGGAAGGCGACGGCGTATCGCTCGAACCACGCACCACCTGCGTGGCCTGTCTGGTGCAGGACGGCTACGCCTACTGGGCGCATGTCGGCGACAGCCGCCTGTACCATTTTCGCGGCGACAAATTGGTACTCCGCACCCAGGACCACACCGCCGTGGAGGAAATGCGTCAGGAAGGGCTCCTGAGCGAACAGGAAATGCTGGAACATCCGCACAAAGGACACCTGCTGAACTGCCTCGGCAGTTCCACCAAACCCACCATCAGCCTGAGCGGGGAAACGGCCTTGCAAAGCGGCGACCTATTGCTGCTGTGTAGTGACGGGCTGTGGGAGGCCTTTGCGCCGGAAGAAATGATGAGTTACCTCAAGTCACCGGCGCTGGACGCCAAGGTGGAAGAAATGCTGTTCGCCGCTGTGCGCAAGATGCGCCATGCCTGCGACAACATCAGCGCCTTGTGTCTGCGGTGGCAAGAGGCAAAAACAACGGGTGCGCCTATTCAGGGCAACGCGGCGGTAAAGATTGACGAACAGACCCTGCGCAAGGAAGCCAAACATCGCGCCCCGCCGGTCAGGGTGGCGCCGAAAAAACCCGCGGAGATTTCCTACGTTGCGGATGACGACCCGCACAAATCCATCAAGGAACGCATCAAGGAGATCGAGGAATACCTGCGAAAGCTCGAATCCAAATAATTCCGGCGGGGAACGCCGCTTTATCTGCCCTGTCGTATCTTGTATCTTGCGCCTCCATATCGATTTATCGATTTACAAGGAATGCCCATGAGACCCAGCGGACGCCAACCCGATCATCTGCGCGAGATACGGATCACCCGGAATTACACCAAACATGCCGAAGGCTCGGTGCTGATCGAATTCGGCGAAACGCGTGTGGTGTGCAACGTCAGTGTGGATGAAAAGGTGCCCTCGTTTCTCAAAGGCAAGGGCCAGGGCTGGATCACCGCGGAATACGGCATGTTGCCGCGTTCCACCGGCAGCCGCATGCACCGTGAAGCCGCCTCCGGCAAACAGGGCGGGCGCACCATGGAAATCCAGCGGCTGATCGGACGTGCGCTGCGGTCGGCGGTGGACATGAAAAAGGTCGGTGAACGGACCTTCACCGTGGATTGCGATGTGATCCAGGCCGACGGCGGCACGCGCACCGCCTCCATCACCGGCGGCTGCGTGGCACTGGTCGATGCCATCAGCCACGTGCGCAAACGCAAACTGATCACTGACGACCCGTTGCGGCACTTGGTGGCCTCCGTGTCCGCGGGTATTTTCGGCGGCGAAGCCGTACTCGACCTCGATTATGCCGAGGACTCCAATGCCGAGACCGACATGAATTTCGTCATGGACGACGCCGGTGGCTTCATCGAAATCCAGGGCACCGCCGAGGGCAAGACCTTCAGTCTCGATGAAATGCTCGAGATGACAAAACTCGCGCAGGCCGGTATCCGCAACCTCATCGAACATCAGAAAAAAGCGCTTGGACAGACGTGAATAAAACGGTCGTCCTCGCCAGCAACAACCCCGGCAAGGTACGCGAGATCAACCAGATACTCGCCGGGTTGCACCTGACGGTGAAGCCGCAATCGGAATTCGGTGTTCCGGAGGCGGAAGAAACCGGCCTGACGTTCGTAGAAAACGCGCTGCTCAAAGCGCGTAATGCCTCGCGCCTTACCGGTCTGCCTGCCATCGCCGACGACTCCGGCATCGAGGTCGACGTCTTGAATGGCGCACCCGGCATCTATTCGGCGCGCTTCGCCGGTAAAGGTGCGAGCGACGAACAAAACCTGCGCAAGCTGCTCACCGAGCTCGCGGCCATCGCGGAGGAGGAGCGCACCGCGCGATTCCAGTGTCTGATGGTATATCTGCGTCACGAGTTCGATCCCACACCGGTCATCTGTCAGGGAACCTGGGAGGGGCGCATTTTATTCGAGCCGCGCGGCAATAATGGCTTCGGCTACGACCCGATTTTCTTTGTACCGATACATAACTGTTCTTCCGCGGAACTGCCGCCGGAAGTGAAAAACAAGCTAAGTCATCGTGGGCAGGCGTTGAGGGCGTTGGTCACTGCGTTGGAGCATGCACATCTATAGCGTGCGCTGCCCTTTGTAATACCGTCATCATTCCCGCGAAAGCGGGAATCCAGAAAGTGAATATTGCCGCAGTCGATTCGACAAAGAAGTAAAATAAATCAATGAAACACGACCCCACCTGGCGCTGGAAAGTCATCCTTTCCTTCGCCGCGGTTTATATCATCTGGGGCTCAACCTACCTCGCCATCCGTGTGGGCGTGCAGGCGTTGCCGCCAGCGCTGTTCGCCGGTGTGCGCTTTGTTATGGCCGGTGTGCTGCTGGCGCTGTATGCGCGCCTGAGCGGTCAGAAATTCCCTGTGCATTTTCGTGAATGGCGCACCATCACCGTCACGGCCGTGTTCATGCTGGTCTGCGCAAACGGGCTGGTGGTCTGGGGCGAACAGTGGGTGCCGTCTAACCAAGCGGCGCTGATCGTCGCGACCACGGCGCTGTGGCTGGCGGGTTTCGGCGTGCTCGGGTCGCAGGGACAACACCTCTCGCGCCACACCGTGCTTGGGCTGGCCATCGGCTTCTTCGGAGCGGCCTTGCTCCTGTTGCCGCAGAACGGATTTACGCTCGAAAACTTCTGGGCGCAGTTTGCCGTGTTCATGGCCTCGCCCGCCTGGGCCGCGGGTTCGATCTACGCCAAGCGCAGCAAGCTCACGACACCACCGCTCATGATCGCGGCTATGCAATCGCTCGTGGCCGGTATTGTTTTTTGCCTCATCGGGCTTGCCGACAACGAAACCGCGCGCTGGCACGGTTCACCCGCGGCGTGGATGGCGCTGGCCTATCTCATCGTCTTCGGCTCGTGCTTTGCGTACGCGGCTTACATATGGTTACTGCATGAGGTGAACCCCGCACTGCTCGGTACCTATGCCTACATCAATCCCGCGATTGCCGTAGCGCTGGGCTGGTTCATGCTGGGAGAAACGCTGAATGGCACGCAGCTCGCGGGGATGGTCGTAATATTGCTGGGCGTGGTGCTCGTCAGCACGGCGAAGCCCAAGGCCGTGGTCGCGCCCAGTCCGAGAGCCTAGAGGCAAAGCTGTTATAATCGTTTTTTGTCCCGGTCTGTATTCAACGATGTTTACCTTCGCCTCTCTGCCGCCGCTGTCGCTCTACGTCCATATCCCATGGTGCGTGCGCAAATGTCCATACTGTGATTTCAACTCGCACGAGGCACGTGAAAGCGTTCCGGAAAATGAATATATCGATGCGCTGCTGCGTGATCTGGAACTGGATCTGCCCAAGGTCTGGGGGCGACCAATACATTCCGTTTTTATCGGCGGCGGCACGCCGAGCCTGTTTTCACCCGAGGCGATTGACCGCCTGTTGTCGGGATTGCGTGCGCGCCTGACGTTGAACCAAGAAATCGAAATCACGCTGGAGGCGAATCCAGGAACGGTTGAACTCGAACGCTTCAAGGGTTTCCGCGAGGCGGGCGTCAACCGCCTGTCCATGGGCATCCAGAGTTTCGAGCCGGAAAAACTGAAGGCGCTCGGCCGTATCCATGGACGCGAGGAAGCGTTGCGTGCCGCTGAGGCTGCTGCGACCGCGGGCTTTGATAACTTCAATCTCGATCTCATGTTCGGTCTGCCACGGCAGACGGTCGAACAAGCGTTGGCGGATCTGCACACGGCGTTTGCTATGAAGCCTTCGCATCTGTCGGCGTACCAACTGACGATCGAGCCCAACACGCTGTTTCATGCGCGTCCGCCGCAACTTCCGGATGACGACACGGTCGCGGAGATGCAGGATCAACTACAAGCCTTGCTCACCGAACACGGTTACCGGCAATATGAAGTGTCAGCCTATGCGCAACCGGAAAAGCAATGCCGGCATAATCTCAACTACTGGCGCTTCGGCGATTACCTTGGCATCGGCGCTGGGGCACATGCCAAGATCACCGATGCCCGTGGCATCACACGCCTCGCACGGGTTAAACCACCGAGGAGCTACCTGGAAAAAGCGGGCACGGCGGCGGCCCTCAGCACCGAGCAAAAACTTTCGCGCGCAGAGGTGGTCGCCGAATTCATGCTAAATGCCCTGCGTCTCACGGACGGATTTCCCACGACGCTTTTTCAAGAGCGCACGGGATTACCGCTCTCGGTATGCGAGAAGAACCTGGCGCGCGCAGAGGGCAAAGGCCTGATCGAATGGGACACACAGACTATCCGCCCGACGCCTGAAGGCCGGCGGTTTCTCAACAACCTGCTCGAACTGTTCGTCACATGAAAATAAAAACGGCACTGAAAAAACGCTCGACCATGCTGGCGATATGGGCCATCGTGGTTGTTCTCGCCGCCGTGGTCGCAACATGGCTTCCACATGCCGGAACCGAAACCCCACCGGAGGTGGAGTTTATTCTGCTCGACGGCCGGAAAATTTCCCTGAGCGCGTTACGTGGACGGCCGTTGCTCGTGAGTTTCTGGGCCACGAGTTGTCCGCCCTGTGTCGAGGAGCTGCCGAACTTGATCCAGCTTTACCGCGACCTGCATCCGCAAGGCTTCGAGCTCGTCGCGGTCGCTATGCCCTACGACCCGCCGACTCAGGTACAAAATTTTGCCACAGGCCATCATCTCCCCTATCCCGTTGCCCTTGATCTGGACGACAAGGTGGCGCACGCCTTCGGCGGCGTGCCCTACATCCCGGTAACCTTTGTCATCGACCGCGACGGCACCATTGCCTATTCGCAAACCGGAAGATTGGATATCGCCCGGGCGCGGCGTATCATCCTTAAATCGCTTCGCCAAGGACAACCCTGAGCTTGAAAGACTATTTCATCGAACAGGCCGACTATCAGCGTTGGGCCTGCGCGGAACTCTTCAAATCCCTCGACACCCTGAGCGACGAACAGCGCCAGGCCAGCGTCGGCCTTTTTTTCAAAGCCATTCACCGGACCGTGGATCACATCCTGATCGTGGTGCGCAACTGGCGCGCGCGCTTGTCCGGCGAGTTCGACCAAGTCAAAAGTTACAACGAACTGCTCTATAGCGACTGGGAAGAGCTCAAGCGCGCGCTGCTGGATGAATTCAGCCAGCTCAAGGACTGGCTCGCACAGAAAGATCCGAAATGGTTCACACAGGCCATCGAATATCCGGCACTAGACGGCACGGTGCGGCGCGTGCCGGTGGCCGACGGCCTCATCCATGTCATGACCCATTCCGTGCATCACCGCGGCCAGATTAGCGCTGTGTGCACGCGACTGCACGCGCCAAGTCCGGAAATGGATTTCGTGTTCTACCGATGGAAACGCGACCAATAATGCTCTGGATCAAATCCCTGCACATCATTTTTGTCGTCACCTGGTTCGCGGGTCTGTTCTACCTGCCGCGGCTCTTCGTGTACCACAGCACCACGACAGACAAGGAAGGCCGCGACCGCTTCAAGATCATGGAACGCAAACTTTTCTATGGCATCATGACGCCGGGCGGCATTCTGACTATCGTGTTTGGCCTGTGGCTGTGGCTCGGCTACGGCATCACCGGCGGCTGGTTGCACGTTAAGCTCGCACTCGTCATCGTGCTTGTCCTCTACCACATCTACTGCGGCAAACTGATGCTCGACTTCAAACACGACCGCAACACCCACGGACACGTGTTTTACCGCTGGCTCAACGAATTCCCGACCCTGATTCTGGTGGCCGGGGTCTTTCTCGTAGTGGTCAAGCCCTTCTGATTTTGACGGAGGTCATTGATTTTTGACCGCTGTGCCCGTATTTATGCGGCTATCCGCCGTAACCATAAAGACTCATATCACCAGAGGGGTGGGGAGAAGCAACAACAATCCTGGAGAGTCGCATGCTGTTCCGAATTATCCTGAACGCTGTCTTTTATCTTGGTCTCGGCCTACCCTCCTCTGCATGGGCTGAATCTTTCAATCTGGATCAGGCGATTCACTATGCCCTGGAACACAACCCGGATCTGCTGGCCGTGCGCGAGCAGGTCGCGGCCGCGGGCGGGCGCACCAAAACGGCGGAAGGCGCGCGCCTGCCAAACCTCGGCCTTTCCTACAGCGCCCGCGCCAGCAACAACCCGCTCGATGCCTTCGCCGACAAGCTCAACCAGCAGCGCGTCACCACTACGGATTTTGACCCGGCACGCCTCAACCACCCCGGCACCAGTGACCTGCATATGACGCAACTCGCACTGCGCTTCCCGGTGTACAGCGGCGGACGACTCTCGGCGACGGCAGCCAGCGCCGAGGAAATGGAAAAGAATGCCGGACTGCAATACGAGCGAGCACGCGAGATCATGGCCTTTCAGGCCCGGCGTGCCTATCTTTACGTGCTGGGCGCACAAGACGGGCTTGTGATTGCCGAAGACGCCGTCAGCGCAGCACAGGAGCATGCGCGCACCACCGGGCAACTGGCGCGCGAAGGACGCATCGTTGTTTCCGACAAGCTCACGGCCGAGGTCAGCCTTGCCGCGGTGCAATCGCAACGCGAACAGGCCATGACCCGGCTCGAATCAGCACGCAACCAACTGAAGCTTACGCTCGGACTGCCGTTGGACCGCGACATCACCTTGGCCACGGCCGATGTCGGCGCGAACGTCGAGACCGCCAGCCTGGCCGAGATCGAAGCGCGCGCGCTCACCAACCGCAAGGATTTTTCCGCGGCGCTGGCCATGAGCCAGGCCACCAAGGCGCGGGTGCAGGCAGCACGCGCGGCACACAAACCCAATGTCGATTTCATCGCCACCAGCAACTGGTACGACGACAAGCCCGGTTTCGACAATCATTCCTCGAGCGTCATGGGTGTCGTGAGCCTCGACCTCTATGCCGGTGGAAAACATCAAGGCGAGATCGCCACGGCGCTGGCCGAGGAAAATGAAATGGAATGGCACGTGCAATCGCAGGAGCAGGCGGTGCTCAACGATGTGCACGAGGCTTACGAAAACCTGCGCCAGGCCAGGGCGCGGCACGCCACCGCCGCGGACAACGTCGAGCGCGCACGCGAAAATGTGCGCCTCGTCAAACAGCGTTACGGTCAAGGGCGCACGATTCTTATCGACCTGTTACAGGCCGAACGCGCCTACACCGAGGCACGCAATGAAGAGCTGGTTTCGCGCCTGAATCTGGAAGTAGGCCAATCGGCGCTGCAACTCGCGGAAGGCACACTGGCCCTGCCCCAGGGAGCGGCGCCATGAGCCCGGCGCGTCTGCTGATGGTCTCACTGATCGCGGCGGCCCTGCCGCTCGCCGCGTGCAAAAAGCAACAGGAAGTCCCGCCGCCATCCTTGCCACGCGTGGAGCGGCCGGCGTTGACCTTGCATGCACAACCAGGTGATTTGGCGAAATTGCTGATCCCGCGTCAGGCGCTGGTGGAGCGCGGCGGCATTCCCGGCGTGTTTGTGCTGAACGAAACAGGGTCGCAAACACCGCAGGCACGTTTTCGTCTGGTGCGTGCTGGCAGAACCAGCGACGCCCAGGTGGATATCCTGAGCGGGCTGCACGGGGACGAGACGCTCGTGCTGGGCGATCTGGCGGCCGTGCACGACGGCAGCCCGGTCACCGTCATCTCAAAATAATTTCGGATCTTCCATGGCACAAACCAAACACGGTGACGCGGACGGTTCCGCCAACAACCTGAATCTCGCCGGGCGCGTGGCCCGCTATTTCATCGACAGCAAGCTGACGCTGCTGATCATGGCCTTTGCCTTTCTCGCCGGCGTGTTCGCCTTTCTGGTCACACCGCGCGAGGAAAACCCGAAGATCGTGGTGCCGGCGGCAAACGTGATCGTTACCAAGCCCGGGGCGTCGCCCGCCGAGATCGAACAGCTGATCGTCAAACCGCTTGAGGCCATCCTGCAAGGACTGGCGGGCGTCGACCACACCTACGGCATGGCGATGAATTCCATGGGCGTGGTGAGCGTACAGTTCAAGGTCGGGCAGCCCAAGGAAGATTCGCTGGTAAAGCTCTACGACCGCATCATGAGCAACATCGACCACATGCCCGCGGGCACGCTGCAACCGCTGGTCAAGCCAGTGGACGTGGATGACGTGCCGATCCTCACTATTTCTCTATCGTGTACCGTTTCCGAGGATTGCCATCTGCGGCGCGTGGCCAACAACGTGCTCGAACAACTGCGGCGCGTGGAAGGCACTTCCATCGCCTATGTGCACGGCGGGCAGCGACGTGCAATCAATGTGCGTCTCGATCTGGAGCGCATGCATGCTTATAACGTGACGTTGTCTGATATTCGCCATGTGGTCGAGGAAACCAACGTGGATATTCCTTCCGGCGCCTTCGTCGGTGGCAACCGCGTGGCCACAGTACAGGCCGGCGGCATGATCAAAACAGCCGAGGACGTGGGCAACCTGGTGGTGGCGCTGTCGGGGCACCGTCCGGTATATCTGAAGCAGGTAGCCGCCATCACTGACGGCCCCGAAGATATCGAACGCACTACCCATATCGGCTACGGTCCAGCGTATGCGGGCCAGCGACCAGCAGATTACGAGGTCCCGGCCGTGACGCTCGCCATCGCCAAACGCGCCGGCACCAATGCCGTCACGGTGGCCGATGACGTACTCAAGGAACTCGACCGTATCCGCGCCACGGCAATTCCGCCGGGCGTGGACGTCCATGTTACGCGCGATGACGGCGCTAAAGCCAACGATGCCGTCAACACGCTCATGGAACACCTTGCCATCGCCGTCGCCACGGTGGTGCTGTTGCTGGTGTTTTTCCTCGGCTGGCGCGCCTCCGGGATTGTCACCATCACCATCCCACTCATTCTCTTCATCACTCTCACGGTCGGGCTTATCGCTGGCCAGAGCATCAACCGCATTACGCTGTTTTCGCTGATCCTGTCGCTTGGCTTGCTGGTGGACGACTCGATCGTAGTGATCGAAAACATTTTTCGGCATTACGCCAAGAAGGGGGCGGATCGCCTGAATGGCGCGGTGGCTGCCGTGAATGAAATCGGCAGACCCACTAACCTCGCGACCTTCACCGTGATCCTCGCCTTCCTGCCGATGTTCTGGGTCACCGGCATGATGGGGCCGTACATGGCGCCGATCCCGTTCAACGTGCCGGTGGCCATGCTCACCTCGCTGGTCATTGCCTACACCGTGGCGCCATGGGCGGCGTACCGCTTCCTCAAGGTGCGCGGGCATGAAGGGCTTGCGCACCACGACGAACACAAGGGTTTTCTGGAACGGCATTACGCCCGGATCATGGGCCGCTTGATCGCCAACAGTGGTGCGCGGCGAAAGTTTTTTCTCGGCGTCGGCGTCCTTATGCTGCTCGTGCTCGCCATGCCGGCGTTCAATTTGGTGCTGTTCAAGATGTTGCCTAAGAACAACACCAACACCTTCAACATCACGATCGACATGCCCGAGGGCACGAGCCTGGAAGAAACCGACCGTGTCGCGCGCCTCGTGGGCGATGTCGTGCGCCGCCATCCGCAGGTCGAAACCTATGAAACTACCGTGGGCGAGGCCGGCGTCATCGACTTCAACGGCATGCTGCGCGGCGCGGGCCTGAAACAAGGACCGCAATTGGCCGAGGTGCGCGTCAACCTGCGTAACAAACATGAACGCACGTCATCTTCCATCGATATCGTGCTTGATCTGCGCCAACCCCTCGCGGAACTGGCGGCCAAAACCGGGGCTAATATCAAACTCGTCGAGGACCCACCGGGACCGCCGGTGCGGGCCACGATCCTCGCGGAATTGTACGGCCCCGATTACGAGCAACTGCGCAAGCTGGCGCACGAGCTACGTAAGGAGGTGTTTGCCAAAACCGCGGACGTGGTCGATGTGGACGATTCCGTGACCGATGACCAAACCGAATACCGTCTCGTCGTTAACCGCGAAACGGCCATGCTCGCCGGCATCGCGCCAGCGCAGGTGGCCGAGACGCTGCATGCCTTCGTGGCCGGGGTCGATGCCAGCACCGTACATCTGGAATTCGAGAAGGAACCGGTGCCGATCCGTTTTCGTATCCCGGCCGCCGACCGCGCGGGTCCGGAGGATCTGTCCAAGATTTTCTTCACCAGTCCGCAGGGTCGGCAAGTGCCGCTCACCGACATCGCCCACGTGGAAAAGCGCACCGCGCCAAAACCGATTTTCCACAAAGACCAGTACCCTGTGGTGTACGTCACTGGCGAGTTGGCCACCACCAGTCAGGTGTACGCAGTGCTCAAGATGTGGAATCACCTGCGCGCACAACCCCTTCCCTCGGGCGTGAAGCTCACGCAATATTTCATGGCCGACCCAGAAACCACCGGTTACTCAGTACGCTGGGACGGCGAGATGCGTCTGACCCTCGATGTGTTCCGCGATCTGGGCTCGGCGTTCGCCGTCGCGATTATTCTGATCTATCTGGTGCTGGTGGGCTACTATCGATCGTTTGCGATTCCGCTGATCGTCATGGGTGCGATTCCACTGACCATCGTCGGCGTGCTGCCGGGGCACACGATCATGAGTCAGTACTTTACCGCCACCTCCATGATCGGCGTGATCGCGCTCGCCGGCATCGTCGTGCGCAACTCGCTGTTGCTCATCGATTTCATCCTCGAATACCGCCGCGCTGGCCACAGCCTTGACGAGGCCGTGCTTGAGGCTGGCATCACGCGTCTGCGGCCGATCATGCTGACGGCGTTCGCCATCATCCTTGGTACTTTCATTATGGCCTTCGATCCGGTGTTTGGCGGGTTGGCGGTCTCGCTCATCTACGGCACCTTCGCCTCCACCGCACTCACGCTGCTTGTGATCCCGCTGGTGTATTTCGTGTACGAAAACCGACGCAAGGACAAGCCGAAAGCGGCACAGTGACTTGGTGCTAAACTAACCCCGTCCAGTTCTGCCCAATTTTTAATTAATTATGGACACGCTAACCCATGCACTTTCCGGCGCGCTTGTAGCGCGCGCGACGGAACCGAAAGCGCCGCGACCGAATCAACTGCCGCGGCGTACGCGCATGTGGATCGGTTTTGTCGCGGCAGCGTTTCCTGACAGTGACTTCGTCGCGCGCTTCATCGATCCTCTGACTTACCTCACGACACACCGTGGGGTCACACATTCGATCATTATGCTGCCGTTGTGGGCCATGCTATTGGCACTGCTCTTCATGCTGCTCGTGCGCAACAAATATCCGTGGCGCTCCTTCGTAGGCGTGTGCGCATTCGGCATCGGCGCGCACATCGCCGGTGACGTGATCACGGCCTTCGGTACGATGATTTTTGCGCCGATTTCAAACTGGCGCGCGCAATTTCCCGTCACCTTTATCATCGACCCCTATTTCACTGCCATCATCGTTGCAGGATTGATTGCCTCGATGATATGGAAGACGGCGCGCAAACCCGCTGCGATTGGCCTCGCAGTGCTCGCCAGCTATGTCGGGTTTCAGGGATGGTTACACCATCGTGCGATCGTGGTGGGCGAAACCTATGCGGCCGAACACCGGCTCAATGCGACACGGGTGGAGGCCATCCCGCAACCGCTGTCGCCATTCAACTGGATGATCGTGATCCCGCAAAAGGATGCCTACGAAATGGCCTATGTGAGCCTGTGGCGAAACGCGGCGCCCGAAACCCCGCCAACAGACTCAAGCTGGCTGAGCCAAGTATCCGCCTCGTACTATCCGCCAGCGCTCGCGTCCTGGAAGCACATTCCCCGCTTCGGTCTTACCGAGACGACGATGGTGGAACAGCTGTGGCAGTCTGACACCTTCGCTGCATTCCGCGCCTTTGCCCAGTTTCCCGCGGTCTACCGGGTTGATCACAAAAAAGAGGGTTTGTGTGTTTGGTTCAACGATCTGCGGTTTGCGTTGACGGGAAGGAACATACCATTTCGCTATGGTGCCTGCCAGAACAGTACTGGCGCCGTATGGAGAATCTATCGATTACTCAGCGACGGCAACGGCCAGGAAATTATCGATACTCTCACCCACTGATTGGCAGCGAGCCGGAATCGCGTCAGTACAAATCAATGGGATCGACATCGACTGACCAGCGCACCCGCTTTCCGGCTTTAAGCTCTGTCAGATCCACCAGCCAAGGGCCGAGGAAGCGATGCAGCGCTGCGCGCTTGCTGGCCTGCACCAGCAACTGCGCGCGAAAGCGTCCCGCGCGCCGCTCCATCGGCGCGGCCACGGGCGTAAACACCTGCACGGTTGGATCATTCCGATACTTCAATGCTGCGGCATGGGCGGCGGCGAGAAATTGCTGCGCCGCCTGCGGCTGCGGCGATTCCGCGCGCAGCAAGGCTAGAAAGCTGAATGGGGGAAAGCCGGTGTCGCGGCGCTCGGTCAGCGCATAGCCGGCGAAGCCCGTGAAGTCATGGCGCTGCAAGGCGGCAAAAATGGCGTGCTCGGGGTGCCAGGTCTGGATCAGCACCTCACCCGCCTTGTCGGCGCGGCCGGCGCGGCCGCTCACCTGCAAGATCGTCTGAAACAATCGTTCCCCGGAACGGAAGTCGACCCCATACAGCCCCTGATCCGCGTTCAGTATCCCAACGAGAGTAACGTTGGGAAAATCATGACCTTTGGAAAGCATCTGGGTGCCGATCAGAATATCGGCCTCCCCGTCGTGGACGCGTCGCAGCTTCTCTTCCAACATGCCTTTGCCCCGGGTGCTGTCGCGGTCTATACGCTCGATGCGGGCCTTCGGGAAAAATTTTTGCAACGCGCCTTCGACCCGCTCCGTACCCTCGCCAATGGGGTGTAGGTTCGCGCTGTGACAGGTGGGACAAGTTTTGACTATTTCCTGCTCCGATCCGCAGTGGTGGCAAATGAGTTTTTGCCGGCGCTGATGCAGCGTAAGCTGCGCATCGCACCGGCGGCAAGGCGCCAGCCAGCCACAGTCGTAACACATCCATACCGGGGCAAAACCGCGGCGATTCAAAAACAGCAAGCTTTGTTCGCCTTTCTCAAGGCGCGCGGTAACCGCCTCGCGTAATGGCAGCGACAATCCCTCACTTGGTTTCAGTCGTCGCATGTCGAGCAACCGCACCTGCGGCATGCCGGCGCCACCCGTGCGATCTGGAAGATCGAGCAGGGTATACGCACCCTCGCGTGCATTCTTGAGACTTTCTAGCGAGGGCGTGGCGGAACCGAGAACGATGGGGATTTTGTCGCGCGAGGCGCGCATCACAGCCACGTCACGCGCGGAGTAACGTAAACCATCTTGTTGCTTGTATGACCCATCATGCTCCTCATCCACAACGATGAGGCCCAGATTGCTGATTGGTGCCAACACCGCAGAGCGCGTCCCCAGCACAATCGGCGCCTTGCCGTCACGCGCCATGAGCCAAGCGCACAGGCGTTCCGCGTCGTTCAGGCCGGAATGCAGCACGGCGATGGGCACACGAAAACGCCGCTGGAAACGGCTAATGACTTGTGGGGTCAGGCCGATCTCCGGCACCAGCACCAACGCCTGGCGTCCCTGCGCCAGCACTTTATCGATGGCGGCCAGATACACCTCGGTCTTGCCGCTGCCAGTCACACCATGCAACAGATAGGCACGAAAGCCGCCAAGGCCTGAAAGAATCGCCTCGACCGCGAATCGTTGCGCAGAATTCAATTCGGGTGGTTCTGACTGGGTAGCTTTTGCCGCCTGCAGGCAATCCCGTGTGTGTGCACTCACCCAACCCTTGGTGTGCAAGGCCTTGAGCGTTGCGGACCACCGCGCCGAAATCTGCGCCAACTGTTCCGCATCCAAGCCCTCCGGTGTGGCAGACAGCGCCTCCAGTAAATGTTTTTGCGCCGGGGCACGTGAAAGGTCGTTGACCTCCACGGCAAGGCCTGTGGACGTTAGCGACCATACCGCTACACTGGCTTCCGCTGCACGCCCTTGCCGCAGCAGCGTGGGCAGCGCAGCATGCAGCACCTCGCCAATTGGGTGGTGGTAGTACTCGGCGACCCAGGTCAGAAGCTGCAATAGATTTGTGGGCAATACCGGTTCGTCATCAAGAACCTGCAATATTCGCTTGAGGCGGCTCGGGGCCAGCGCACTTTTGTCTGCGTGGCCGAGAACGACACCCACCATTTCTCGTTTTCCGAATGGGACACGCACACGTACGCCGGGGGAAATCGGCTCTGAATCTGGCGCGATGGAATAATCAAAGGGGCCGTACAGTGGCACCGGTACAGCCACGAGACAAATACGCGTCGACAAGGTCATGCCAACGACTCTACCACAGGAAGGTTAAAGCAGACGGTGAGACATACCGCCGCCGCCAACGGTATCGGCCGTAAAGGCCAAATTATTTTGATTTATCTGGAGAAGAAATAAGGCTGGCCGTGAGAAATCGCGGCCAGTCAGCAAAGAATCAGGCTTGGATACGTTTACGACGCTTTGCCAGAACCGCAAGCGCCGCCATGCCGGAACCAAAAAGTGGAAGTGCAGCCGGCACCGGCACAACCGTCGTGGACGTGGCTGTCACAGCGTTAGCCATGGCAATGTCCAGTGTGTAGTTACCTGCCGATAGACCCGTAGAGGCACTAAAGAAACCTGAGCCAGGGTTATAAACCAGATTACTACCTATGGTGGAATTAAGGCTGAAGGGATCACTGACTTCAGTACCATTTAAAATTCCGCCTGATGCGCCATTCGGCAGCCACTGAAAAACGGTGGTGCCAGATTGTTTAATCGTGATTCCCATGCCGATCACGCCGCTGGCACCGGTCCCCCCGGACATAAGCTGGGTGCTCATGAACGGCAGGGCATTGAAGCTGAAATTTACAGTGCTTGCATCGCCGAGCGAAAAGGCAGCGTGCATGGCATTGGCGGAGGACGTACCCGCGGCACCGTCGTAAATGGTTGTCTCGCCGATGGTCGAGGCCGCACCAGCTCCTCCCAGAACATTGGTGCTGTAGATTTTCGCATCACCATAGGCATAACCCGGAGAGGGGCTCACGCCGTGGGACGAAAATGAGTTGTTGAAACCGGAACAGTAACTGCCAAGACAGGCAGGGGCTGCATCCTGCGTGCTTAGATGCGCTTCAATGCCCGGCAGCGCCCCCAGGGACAATGCAAAGTCACCAGAAAACGTAAACCCGCCAAACGAACTAGTGGGAATACCTGTTATCGAGAAATTGTTAATGCTATCAGCAGACTCAGCATAAGATGAGGCGGATGCGGTTGCGCTGGCGAACATGCCGATTGTTCCAATGATCCACGGCGCCGCCGCGGACTTTTTTAATTTTTTCCTAACCACAATCTCCTCGATCCTAAATCTGGAAAACTTCTATTTATTTTGAAATCTTCGTACGATTATCTAGACACCATTAATCATTAGCAAGCAATAATTCTCATATTATTCAAGCAGTCACATGAATAGTCTTAAATATCGGCTTTCTCTCGCACGTAACATTGGGGGAAAATTTTCCAAGACACCAAGCGTGAAACACTTTGCTCCACGTTCATGTGTTTGTAACAAACTAGCGCTAACCACTTGTATCTAAAGCTACACACGTTATTCACAAAATCTGTGGATAACAATGTTGAAGAAATGGCGTTACCGTTTTAATACATGCTGGAAAATCGAATTTTTATTGGTTTGATTAAAAAATGAACTTATTAATTAAATTAACTTAATCAATAAGTTGTATTCATTTTAAGAACGGCATTATGTTTTATCAAATTCTTGCTATGCAAGTTTCTTAAGTGCTATTGACTTGTGCATAAATTACATGCCCATGGTCAATATCCATTGGATATTTATGTGAATAATTTGAGCACGCTTTGGCAAGACTTAGCCCCACATAGCCACTAGGGAAGCTCTGAACAAGTGACCAAATTATGGTAACCGCCATTCAATATAGCGCCGTCTCGGTGAATCGACACCCCGGCGGTGGCGTTTCTCGCGTTTGCTTGTCTTCGTTTCATT
>JBGPBL010000033.1:0-29901 GCA_041481225.1 Sulfurifustaceae bacterium | reverse complement strand
TGAGCTGCTCGCGGGTCTTGAGCTGCAAAATGGTCGCTGGCGTGAGGCACAGCAGGATCTGGAGCAAGGTCTCGCCAAGGTCCCCGCTTATTACCCCTTCGCACAGTTGCTGGCGCGGGTTTATGTTGATCACGGCTCGGATCAGAAGGCCCTGGCGGTAATGGAATCCAGCCGTCAGGCGGGCGCGCGCAGCCCGGACTTTATGGCATTTCTGGCGGAGCTTTATCGACGTTCCGGCAAGCATGCCGAAGCGATCAAGGCCTATGCCGTGGCCATCGATCTGAACCCACAGGAAGGCCGCTGGTGGCTGGGAATGGGAATCTCGCAGGAAGCCGGACAAGACTGGAAGGCGGCCAGCGAGGCCTATCAGCGTGCCATCGGTAGCGGTGGGCTCGATGACAATCTACGGCAATACGCCACGCAGCGATTGGCGATTGTTAAAAATAAGTAGCAAGTAAAGAATCTCAAAGATTTTTTCTTGCTACTTGTAGCTTGCTGCAACTTCCTAAGTATAGGTTTTTAGTTCAACGAACTTGTTGTTTGTCCTGCCCCATACGGGGTTTTTTATTTCACTCCGGGCGGTAATTGTTTATTACCCCCGCCCGCATATCTAGTCTGAGACAACCCTGTCCTACGCGAGAATAAATTGCCTATTTTTTAGGCAATTTGCGTCAAGTACATACATGCGTAATTATTAATCTGTTGTTAACCTTCACAGGTAGTCTTTGTTGACTGATCCCGGGAACCGTCTAAACTGCCGCTATGTTATACAGCAAGACGAACGAGCGTAGCGAGCAGGGCTGCATTTTCACATCAAGACGAATGAGTGCAGCAAGTAGAGCTACTATTTTTGCCATATTCGTGTCCGTACCGAAATCTATGCCGATCCCTTACTTTTTACTCGTGATTACCGGGTAACGCCGATATGGATTCGCTGTTTCTGAAACCGCTCACGGAGCAGCTCGAGCGCCGCCGGGCCGAGCACCTGTATCGCGAGCGCCGGATTCTGGATTCGCCGCAGGGCGTGGAAGTTCGTGTCGGCAACGAAACCCTGCTCTCGTTTTGCAGCAACGATTACCTGGGGCTGGCCCACCACCCCGTGGTGATCGCGGCCTTCAAGGCCGGCGCCGATCGTTACGGCGTGGGCGCAGGGGCTTCACATCTGGTGAGTGGACACAGCACCGCGCATCACGCACTCGAAGATGATCTCGCCGATTTTGTCGGCGCAAAGCGCGCGCTGCTCTTTTCCACCGGCTACATGGCTAACCTCGGGGTGGTGAGCGCGCTGTGTGGCCGACAGACCACTATCTTTGAAGATCGGCTTAATCACGCCTCGTTGATCGACGCCGCACGTCTTTCGCGCGCGAAAGTGAAGCGTTACCCACATGCAGATAGCGTTCGGCTGGACCGGTTCCTGACAGACACGCCGGGGCAAAAATTTATCACCACCGATACCGTGTTCAGCATGGACGGTGACATGGCCCCGCTCAAGGAACTCCACCGGCTAGCAGAACAGCATGGCGTGTGGCTGCTGGCGGACGATGCCCATGGATTGGGTGTGCTTGGAAAAAATGGAAGCGGGTCGTTTGAGCATCTTGGCGTGCCGCTGGCGCCCCCAGCGATCCTCATGGGGACGCTCGGCAAGGCCTTTGGGGTGTTCGGTGCGTTTGTGGCGGGCGAGGAGGCACTGATCGAGACCCTGATCCAGTCTGCGCGCACCTATATATATAGCACTGCCTTGCCACCCGCCGTGGCCGAGGCGGTACGTGCCAGCCTCAAGATTGTGCGTGCGGAGACTTGGCGCCGTGAACGCCTGCACGCACTGGTGGCGCGGTTTCGTCAGGGTGCGCAGGATCTTGGTTTTGTGCTGGCCGCGAGTGAGACGCCTATCCAGCCGCTTATCCTCGGTGCAGCGCAGGCCGCACTCGATGTCAGCCAGAAATTGCGTGCGCAGGGGATCCTCGTTCCCGCGATCCGTCCACCGACCGTTCCCGAAGGTTCCGCGCGCCTGCGTTTCACTTTTTCCGCGGCGCATGAATTTTCCCATGTCGAGCGCCTGCTGGAGGCACTGGGTACGGTGCGACAGGCATGACATTTTATTACGAGCAGCATGGTCAGGGCCCGGATGTGGTGTTGTTGCATGGCTGGAGTTTTCACGGCGGGGTGTGGGTCGATGTCGCACGCGCACTTTCGGCGCGTTACCGCGTCACGGTTTTTGATCTTCCCGGCCACGGGCGCTCACGCGATGTGGTGTTGCCCGCCTTCACGCCGGAGGCGCTGGCCGAATCGGTGCAGCGTGTGGTGTCTGGGCCGGCCATCTGGATTGGCTGGTCGCTGGGGGGGTTCATCGCGCTGGCTGCCGCCCAGCACACTCCGCAGACGGTGACCCAGCTGGTGCTGGTCGGCGCCACGCCGAAGTATGTCCGGTCGGCGGACTGGCCGTACGCCATGTTGCCGTCGGTGCTGGAACAGTTTGCGCAGAATGTCGAGGTGGATTATGCCGCGACATTCACGCGTTTTTTAAGCCTGCAAACCGCCGCGGGCGAAGATCGCGACATGTTGCGCCGACTGCGTGATGAGTTATTTCGGTATGGCGAGCCCACCCCGGCCGCGCTGCGTGGAGGTCTGCAACTGCTCAAAGACGAGGACCGTCGTGCGGTGCTTGCGGGAATCAAGGCACCGACGTTGGTGATTCATGGCGAGCGGGACCGGTTGGTGCCGGTGGGAGCCGCCCATTATATGGCCGGCCAAATCCCGGATGCGCGTCTTCAGGTCATCCCCGGGGCGGGGCACGCGCCGTTTCTGTCGCACCCCGCGGTTTTCATGCAGAAACTGAATGAATTCCTCCATGCCTGACGCCAGCAAACACGATCCCTTGACGCTGGATAAACGCTGCCTGCGCGCGGCCTTCGAGCGCGCGGCCCATACCTATGATGGCGTCGCGGTGCTGCAGCGCGAAATTGCCGACCGCCTGCTCGATCGTCTCAACCTCATGAAATCCAAGCCACACGCTATTCTCGACATCGGCAGCGGCACCGGGTATTGCACACGCAAACTTTCTGAGCGCTACCGTCACGCGCGGGTGCTTGGAATCGACATCGCACAAGCGATGGCCGTGCAGGCGCGTCGCCGATCCAGTCTGTGGAACCGGTTGGCAGGAAAACAGGCTTTCGTTTGTGGCGACGGCGAGCGCTTGCCGGTGGCGACGGATTCCGCAGATATGATCGTGTCCAGCGCCACATTGCAGTGGTGTAATCCGGAAGTGGTTTTTGCCGAAGCTCGACGCGTGTTGCGGCCCGGTGGATTGCTGATGTTCACCACGTTCGGGCCGGACACGTTACACGAGTTACGTAAATCATGGAGTGCCGTGGACGATCGCCCGCATGTGCACGGGTTTCTCGATATGCATGATATTGGCGACATGCTGGTGCACGCCGGGTTTGCCGATCCCGTCATGGACGTGGAACATCTGACCCTGACTTACGGGGACGTGATGGAAGTCATCCGTGACTTGAAACAACTGGGGGCGCATAACGTGTCGGCGGCACGCGCACGCGGGCTGACGGGCAAAGGAAAATTCGAGCACTTTCGCAGAACCTATCAATCGATGTCGCAGGAGGGACGGATTCCCGCCACGTACGAGGTTGTGTATGGCCATGCCTGGGTTCCGGAGCAGGAGCCGATGCATTCCAGAGAAGTGACGATCCCTGTAAGTCGCATTGGACGCAGATCGCGATGAGTGGCGGTTGGTTTATTGCCGGTACGGATACCGGTGTGGGTAAAACCCGGATCGCACAGATGCTGCTGACGGCATTGGCGATTCAGGGTCAGCGCGCGATCGGCATGAAGCCCGTGGCGAGCGGTTGTCGCCAGTCTCTCAGCGGCCTGCGCCACGAGGATGCCGAACGGCTGCTGGCCAGCAGCGGTGTGACGACTGATTACATCGATGTGAATCCTTACGCCTTTGAACCAGCCGTGGCGCCGAATCTGGCCGCGCAGGCCGCGGGATTGGAGATTCGCCTGGAAACGATTCTTGATCACTTCGAACGCTTGCGTCGTCTGGCACCATGGGTTGTTGTGGAAGGGGTAGGTGGGTGGCTGACGCCACTGGGGCCTCGGCTGACCATGGCGGATGTGGTGCAATCCCTGCGTTTGCCGGTAATTCTGGTCGTCGGTATGCGGCTTGGTTGCCTTAATCATGCCTTGCTGACGATAGAGGCGATCCGGCATCGAGGTTTGACGCTAGTCGGCTGGGTGGCCAACCAGATTGACCCTGATATGGCCATGGCGGAAGGTAATATATCTACATTGCGGGAGAGAATAGAGGCGCCGTGGCTTGCCTCCTTTCCGTATCTTGAAGCCAACACCAATAGCATACCGCTTCCGGTTTTCCCGCTGGGTCGCCTAGGCCTGGAAGGCCGATGATTTCTGAGTAAATCGGTCAGTTGTCATCGCTCGTAGAAGTGCTTTTTTGCCGTGGAAATCCAGTCAATTTCAAGCTCAAGTAACGAGTTGCAGCCACTTTATGCTTGTGATAATTTGCGCGCGCCAAAATGACTTGATCTAGATCAATAATATCTAGATCAAGCAAGACGAAGCAGGCGCGCGATAGAAGCCTGAAAGGGCGCATCGGAAGATCTGGGGTTCCTTTCCTAATCTGTCCATGTTCTACAAATGCCTAGCTACCCATTACCGCTGTGAGGGTGCTGGGCGGGTTGTGCCTATGGGGCGCTGCTGTTCGAGGCGAAAAGAAAGCAGGGGTGGTGAAAGACCAGCCCCCGAAAGAATTAAATACTGTTAATACGGAGCGATGCATGTCCATGACACCGATAAAGCATTTCACAGGCATGATTTCCCGCTGGGTTCTGGGGTTAAGCCTGTGCCTGATGTCCCCTCTCGCGTTCGCCGAGTACGGGTTGAATTTTCAGAGACCCGTTACCTCGACTGCCCACAGGATCCTCGAGCTGCACAACATGGTCATGCTGGTCTGCTTGGTCATCTTTGTGATCGTGTTCGGCGTCATGTTTTATTCGATCTTCGCGCACCGTAAGAGCCGCGGGCACAAGGCCGCGCAGTTTCATGACAACATGACGATGGAAGTCGTCTGGACAGTTGTCCCGTTTATAATTCTCGTGGGCATGGCCATTCCGTCGACCGCGACCCTGCTCGAAATGGGTGACACCAGCAAGTCCGATCTCACCATCAAGATCACCGGCTACCAGTGGAAGTGGAAATACGACTATCCTGACCAGGACGTCAGCTTCTTCAGTACGCTTGCTACCCCGGAGGAGCAAATCGAAAACAAGGCTCCGAAGGATCAGTATTATTTGCTTGAGGTGGATAACCCGATCGTGGTTCCTGTCGGCAAGAAGGTCCGTTTTTTGGTTACCGCCAATGATGTGATTCACTCCTGGTGGGTGCCGCAGATGGGCATCAAGAAGGATGCCATCCCAGGTTTCATTAACGAATTTTGGGCCCGCGTGGACGAGCCAGGTACTTACCGTGGCCAGTGCGCCGAGTTATGTGGTAAGGGTCACGGTTTCATGCCGATTGTCGTGAGTGCGGTAAGTCAGGAAGATTTTACCAAGTGGGTGGTGGCGCAGAAAGACAAGGCTGCTGCGGAATCGGCCGGCGCCGGCAAGACCTGGACCAGGGATGACCTGCTGGAGAAGGGCAAGAAAGCCTATGCCGGCACATGCGCTGCCTGTCATGGACAGGAAGGCAAGGGCATCCCGAACGTATTCCCGGCACTCGCGGGCAGCAAGATCGCCACGGGTCCGGTGGATGAACACATCAAAACAGTGTTGAACGGCCGGGCCACCGGCAAGTTCGGTGCGCAGATGCCGGCCTTTGCCGCGCAACTGAATGACACCGATATCGCCGCGATCATTACCTACGAGCGAAACAGCTTTGGCAACAAGACCGATGACGTCATACAGCCGTCCCAGGTCAAGGCCCAGCGCAAGTAACGAACCGGATTCCGAGAGGAGACAAAACCATGGCAACAGCACACGCACACCACGACGCGCACCCGACCGGCATCACCCGCTGGTTGTTCACCACGAACCACAAGGACATCGGCACGCTGTATCTCACGTTCGCCTTCACCATGGCCATCGTCGGCGGTCTGATGTCGCTCGTGATCCGCTCCGAGCTGTGGCAGCCCGGCCTGCAGATCGTCACGCCGCAGTTCTTCAATCAGATGACCACGGTGCACGCGCTGGTCATGATCTTCGGTTTCGTGATGCCGGCGTTCGTGGGATTGGCCAACTGGATGATCCCGATGATGATCGGGGCGCCCGACATGGCGCTGCCGCGCATGAATAACTGGTCATTCTGGATCCTGCCCTTTGCCGCGACGCTGTTGATGTCGTCGTTGTTCATGCCGGGTGGCGGACCCTCCGGCGGCTGGACCATCTATCCGCCCCTGTCCGTGCAGGGCGGTATCGGCACCGACTTCGCCCTGCTGGCCATCCATATGCTGGGTATCTCCTCCATTCTTGGATCGATCAACATCATTGCCACGATTCTCAACATGCGCGCTCCCGGCATGACGCTGATGAAAATGCCGATGTTCGTGTGGACCTGGCTCATCACGGCGTTCCTGCTGATCGCCTCCATGCCGGTGCTGGCCGGGGCGGTGACGATGCTGATTACGGATCGTCATTTCGGCACCCACTTCTTCGATGCTGCCGGCGGCGGCGACCCGGTGCTGTTCCAGCACGTGTTCTGGTTCTTCGGCCACCCGGAAGTGTACATTCTGATCCTCCCGGCATTCGGCATGTTCTCGCAGATCATCCCGACGTTTTCACGCAAGCCGCTCTTTGGCTACTCCTCGATGGTTTTTGCGACGGCCTCCATCGCGTTTCTGTCGTTCATCGTCTGGGCGCACCACATGTATACCGTCGGCATGCCGATGGCCGGTGAAATCTTCTTCATGTACGCCACCATGCTGATCGCGGTGCCCACGGGCGTGAAGGTGTTTAACTGGGTCTCGACGATGTGGCGCGGTTCATTGACGTTCGAAACGCCGATGTTGTGGGCGATTGGCGGCGTCTTCACGTTCACGATCGGTGGTCTGTCGGGTGTCATGTGTGCCATTACCCCGGCCGATTTCCAGTATCAGGATACCTACTTCGTTGTGGCCCACTTCCACTACGTGATCGTCGGTGGCTCGGTATTCGCCCTGTTCGGCGCCATGTACTACTGGTTGCCCAAGTGGACCGGCCACATGTACAACGAGACGCTCGGCAAGTGGCACTTCTGGCTGACCATGATCGGCTTCAACCTGACGTTCTTCCCGCAGCACTTCCTCGGGCTGGCCGGCATGCCGCGGCGCATCCCTGACTACGCGTTGCAGTTTACGCAGTTCAACCAGTGGTCCACGGTGGGCGCATTCCTTACCATCGCTGCACAGCTGATCTTCTTCTATCTGGCGATCAGGGTTCTGAAGGGCGGCAGCAAGGCGACCGACAAGGTGTGGGAAGGTGCGGAAGGCCTGGAGTGGACACTGCCGTCGCCGCCCCCGTACCACAGCTTCGTGGTGGCACCGAAAATCAAGTAGGAGGGATTTTCCATGACCGAAGACAAAGATAACGGCAGCCAGCAACAGGACAAGCGGACGGTTAACCGGCGCACGGCAACCAAGCTCGCCTTGGTGACGCTGGCGATGTTTGGCTTTGGTTATGCGTTGTCGCCGATGTACAACCTGATGTGTCGTGTCATCGGAATTAACGGCAAGACCGGGCGCACCGATGTGGAGACGGTTGCGGTTCAACCCGTCGATAAGAGCCGCACGATAACGGTTGAGTTCACCGGACTTGCCACGAGCGGGCTTCCCTGGGAATTCCGGCCGATGATCAAAAAACTGGAGATGCATCCCGGTGAAACAGCGGAAGTAAAATATTATGCTCGCAATGAGTCGCAGGAGGCCATCACCGGTCAGGCTATTCCGAGCGTTACGCCGTTCGAGTCGGCGCCGCATTTCAAGAAGACCGAGTGTTTCTGTTTCACGCAGCAGACCTTGAAACCTGGTGAGTCGCGCGAAATGCCGGTTCGATTCGTGGTCGATGCCGGGCTGGACAAGGATATACAAACCATTACCTTGTCCTATTCTTTTTTTAACACCGATCAGTTGTCGGCCAAAAAATACGGTGGCTATTCCTTGGCGCATAGCGGCGGGGATCACGCGGCGCCTCTGGGGCATGTCCACGCGTCATCCGGTGGTTAAACAAAACAAAACGATTCTACAAATGAGAAAGAGGATATAAGCATGTCCACTGCTAATTCGAACTACTACTTGCCCAACCCAAGCGCTTGGCCGATTGTTACCTCGGCCGGTCTGTTTTCATTGGCACTGGGCTTCATTCTTTTTATGAACAGCATCGGCGCTGGGTCTTGGCTCATGCTGCTCGGAGCATCAATCATTATTATCATGATGTTCCGGTGGTTCGGTCAGGTGATCGGTGAAAGCGAAGCTGGCACCTACAACGCTCAGGTAGACCGCTCGTTCCGCTGGGGGATGGCCTGGTTCATCGTTTCCGAGGTTATGTTCTTCGCCGCCTTCTTCGGCGCCTTGTTCTACATCCGCCAGTTCGCGGTGCAGTGGCTTGGTGCGGACGACATGCTCTGGCCCGGCTACGACGCCGCGTGGCCGACGGCTGGCCCCAAGGGCCTGATCCCCGTGTTGCCCGGCACAGTGCCCGGCCCCGGCCAATTCTCGCCCATGGGTGCGTGGGGTATTCCGGCGATCAACACGATGATTCTGTTGACCTCCGGTGCGACGGTCACCTGGGCCCATTGGGGACTGCTCAAGGACAACCGCGCACAGCTCATCACCGGGCTGTTCCTGACCGTTGCCCTCGGTTTCACGTTTATTGTGTTGCAGGCTTTTGAATACGTGCACGCTTACACGGAGCTGGGCCTCACGCTCAAGACCGGTGTTTACGGTGCCACCTTCTTCATGCTCACTGGCTTCCATGGTTTCCACGTCACCATGGGCACGATCATGCTGATTGTCATTCTTGGCCGTTCGATCAAGGGCCACTTCCGCTCGGATCATCACTTCGGTTTCGAAGCCGTGGCCTGGTACTGGCACTTTGTGGACGTGGTATGGTTATTCCTGTTTATCTTCGTCTACTGGTTCTAAGAAATAGTACGGTTTGAAAAAAAGGGCGCTGCCGTTTCGGCAGCGCCCTTTTGCTTGGTGGGTTGAATTTTTTTCAGGATGGGCAGGATAACATGGAGCGTTTTTATCTTTGACCTTGTTGGTTTTTTTTAATCTTGTGAATTTTGTCCATTGAGTCTTACCGCATTACCGACAGTCCATGCGGCGGGATGATGCCGAAATAAAATCCGGCCATGAGCAGTATAAAGAGCGTGAGCGACAGTCCGATGCGCCAAGTGAGCGCCTTGGCAGTGCGCAGACCCTGGCCCTTGTCCTTGAAGAGAAAGACCATGGCGGAAAACAGGCTGGCGAAGATCAGCACCAGCATGGCAATCACTGCGTATTTGATGAGCATGATAACGTTCCGAGAACTGGACAGCGTGCATTATACTAGATAAGTACCCGACTGGAATGGATTAACAAGATGCCGCGATTCCGCCCGACTCAGATTTCGAGTTTTGCCGTGGCAATCCTGCTGCCACTGCTTTTGTATCTCGGTTATTGGCAGTTGCAGCGGGCCGAGGAAAAACGCCTGCTCCAGGCGGAATACGACGCACGCGCCCACAATACCCTGGTCAAGGTCGAGCCGCGTTTGCAGCGGGCCGAGGAACTGCAATTCTATAAAGTGGTGGCCAAGGGCCGCTACGAAACTGACCATCAGGTGCTGCTCGACAACCGCGTGCAACAGGGTCAGGTGGGTTACCAGGTCATTACCCCGCTGCGGCTGGAAGACAGCGACGTCCGGATACTGGTCAATCGCGGGTGGATTCCGCTCGGCGAAGATCGTGCCCACGTACCGGTGATCGATACCCCGAAAGGGCCGCAGGAAATTATCGGCCTCGCGACGCTGCCATCGGAAAAGTTTTTTACCTTGGGCAACCCGGAGAAAACCAGCCAGCATTGGCAAACGGTATGGCAGAATCTTGACATGCATCGCTACACGACGGCGGTCCCGTATCCGGTGCAGCCGGTGATTGTATTGCTCGATCCGGAGAGCACCGCCGGCGGTTTCATCCGTGAATGGGGCCGGCTCGACGCGGGCATTGCCGTGCATCAGGGTTATGCCTTCCAGTGGTTCATGCTGGCGGCCACACTCCTCGTCATTTATTTATTTTCCGGCTTACGCGCGGGACGTGCGGACGGTGCGACCAGCAAGGACTCTTGAATATGATTCAAAATGGGCAGAAAAATACCACGGTGGCTCGCGGGAGGCGCAAGATCCTGCTGATAGCCCTGTTGGCGGCGTTGCCGCTGATCGTTGCGTATGTTCTTTTCTATTCGGGGTGGCGGCCAGGCTTGACCGCCAATTATGGTGAGTTGGTACAACCGGCGCGCCCCATCGCCGACGCCACACTTCAGACGCTCGATAAGAGAAAAATCCGTTTCAGTGAGTTGCATGGTAAATGGACGCTGATTATCTTCAGCCCTGCGGAGTGTCTCTCTCCCTGCGAGAAGAATCTGTATAAGATGCGCCAGGTGATTGCCGCGCAGGGCGAGGAGGCAGCGCGCGTGCAAAGTGTTTTCATCGTGACCGACCCCAAGGCGCTGGCGTGGTTGCACTATGCGATCAAGGATTACCCCGGTATGCAGGTTATCGTCGGACCGATGGAGGAAGTGAAGGCGTTGGCGCGTCAATTTACGCTTGCGGACGGGAGTCCGCCCGAAGACGGCCATCGCATGTACCTCGTCGATCCGCTGGGGAATCTTATGATGAGCTATCCGGCCGGGGCCGATCCCACGGGCATGCGCAAGGATCTCGCCCGTCTGCTGCGGATATCACAGATAGGTTGAAATGCTGAATCGTCGAAAGTCCGCGAGATTTTTCCGCCCGGGTCTGGTGGCGTTCGTAATTGCTTTTCTCTCACTGCTTTTCAACGCCTACACGCGGTTGTCGGATATTGGCGCCAGCTGCCCTGACTGGCCGACCTGCTATGAACAGCTGTTTATGGACAAGGCGGCGCATGCGGGCGAGACGCTGGATTACGTCGGGGTGCCGAAGAATACGGAGTTGAAACGAACTTTATCGCGTTGCCTTTATGGCGCCCTCGGTTTTACACTTTGGTGGCTTGTCGCGCTCGCCTGGAAGTACAGAAAGCGCCAGCGCGACCGCATGGTTCAGCCACCTTTGATTGTGGCGCTGTCGACCTTCGTGCCCACGGTGATTTGGGATTTGAGTGTCGATATACCGTTTCGGCCGTTCATGGTGATGACACAACTGCTGGGTGGCGTGCTTCTCCTGGCGATGCTGTGGTGGATTGTGTTGCGTGAGGTGCAGTTTTGGCGGCCGGTGAATGTGACAGCGTTCACGCGTTCCCTGCGCCCTCACGTCGTGGCGGCGCTGATGTTGGTGGCCATGCAAATTACGCTCGGTGGCTGGTCGGTGGCGAACTACGCTGGACTTGCCTGCCTGGATTTTCCGACATGCCAGGGACAGTGGTGGCCGACGATGGATTTTCTGGGCGGATTTGTTCCGGGGCACGACGTTGGTCAGCTGGTGGATGGACAGACGCCAGATATATCGGCCGCGACAGCCATTCACATGGCTCATCGTTTTGGAGCGTTGATTACCCTGCTGTATCTTGGCTGGCTGTCATTGCACGTGTTGCTCAGGGGGACACACGAGAACCTCTGCCGCTATGGCATGCTGATACTTATTGTTCTTTCGGTGGAAACTATCTTGGGTGTCATGCAAATGGTGGCGCACCCGCCCTTGTTGCTTGCCGTGTTGCATAGCGGGGCAGCGGTCCTGCTACTGCTTAGCGTCATAACGCTGTATCATATTACACGTCCGCCACAACCCGCATAAATTAAAAGGTATTTTCCTGGCCTCACCGACGAAAACATCCAGCCCTGCTATTCCGGACGGTTCACGCCGTCAGCACCGGCTGGCTGTGCTGCGTGAATATGTGGAGCTGACCAAGCCCCGCGTCAGCGCGCTCATCGTTTTTACCGCCGTGGTCGGGATGTTTCTGTCCACGCCGGCGGGACTCCCGCTCGTCACTTTTGTGCTGGCGACGCTGGGGATCGCGCTGGCCTCTGGTTCGGCGGCGGCGATCAATCAGGTTCTCGACCAGCGCGCCGACGCGGTCATGGCGCGTACCCGCGGCCGGCCGCTGCCGACGGGCAGCCTCAACACGCGACAGGCCATGGTCTTTGCCGTGATATTGGGCATGCTGTCGATGTGGTTACTGGTGCAGTGGGTGAACGTGCTCACGGCGATACTGACGTTTTTTTGCCTGATCGGCTATTCCGTGATTTATACGGTGTACCTCAAGCACACCACGCCACAGAACATCGTTATCGGTGGGGCCGCCGGCGCCGCGCCGCCGATTCTCGGCTGGACCGCGATTACGGGCGAAGTATCGAGTGACGCCCTGCTGCTGTTCCTGATTATTTTCCTGTGGACACCGCCGCACTTCTGGTCGCTCGCCTTGTACCGCGAAAAGGAATACGCCAAGGTCGGTATCCCAATGTTGCCAGTGATCTACGGGCGCGAGTACACCCAGCTCCAGATTTTTCTTTACACCATTTTGCTGGTGGCGGTAACGGTGATGCCATTTGCCACGCACATGAGTGGGTGGTTGTACCTGTCGGGCGCGCTGTTTCTGGATGCCGGCTTTCTGTATTTCGCCTGGCGGCTGTACCGGAACTACAGCGATGAGCTGGCGCGCAAGACTTTCCGCTATTCGATTCAGTACCTCTCGCTGCTGTTTGCGCTGCTGCTGGTTGATCACTACCGCGTCTACATCCGTGGGGCGCTGCAATCGGCGTTGTATTGATGCCGCGGACCACTCTTTTTCGTCGGGCCTTTTTCATCTTGGTTGTTGCCGTGGCGGTGGCCTGTTCGCCTGCCGTACCGAAGTTCAAGTCCATGGACATCAGTGGTATTGAGTGGGGCGGGGATTTTGAACTCACCGCGCACACCGGCAAGCGCGTGAAGGTCTCCGATTTCAAGGGTAAGGTGGTTATTCTGTTCTTCGGCTATAGCCATTGCCCCGATGTTTGTGCGCCGACCCTCTCAAGACTCGCCGCGCTCACCCAGCGCTTGGGCGAAGACGCCAAGCGTGTGCAGGTACTGTTTGTGACGGTGGACCCCAAGCACGACACCGCCGCACAACTGGCGTCGTTTGTTCCGTCATTCCATCCTTCCTTTATCGGACTCACCGGCACCGAACAGGAAATTGCCAAGGTAGCGCAGGAATACAAGGTGGCTTTTGGCATCAACCCCCATCCCCCTGCTCCGGGCCAAGTGCTTATCGATCACTCCACCAGCATCATGGTCAAAGATACAAAAGGGAAGCTGCGGTTGCTGGTGAAGAACGACATGTCAACGGAAGACATGGAGCACGATGTGCGGGTGTTGTTGAAGGAGTAACATGCTGAGCCGCCGAAAGCGGCCCAGAGTGGCATAGGGCTGTTTGTGTCTTCTCTGCCGCTAGTTATTAGCTTCGCTTGTCGGTATTTCCTCACTGTCAGCGGTTTTCTCGGCAGCTTCCTCATCGACGTCAGACCTCATGCGGGTACTGTCGATGTCGAGCGCACAACAAAACGGCGGCGGTTTATCCAGCATGATCGCAAGGGCATAGGCGGCGGCGGGGCGCATGTTGACAGTGATGAGTTCAATCCCGGAGATGCGGCAGAGGGAGCTGAGCGCCGTCAGCCACCGATAGTAGACCGAATCAATGATCCGGACATTCTTGAGGTCATAGAGCAGACGTTGGGCGTTGTGCTGCTGAAGGTATTCGAGCAGCGACGTAAGGTAGATATCGTGGTTTCCCGGATCAATGCCTTCCCCGGGCTCGAGCAATACGTTGCCGTCGCCGATCGGTGTCAGATGCATTCCTTCAATCATTGAGTCTTTCCCCTTGGGTCAATCAGAGACTAGCGGCTGCCCTTGCTCGAGGACGAACGCGAATCTGAGGCGTGTTGCCGCGAGACCTCAATGCCCAGTCGGCGGAATGCCTCTTTCAGTCCCTCGGAAAGTTTCGAACGCGTGGTGACCATGCCCAGATCGATGTTGAGGCTTGTCAGGGCACGCGCAATCTCGGGACGGATACCGGTGAGAATGGCGTCGGCGCCCATGAGGCCGATGGCACGGATCATCTGGATGAGATGGTGCGAGACTTGGGAGTCGATCGCCATCACGCCGGTAACGTCGATCACGACCACGCGCGCGCGTTCCGACTCGATGCGTGACAGCAACTTCTCCATCACGATCATGGTGCGCGAAGAATCGAGCGAACCGATAATGGGCAGGGTAAGTACCCCATCCCAGATTTCAGTAATCGGTGTGGAGGTCTGGCGCAGTTCCTCCTGTTGGGCCTGGATCGTGCCTTCCTTGCCTTCCAGGTAGATATGGAAGACCTCCAGGATGATGTCATTGAAAATAGACCCGAGCAGCAGCAGAACTTCGCGCACCTGCTGGAAGCCGATGCTCTTGTCAGCCTCGAGGTTGTCGAGGAAAACGCGCTGCAGGAACTGGATAAACCGCACGAACTCGTCGAGGTCGCCGCCACGCAGCTGGATCTGTTGCGAAAAGTTGGCGAAGAACTTGCGCAGCGCCTTGAATTCCTCGCTGCGCCGGTCGACTTTTTCGCCGCTGTGCAGAACCATAGTAAGCAGTTCCAGAAATTCCAGGCTGTAGTCGTTGATCTCGTTGTTAGACAAGAGATTGTTCTGGCCGAAAATGCTCCGTCCTTCCTTCTCGATCACTTCGGATATCTTGCCTACGTTCAGCATGAGCAGATCGACCAGGATCTGGTTGGTGGTCTTGCTGTCCACAGGCTTGCTCGAGATTGCTTCATTTTTCATGGCTATTCCTCTCATTACGCATTGTCCTTGCGACGAACACCGATTTGTCGTCGTTGTTACGGCCCATCACCTGTCCGAGCACCATGGCGATCAGTTGCGGGTGCAGCCGCCACAGATCCGGAAAGGTTCTTAATGTCATGCTCCTCCGCAGGCCATCGGAGGCGGTGATAAACAGGGCTTGGGGCGGAAACGGCAGGGAGGCCGACTCCGGCGTGCGGTGGGCATGTCCCAGAACGCCGGGAGAAAAGGTAATGGCCCGCTTGTCGCCATTGCAGACGCTGTACGCCACCATGTCACCGACGCCGGTCACGATGGCCGCCTGCGCCGCGGCATCGATCTCACAAACCATGCCGACCGCTCCGCGACCGCCCTGAAGTCTCTGACTGAGCGAGCTCATCATGTCCGGGATGGGTGTTTCGGCGTCCAGGAAATTGTCTAGGCCATCCACGGCCTCAAACGCCTCGCGGCCGTGCCCGAGACCGTCCATGTGGAGCCAGCGAGTTTTGTTCTTTCCGAGGTGCAGGCGGATGAGATCGCCGTTATACGTGCTGTCTTGGTAGGCGCGCAGGTAACAACCAAACTGGTGCGGTGTCGCCACCGGCTTGATATCGTCATGGAATCGCGCCCACACGGCCATGCCGTGCCAGGGGCAGTCCGCGGCTTGTTCTTCGGGGAGGCTGTAGAAATCGCATTCCGAGGAAAGCCGTTTGATCGCACCCAGGCCTTTGCCCATAGTACCTGAGGTGGTGTAGCCATCCTGGATAGCCTCGGCGAGGTTGGGAATGCCCGGTCCGTAATCCATGGCGAAAAGGTCAAGCGCCGGCCGGGGCTGCTCGACCTCCCAGATTTGCACGAAACCATTACCCTTGGCGTACTTGTTCTGGTTCGTCACCAGTTCGTTGCAGACCAGTTCCATGCGTTCACGCGTGGCGTCACTGAATCGCATGCGCCGCGACACGGCGCGCAGTTTCGAGCGCAGCAATACCTGCGCGCTCTCACCCTTGGCCGATTGCTCGATCAGCAGGGTGGTGATTTTTCCCATGCAATTCCCGCTTTCGTCATGCCCCATTGGCCGCCTCTTTCAACGCCATGGCATCGGCAACAACAAACTGTCCGCGACCGCGATGCTTGGCCTCGTACAGGGCGGCATCGGTGCGCGCGATAAACGAGGTCACGGTGTCATCGGCCTTGATCGGCGCAATGCCGATGCTCACGCGGCTTTCCATCAGTTCCAGTATTTTTTCTGCCACCCGCTCGGCGATGGCGATATCCGAGAACAGAACAATGGCAAACTCATCGCCGCCCATGCGGCAGGCATGGTCCACGTGTTCGCGCACGGCCTGGCGCATCGCCCGCGCCATGCGTTTTAGATATTCGTCGCCGTATTGGTGGCCGTGGGTGTCGTTGATCTGCTTGAAATAATCCAGGTCGAGCAGGATCAGGCAAAGCGGTTCACCTTGGCGTTGGCAGCGCAGCACGGCATCGCGCAGGCGGCTGTCGTAGGCGCCGCGGTTGTAAAGGCCGGTGAGGCTGTCTGTCTGTGCCTCATGGATGGACTCCAGCAATTCGCTTTTCTTCTTTTCGAGCGCCTCTTCGAGCTGCGCCATTTCCGCCGCCGCTCGCTGCTTGGCGCGTTCCAGGTCGATGCTGATCTGCTGGTTGCGCAGCATCAATAATGCCATGTCGGCGGACTCGCTCGCGTTTTTCAGCTTCTTGGCCAGTTCGGTAACGGTATTTGTGGACGGTGCCTCCGCCAGCACGGATAGTGTCTCGCGGTGTTGCGGCCAAGCCAGACTGAGCTTCATGTCGTCGAGATGGAGGCTCACTTCGATTGCTGTCTCGGCCTTGATGCTGTCGTCACGCAATTGCTTCAACAGTGCATCGAGTCGCGCCGCGGCGGCAAACGGGTTGCCGCCCAATGCCTCCACGGCATCGATGACAAAACGCGCCAGACGTTGACGGTCCGGCTCGACCACGACGGTCAGATTGAGCAACACCTGTTTCAAAACTCTACCCCAAGTTATGACGTTGTGATTTTTTTAGGAAAGTCAGCTAATCGCTTGATTCCACTATGAGTATAGACTGCACAGGATGTGCCAACTGGGGCGGTAGGGAGGGTAAATAGAGTGATTCTAGACAGGAAAAATCCTCAATCTTTTAAGGTGTTAAAGAGGAACGGTGAGAGGAAAAGCGATCATGCGGGATGCAAGAAATCCCGCCCGGGCGGTAAGCCAGCGCCGGCTTGTCCGGTTTAGCGCCGCCCGCCGAGCAACGAACCCATGATGCCACGCACCAACAACTGTCTGCCAAGCTGGCTGCCGGTGGTACCGGCAATCAGGCCGTGCCGGTTCGCCATTTTTAACAGGAGACAGAGTGGATCTTTGGTGGCGGTTTTTATGCCCCCGGAGGAGGCGATGGCAAGGAGCTGCGGCTCGGTCATTCGGATTCCATAGCGACTATTGAAATTTAGTTCAGGACCGCCACGCTTTGTGCGGCATTCATGGCAACCCCGGTCTGGATCGGGGCGCGCATGTCCGCCAGCACGGCCTCAAGTGCTTCGAGACAGTACATGACATTTTTCATGTTGGCGCCGTAACCCATGAGGCCGATGCGGATGATCTTGCCCGCGAGTGCACCCAGCCCCGCGCCGACCTCCAGGTTGTATTCGTTGAGGAGGCGTCCGCGCAGTTTGGCCTCGTCCACTCCTTCCGGCACCACAATGGCATTCAGTTGCGGCAGGCGCTCGTTTTCTTTCACAAGGAAGGAAAGCCCCATGGCTTCGAGCCCGGAGCGCAGCGCGTGGTGATTGTGCTGGTGCCGTTTCCAGGCGTTTTCCAGCCCTTCTTCGTGCAGCATGACCAGCGCCTCGTGCAACCCATAAAGCAGGTTGATCGGCGCCGTGTGGTGGTAGGTCCGCTTGCCCGTGCCCCAATAGCCCATCACCAGATTGAGGTCGAAGAACCAGCTGTGTATCTTGGTTTTGCGTTTTTTTATTTTTTCCACGGCACGCTCGCTGAAGCTGACGGGCGAGAGTCCCGGTGAGCAGGACAGGCATTTTTGCGATCCGGAATAAATGGCGTCAATACCCCATTCGTCCATCTTGAGCGGCGCGCCTCCCAGCGACGTCACGGCATCCACGATGGACAGGCAGTGGTGGTGATGGGCGATTTCCACGAGCCGTTTGGCATCTGAATACACTCCGGTGGAGGTCTCGGCCTGCACAAACGCGACAATCTTGGTATCGTGGTTGGTCTTGAGCGCATCTTCCAGCTTGTTTGGATCCACCGCGGTGCCCCAGGTGTCCTCTACCACAACCGGCACTCCACCGGCGCGCTCGACATTCTCCTTCATGCGCGTGCCGAAGACGCCGTTGATGCATACGATGACCTTCTCGCCGGGTTCAATCAGGTTGACGAAACAGGTCTCCATGCCAGCCGAGCCGGGCGCGGAAACCGGGATGGTGAGCGTATTTTTGGTTTTGAAAGCGTACTGCAGCAGCAGCTTGACCTCATCCATCATACCCACGAACGCGGGGTCGAGGTGCCCGATGGTCGGACGCGCCATGGCCGAGAGCACACGCGGGTGTACATCGGAAGGCCCCGGACCCATGAGGGTGCGCAGCGGTGGGTTAAAGGAGGTGAATTTCATGCGGGGCCTCTTTAGGCAAGAAAGTAAGGGGGTGGAGTATAAGGTGTGGTAAATCCCATGGGCAAACGGTGGCTCAGGCGGTTTTTGTCGAGTAGCCTAAACGCGCCGAAATTTCAGCCCCGGCCTTGCGGATGAGGGGAATCCAGGCCTCGCGGCGCCGCTCGCGCGGCGCTGAAATCGAAAGTCCGGCGACCATGGCGCCGTGCTGGTCGCGCACCGCGACACCGATGCAGCGGACGCCGAGCTCCGCCTCCTCGTTGTCCAGCGCGTACCCCTGTTTCAGCGCGGCCTGTATCTGTGCCCACAGCTTGGATACCTGTGTCAGGGTGTTGGCCGTGAAGCGTGGCAGCCCGGTGCGGCGCGCGTATTCGCGGCAGGCGCGCTCACCCCCCTCCGCCAAGAACAGCTTGCCCACGGCGGTCACGTGCAGCGGCGCGCGGCTGCCGATCACCTGTTCGACGCGCATCATGCGGTTCGGCGTGGCGCGTTCGACGTACACCACTTCATCGCCCTCACGTACGGTAAGGTTAACGGTCTCGCCCACCTCCGAGCGCAACCATTCCATGATGGGTTTGGCCTCGCGCAGCAGGTCGACCTTGCCGTGCACCCGGCTGCCGTAGTGCAACAGCTTCACGCCCAGCGTGTATTGGCCGGAGGGCGTGCGCTCCACGAACCTGTGTTCCGTGAGGGACTGGAGAATACGGAACGCCGTGGACGGGTGCAGATGCGTGTCGGCGGAAAGGGATTTGAGGCTCGCCGGTTCGGGATGGGCGGCGATGCTGTCGAGCAGCAATGCCACGCGGTCAATGACCTGTATCGAAGAAATGCCGGTTTTAGCCATATTTCACCATATGAAAACGATTATGTATTGTGAAATATCCTAGCCTGCGCTAGTTTAAAAGGCAAGAGTCCTGATTGTTGTCGCTTATTTAAGGAGAGCCCTATGTCCCACGCCACGCGTCCGGTCCCGCCGCCGGAAATATCAGATTTCCGTGAAGGCATCCAGTATTTCGGCGAGCCGTGGCCGCAGTTCGAGCGCCATGCCAAGAGCGCCATCGCCGCGGGCGAGAATGCCGTACGCGATGCCTCCGACCCCACTGCCGTATATCAAACGCTGCTCGGTGCCGATGCCCTGCGCTATCTCACGCTGCAAATCACCGGGGCCAAGGCCTCGGGCCATCCGGGTGGCTTTGCCTCAAGCGCCGAGGCCTACAGTGCGCTGGTGATGCTCGGCCACACCAACATTCTTACCGAGGTGGGGCACCACGCACCGGGTTATTACAGCGCCATGTTTCTCGACACCTCGCTCGAGACCATGGGCATTCACACCGTTGCGCAGATGCGCGAGCGTTTCCGCGAGCGCCACGGCCTGCTCGGCCATCTCTCGGGCGCGATCCCCGGCATTCTCTCCCCGGCGGGCCCGCTCGGTCAGGGACAGCACTTTGCCATGACGGGCGCGTTGCTGCATCCGGGCACGCTGTTTCCGGTCACCATCGGCGACGGCGGCATGGGCGAGCCGTATGTGCTGAACAGTATGCTGCACTTTCACGTAGCCTATCCCAAAGTCACCAATTTCCTCCCCGTGCTCGTCTGGAATGGCTACAGCCAGGAGCATCACTCCATGGTCGCGAACTTCTCGAACGAGCAGATGATCAACTACTGGAAAAGCCACGGTTTCGACGAAGTCATCCTGGTCGATGCCAAACCGCTCGACGATCAGAAACAACCCGGCGCCTACGTGGACAGCACACGCTTCTCCTTCGAGAAGCGTTTGGCCTGGGCCCGCGCCGTGCTCGCAGGTATTGACCACGCGGCGAAATCCGCGCTCGGTGGAAAACTCACCGCCTTCATCATCAAGCAATTGAAGGGCGCGGGCGTGCATGCCCTGGGGAGCAAGTCGCACAACCTCTATGCCCAGCACACGCTGGAACATGTCGACGTGGTCGAGGGTTTGAAGCGCCGCGCCTTGCCGCTGGAGGCCTGGCAGCTTGTGCGCGACAATTTCTCCCGCGCCGGCGGCGGACCGGCGTCGCGCACCGCAGTGACCGAATCAGTGCTCAAGCTCGAACCGCTGGGACAACTGCCGCTCAAGGAATATCCGCTGGGTGAGTCCGCCGTGCCGGCCACCGCCTTCGGGGCGCTGGTGGCCGAAGTGGGCCAGCGCGACAAACGTTTTGTCGTCACCAACGCCGACGGCAACGAGGCCTCGGCCATGGCGAATGTGAATGCCGCGCTCAAGATACGTCATCCGAACACCGACGAACTTTACAATCAAACGCCGACTGGGCAGGTGTACGAGCCGCTCAACGAAGACGCCTGTGCCGGGATCGCCGCCGGCATGGCGCTTTTCGGCGCCCGCTCGCTGTGGTTGTCGTACGAAAGCTTTGCCATCAACGGCCTGCCGATCGTGCAGACCGTCATGCAGGCTATGGCGGAGTTGCGGCGCAAGACGCCGAGCACGGTCATGATGTTTACCGCCGGTGCACTCGAACAGGGCCGCAACGGCTGGACCCATCAGCGACCGGAAGTGGAAGCCTATTTTGCGGCGTTGATGCGCACGGGCAATGTCTTCCCGCTTTATCCGACCGACGCCAACCTGATCCAGGTCGCGTACGACTGGGCGCTCCACACGCACAACAAGGGCATCGCCATCTTTGCGTCGAAGAGCCCGCTGCCGGTGCGCACTACCTTTGAACAGGCCCAGAGCGCTCTGACGGACGGGGCGGTGACGCTGTATCAGAGCGCCGGCACCAGTGGTTCGATGGTGGTGTTTGCCGTGGCTGGCGACATGGTGCTGCTCCCGGTGTTTGAGGCCAAAGACCAGCTCGAGCGTGCGGGCCTGCGCGTGCGCATCGTGTCCGTGGTGAATCCACGTCGGCTGTATCGTCCGGGCGATGTCGCCTGGGATACCTGCGCCGAACCCGATAACGGTTTCCTGCATGACGACGGCTTTCGGGCGCTGTTCAACGGCGATGCGCTGATTGGCATCGCCGGCGGAGCAAGTGCCACGCTGGAGCCGGTCATGTTGCGCGTCACCAACGCGCGGCGCGATCTTCTGAGCTGGAAGCGTGGCGAAACCACCGCGAGCCCGAAGGAAATCATGGAGTTCAATGGTCTCTCGGCCAACGCCATCGCAGCACGGGCCAGGGAGTTGCTCGACAGCTAGGTCTAAATGGATTTCAGCAGGTATGCTAAGCGCCAGTGAAGCGCACCGGGCAAGGCTGACAGTATGGGCAAGACAAAAATCATCGTCCTCGACGACGACCCCACCGGCTCGCAGACGGTACACGGTTGCCTGCTGCTCACGCGCTGGGACGTGGCCACGCTCAAGGAAGCGCTCGCGGATCCCGCGCCGATTTTTTTTATTCTCACCAACACCCGCGGGGTGGACGCGGCGCGCGCCGCGGCCGTCACGCGTGAGGCCTGCCGCAATCTCAAGGCCGCACTCGCCGATCAGAACATCCAGCCCGTCCTCGTCAGCCGCTCCGATTCGACCCTGCGTGGCCATTATCCGGTCGAGACCGATGTGATCGCCGCGGAACTCGGCCCGTTCGATGCTCATTTCCTGGTGCCGGCCTTCTTCGAAGGCGGGCGTTTCACACGTGGTTCCGTGCATTATCTCCGAAGCGGCGGCAAGGAAGTTCCGGTGCATGAAACCGAATTCGCGCGCGATTCGGTGTTTGGTTACCGCCACAGCTACCTGCCCGACTACGTCGAGGAAAAAACCAAGGGCCGCATCAAGGCAGCGGCGGTGGTGCGCTTCCAGCTCGATGATATCCGCCGTGGCGTGTATGAGCGCTTATTGGCGTTGCACGACAACGCCTGCGCGGTGGTGGATGCGGAAAACCAGAATGACCTCGACCGTTTCGCTGCTGATCTTTTGATGGCGGTGGGGCAGGGCAAGCGCTTCCTGTTCCGCAGCGCCGCGAGCCTGCTCACGTCCTTCGCACAGCTTCCGCTGCAACCGGTCAACCCCGAGCACATGGCGCAGTATGTACGTGCCGGCCAGGCGGGCGCCGTGATCGTTGGCTCGCATGTGCCGAAGACCACGAACCAGCTGACCGAGCTGCTGAAACATCCGGGCGCCGTGGCGCTCGAAGTGGACGTCAACCGCCTGCCGTCGCAGCATGACGCCCTGCTGAACGAGATACGGGCGCAGGCCGATGCCGCCCACCGCGCTGGCATGACGCCGGTGATCTACACCAGCCGTTCCGAGCGCGTTTTTGCGGACCAGGCCGCGCGCCTGGCCTTTGGCGAGCAGGTATCGGCGTTTTTGATGGATGTGGTACGCGGTCTGCCCACGACCATTGGTTTTCTCATCAGCAAGGGCGGTATTACCTCAAACGATGTCCTGAGCACGGGCTTGGCGTTGCGCGCGTCGCGCCTGCTGGGGCAAATCCTGCCGGGCGTGTCAGTGGTGCGCTGCCCGCACGATCACCCGCGCTATCCCGACATGCCGGTGGTGATTTTCCCGGGCAACGTGGGCGATGAGCGCGCGCTGGTCACCGCCTTCGAACGCCTGCATCCTGCCACAACGGCGACACGAGCCGACATCACCGGAGCGTGAGCCGGCGCTGCCTTCAACGCGCCGATCGTGTATCGTTTGATCCGTGCAGACCGCCATCGTTGAATCCTTGTTGAATACGCCCGAGGGCCGCGAGGCCGGGGCCATCCTGCGTACCTGCGTGCATTGCGGCATGTGCAACGCCACCTGCCCGACCTATCAGCTGTTGGGCGATGAGCTCGATGGTCCCCGTGGGCGCATTTACCTTATCAAGGACATGCTGGAAGGCGGCGAGATCAGCCGCCGCACGCAGACGCATCTCGACCGTTGTCTTACCTGCCGTAACTGCGAAACCACCTGTCCATCGGGTGTGCAATACAGCCGGCTCTTGGACATCGGCCGTGAGTTGGTCGAACAGAAGGTGGGTCGTCGTGGCCTGAACCGCCTTATGCGCTGGGCGTTGTGCAAAATTATCCCGTATCCCGCGCGTTTCACGTCGCTGCTGCGATTTGGTCAGTTGTTTCGCCCGTTATTGCCAGCGGCACTCAAGCGCAAGGTGCCGACACACCAGAAGGCAAGAGCCTGGCAGGTAGTTCAACATGCCCGCCGGATGCTGGTGCACCAGGGCTGTGTACAGTCCGCCATCGCGCCCAATATCAATGCCGCCACCGCACGGGTATTGGATAAGCTCGGCATCAGCCTGATTGTTGCTTCCAGCGCCGGCTGTTGCGGCGCCGCGAGCCACCATACCTCAGGAATGAAAGAGGGACTGGATTTCGCCCGCCGCAATATCGACGCCTGGTGGCCGCATGTCGAAAACGGTTGTGAGGCCATTGTCATGACCGCCTCCGGCTGTGGTGTGCATGTGAAAGACTATGGGCACTTGCTGAAAGACGATCCCGCCTATGCCGCAAAAGCCAAGCGCATGGCGGGGCTGACCAGAGACATCAGCGAGATACTGGTAAAAGAAGATTTATCGAAACTCAGGTTGAGCGTGAAACCCGGGCTTAAGGTCGCGTTTCAGTCGCCGTGCACATTGCAACACGGTCAGAAATTGAACGGCGTGACCGAGAAAATCCTGCGCGATCTCGGATTCATGTTGACGTCCGTGCCGGACGCCCATCTCTGCTGCGGTTCGGCAGGGACCTACTCGATTCTGCAACGCGATCTTTCGCGGCAACTACTGAAAAACAAAGTGGATGCCCTGCAATCCGGACAGCCCGATGTCATCGCTACGGCCAACATCGGCTGTCTTTCCCACATACAAACTGGCTCCGATCTTCCTGTACGCCATTGGATCGAACTCCTTGCGGAGTAGGATAAGTTTCAGCGCTTGCTGAGTAAATCTCGAATCTCGGTAAGCAGTTCCTGATCCTTCGTCGGTGCTGGTGGTGCGGCGGCGGCTTCGGCCTTCTTCGCCTTCATGATAAAGCCAAGAAATTTAACGATAAAGAGATACAACGCAAACGCCACGATGACGAAATTCACCATCTCACCGATGAAAAGACCATAAGGAATATCCTTGCCGTTAATGACGAGCTTCCAGCCGAGATAGCCTTGCTCACCCGGCAACAGCACGCCGACGGTGGGCATGATGATGTGCTTGACGAGGGAATCGACGATCTTGCCGAAGGCCGCGCCGATGATGACACCGACGGCGAGATCGATGACGTTGCCCTTGAGCGCGAAGTTCTTGAACTCCTCAAACAGCGCCAGGGGTTTTCCGGGGATGTTCATCTGGGGAACGTGCATACAGCCTCCTTGCGGTTGTGACTTCAGGTTATTGACGGACGGCAGTATTGAGCACGCCCGCGGGATCGAATGACTGCTTGATCTGGCGATGCAGCCGCGCCAGCACCGAACCGGAAGGCGCGGAAAAAACCTGATTATGCAGTGCATCGGTAAATGGTCGCGCGTATCCACCCGCCGCCTCGGCCGCGCGGTGAATTTCCGCCGCCAGTGAATCCGACTTGAGCCAACGCTGCGCGCCACCCCAGTCGATGAACCATTTTCCGGGAAGATGCATCGGCGCGGCGGCCGGTGGCACGGAAAGCCGCCACAGCGTAGCGCTGTCCTGAAAGAAACTGCGCTCGTGTTCGCGCAGTTCGCGCCAGAATTGACTGCCTTTCCCCACTGGTTCGCCGCCGAGCCGGGTGTGCGCGGCGCGCACGCCGAGGGCGGTACCGGAAAGCCGTATATATAAGGTGTCGCCCACGTGGCAGGCGCCGGAGATCGGCAGCGGCGTACCGGCCCAGGTATTCATCGTGGCGATGGCTTTGGCGGACGGGAGTTCGAAGGAAAGCGTTATCTCCTGCGCCGGTTTTGGCAGTACCTTAAGTGAAATATCGAGCAGCACGCCGAGCGTGCCCAATGCGCCGACCATGAGGCGTGAGACGTCGAAACCCGCGACATTTTTCATCACCTGTCCGCCGAAACGCAGGACTTCGCCCTTGCCGTTGATGATTGTGGCCCCGAGGACAAAATCGCGCGCCGACCCCGTATAGGGCCGGCGCGGGCCGGAGAAGCCGCAGGCCATGGCACCGCCGAGCGTGGCACTAGTGCCGAAGTGGGGTGGCTCGAAGCCGAGCATTTGTCCTTTTTCCGCCAGCGCCGCTTCAATCTCGGTGAGCAGCGTGCCGGTGCGGGCCGTGACGACGAGCTCTGTGGGTTCGTAGGCAGTAATGCCACGGTGGCCGGTGACATCGAGCCGCTCGCCTTGCGCCGTGCCGGTGTAAAAACGTTTTGTGCCACCGCCGGTGATGGCGAGCGGTGTGCGCGCCACTGCCGCCGCTTTTACCGCTTCGGCGAGTTGCTTCGAGATGTCATTGTCATGTGTCACTGGCGTTCACTTCTCTTTATGTAAGGTGGGCACTGCCCGCCTTACGTCTCAAAATCTCTCGAGATCGGGATAGACGAGCTTGCCGCCATGCACGTGCATGCGTCCGAATTCGGCGCAGCGCGAGAGTGTCGGCACGGCCTTGCCGGGGTTAAGCAACCCCTTGGGGTCGAACGCCGCCTTCAAGGCGTGAAACTGCGCCAGTTCTTCCTTGGTGAACTGCACGCACATCTGATTGATCTTCTCCACGCCCACGCCGTGTTCGCCGGTGATGGTGCCGCCCACGGCGACGCAAAATTCTAGAATCTTGCCGCCCAGCTCCTCGGTCTTCTCCAGTTCGCCCGGCTTGCTCGCGTCATAAAGGATAAGCGGGTGCAGGTTGCCGTCTCCGGCGTGGAAGACGTTGGCGACCGCCAGCCCATGCGCGCGCGACAGGGCGCTGATTTTTTTCAGCACTCGGGCGAGGTGCTTGCGCGGGATGGTGCCGTCCATGCAGTAGTAATCCGGCGAAAGACGCCCGATGGCCGGAAACGCCGCCTTGCGGCCGGCCCACATGCGCAGGCGTTCCTGGTCGTCCTTGGCAGTGCGCACTTCGGTGGCGCCCTGCTTCAGCAGCAACTCGCGCACCTGCGCGATGCCTTCCGAGACTTCTTCGTTGGTGCCATCGAGTTCGCACAGCAGGATGGCCGCGGCCTCGACCGGGTAGCCGACCTTGGCGTAGTCCTCGGCGGCACGGATGGCGAGGTTGTCCATCATTTCAAGTCCCGCGGGCACGAAACCGTGGGAGATGATGACGCCCACGGCATCGCCGGCCATTTCGATGTCATCGAAGACGGCGAGCACGACCTGCGCGCGTTCGGGTTTGGGCAGGAGCTTCACGATGATCTCGATGATCACGCCGAGCATGCCCTCGGAGCCGGTCATGATCGCGAGCAGGTCATAACCCGGCGAATCCAGTCCCTTGCCACCCACGGTGACCCGCTCGCCGTCCATCGTGATGAACGTCAGTCCGATGACATTGTGCACGGTCAACCCGTATTTCAGGCAATGCACGCCGCCGGCATTCTCGGCCACGTTGCCGCCGATGGAGCAGGCAATCTGAGACGACGGGTCGGGTGCGTAGTAGAGGTTGTGGACCGCCGCTGCTTCGGAGATGGCAAGATTGCGTACGCCAGGCTGTACGATGGCCGTGCGATTGAGCGGGTCGATCTCCAGAATGCGGTTGAATTTGCCGAGCGACAGCAACACACCCTCCGCGAGCGGTAAGGCCCCGCCGGAAAGTCCCGTGCCGGCGCCGCGTGCGACCACGGGTACGTTCTGTTCGCTGCATAGCTTAAGGATGCGCTGTACCTGTTCAACCGTTTCCGGGAGCACGACCAGACCCGGTATGCGGCGGTACGCCGACAGCCCGTCGCATTCGTAGGGCTGCATGTCTTCCTTGGTGGCTAGAACTGACGTTGCGGGCAGGAAGGAACGCAGCGCCGCCGCGAGATTCAGACACGCGGTTTTATTCTTCAGGCTCTGTTGTGGCAGCGGCGTGTTCATCGTTTGGATGGAGTCATGAGAGTCCAAGGTTAAACACAAGTGATTCATCAGTAAACATATGTAATAATAACCACAGCATTTATGCACGGCTCTTCAGAAATAGCACAACCCAGCCGCGGCCGATTTGCGCCTTCTCCCACCGGCCCGCTGCATTTCGGATCACTGGTGACGGCGGTGGGCAGTTTCCTTCAGGCACGGCACCGGGGAGGTGAATGGCTGGTGCGCATGGAGGACCTCGACGCGCTGCGCGTCGTGCCGGGCGCTACCGACAATATTCTGCGCACACTCGAAAGATTTGGCCTGCACTGGGACGGCTCGGTGCTTTATCAAAGCCGCCGCCACGCGGTCTACGATGCCGCGATCCAGAAACTCGAAATCGGCGATGCGCTTTATCCCTGCGCCTGCTCGCGGCGCGAGGTTGCCGATTCGAGCGTAAGCGGCGTGGACGGTCTGGTGTATCCTGGCACCTGCCGCGCGGGCTTGGGCGAAGGACGCGCCGCGCGGGCGCTGCGCGTGAAGGTGAACGGACACGAGATCGAATTCGCCGACGCCTTGCAGGGGCGACTGCGCCGGAATCTGGCAGCGGATTACGGAGATTTTGTGATTCGCCGCGCCGATGGTTTCTTTGCCTATCAGCTCGCGGTGGTGGTGGATGACGCCGAACAGGGCATTACCGAAGTCGTGCGCGGAGCGGATTTGATCGAGTCCACGCCGCGGCAGATCTATTTGCAACGCCTGCTCGATCTGCCTACGCCCGCGTACCTGCACCTGCCGGTCGCGATTAATGCGCAGGGCGAGAAGCTGAGCAAGCAGACCCAGGCCGTACCGGTGGATAACATTCAGCCCTTGTCGATGCTTTATGAGGTTTTGCGCTTTCTCGGTCAGGAACCGCCGACTGATCTGGCCAAGGGCAACCTCGATGACTTCTGGCGCTGGGCCGTCGCGCATTGGCGGGTGGAGTGCATTCCGCGCGTGATGGGGGCTATCGCGGAAACTCCCGGAAATTTCTCAGTCTGAATTTCGGCTTTCAACCGATTATGTTGCCGAACTTCGCCCCGAATAGGGTGTGTGATGGAATGTGTATTCGCCGATGACACGCTCGCCGCTGGCGTCGACCGCCACCAGCCGCATGCGAAGCGTCGAGGCCGGCAGCTTGCGCAGTTCCTCGACACGCGGGATGACGACGACTTCGCCGTGTTTGGCATTGAACGGGATATTATACAGCCGTTCCCGCGCCTCGCCCTCGACGAGATCCAGCCGTTCGATGCCTTGCAGCGGCGCCTGCAGGCGTGCCACGACCATGTCATCCTCGGGCGCGACCGTGCAGTCCACGCTGCCATTATGTGGCACGTTGTATTCGCGCACACGTAGTCCCTGTTCCGCGAGCCGACGCACAAAGGCATTTGATAACACCATGTGTACCGCGCCTTGGCGCACGAGTTGGCGCATGCCAGTGGCGAGCGCAGCCAGTTCCTCAAGTTCCCGGCTGCATACGCCACAGCCGAACAGATGCTCTTCGATCCGCGCTTCGGTCGCCGCATCGAGCTCAGCAAGCCAGTACTCGACGAGCCTCGCCAATCCGACGGGCGCTGAGCACGTAGGCCGAATCATGATAATTCCTTCCCGGTCACACAGTCGCGCAGCCGCTCAAGCCCGCGGTGGCGAATAACCCGTATGTTCGCTGCCGTGAGGCCGAGTTCGCTCCCCACCTCTTCGGACGGCATGTCGTCGTAGAAGCTCATTATCAGCACCGTGCACTCGCGCACGGACAGACGTTCGAGACAACGCCGCAACCGCGCGTTGTCAAACGCCAATGGCTCAGGCGCATCGGCTGGCGCCAGCCCCTCGCCGTAGGTCTCGAGCAGCCGCTCGCGCCGGACATGGCCACGCCGCAGATCAAGCACCACCATGCGGCACATGCCGAGGACATAGGACCCGATCTGCTCGGGCTCCCGCAGTCGCCCGGCGCGTAGCCGCTCGATCGTCGTGAGTAATACCTGTTGCACGAGGTCGGCCGCCGCCGATTCATTCCGCAGGTGTTTGAGCCCGTATAACCGCACACGCGGCGCCAAACGCCGGAAAAGTTCGGCCTCCGCCGTGGAATCGATCCCGGGCGCGGTCTGAGCAATGCGACGGGCCAGCGTGGCATCGTCCAGCGCTGTTTCGGAGGAATGTTCTGGCACCTGGCTAGCATAAGGCATGCTCCTGCTGTCAGGAAGTGTAACGACATTCGATCTCGTTACACTTCCTGTGATCTTAACCACAGGAGAGCCTTAATGATCACCAACACCCAATCAGGCACCAACGTACACGAGATCGCCGAGGGTATTTTCCGCATTAATACGCCGGTTTCGATTCTCCCCGGCGGCTTCAGCTTCAATCAGTACCTGG
>JBGPBL010000032.1:0-29971 GCA_041481225.1 Sulfurifustaceae bacterium | reverse complement strand
GCGATGGCCGCGTCGAGCTTGCCTTGATCCTGCAGCGCATTGCCCAGGTTGTTGTGGGCCTCCGCATAATCGGGCTTGAGCGCAATCGCTTTACGGAAGCAGACAACGGCGGTGTCGAGTTCTTCATTGTCCCGGAGCGCATTACCCAGGTTATTGTGCGCCTCGGCATTATCTGGATCGAGTGATATGGCTTTGCGATAACTTTTGATTGCCTCGTCGAAATTGCCTTGCCCCTGCAGCACAACCCCAAGGTTGTTGTGCACCCCGGCATTGTCCGATTTGAGCGCGAGCGCCCGGCGGAAGCTCTCGGCCGCTGCGTCGAGCTGGCCCTGTATCTGGAACACCGCGCCCAGGTTGCTCAGTGCCTTGGCATCGTCCGGTTTGAGCGCGAGCGCCTGATGGTAGCTGCTGACTGCCGCATCCATTTTGCCTTGTGCCTGGAGCGAAACTCCCAGGTTGTAATACATGGGGCTAGACGGTTTTACGCCGAGCGCCCTGCTAATCAGATCAACAGCGGTCTCGAACTTTCCCGCCTGGTGGGCAATTAGCCCTAACAAATGCAATGCGTCTGGATTGTTTGGCGTGGCCTGGAGTATTTGTCGGTAGATGGCTTCCGCCTGCAGTAAACGCCCGGCCTGGTGGTGTTCTATCGCAGCCCGAAGCAGCCGGGGCACCGACACGTCCACGGTGGGTGCCCTTGCCGCTTGAGCGTCCGCTTGTGGCTGACAGCACTGCTTGTATTTCCTGCCGCTGCCACATGGACAGGATTCGTTGCGGCCTATTTTTTTCATGCTCATCTGCATCCGTGACATTACAACTCCCGTAGAAGAGAATTTATCCCGAAATATCCGGCAAGAACAGTGAAATGGGCAAAACTGACCAGCCTGGCGGCCGCCGCTAGAAAAACCAGCTTAACGCAGGTAATTGAAGAGCGATAACCCCTGCACCTTGATGAAGGTCTGCTGGGCCGCCTGCAAAATCGTCTGCTGCAAGTTGAGGCGGCTCGCTGCCTCGGCATAGTCCAGATCCTGGACCGATGAAAGGGTCTGCTGGAGCTGGAGTGTAAACGCATCGTTGGTGTTCTGCTGGCTGTCGATGGTATTGAGCCGTGCGCCCACCCGCGCACGTACATTCAAAATATTACCCGAGGCCTGGTCAATATCCGTCAAGGCGCGGCCAATGGCATTGTTGATTTTGGCCTGGGACGCTGAGGAACCGCTACTGATGGCCAGCGCATTCACCAGATTTTGAACGGTGGTAAAAATATCCTGATTGGCACTTTGGCTTAGCGTAAACCGGTCGCCGTTGTTCGGTATTCCATCCACTCTGGTTTGCATGCCATTAAAGGCAATACTCGCCCCGCTCTGATAGGCGCCACCGGCCACCACGGCATTGGTGCTGTCCAGAACCACATAACCGTCGGCGGGTGCCGCGTTGTACGTAATGGTATTGCTTGGCGCCGCTCCGGTCAGGGGTGAACCGAAATATCCAGTAGCTGTGTCGGTGGCATCGCTGGCGCCGGTCAGTGTTTCATTTACGGTAATCGGCGTGTTGGATGGCGCCGTGTTGGCGAGATACATCACGCCATTATTCACATAGGCGGTAACACCGGTCGTGCCACTCTGCCCCGCGATACTGGCGGCGATCTGCGCCTGGGTTTGCGAGCTGGGATTGGCACCGGTATAGACCAGTGATCCATTGATGCGTAACTGATACCCCAGTGTGTCGACGGTACCGGTATCGGTGAAATTGAGCGCGCCACCGGCCACCGGCGTCTGTTTTCCCAAAATCAGCGAATAGGTGCCGGGCACGTAGGCCGTGGTGGCGCTAACCGAGCCCGGATCGATAATACCACTCCCGGTATTCGCGGCATTGTTCTGTGTGGTAAACGTCCCGTTCCCGTTCCGGATGGCCTGAAATACGTCCGAACCGGAATCGCCGATCGCCACCTGCGTCGTTGGTCCAATCTGCAGATAACGATTTCCCTGGTCCCCGCTGTAACTGAAGCCGGTGGTCGTACGGGCAAACGGCTGGGCCTGTCCTTTATAACCCGAAAAAAGATATTCGTTGTTCGCGTCCTTGGTGTTCGCAGCGGAGAGCAGATCATTCAGGCGTTGCTGAATTTCCAGGGAGATGGCGGCACGGGTTTCATCGGTTTGGGTGGCGTTGTTGGCCTGCAAGGCAAGTTCACGCACCCGCGTCAACAAATTAGTGGCCTGAGAAAGTGCGTTGTCTTCGAGACCAAGGCGTCCCATCGCCGTCTTGGAATTGGCCTGGTATTGGGCTGTCGCGGCCACAGACTGATTCAAGTCCAGCACCTGGGCGCTGCCCGCCGGGTCATCCGCCGGTGTGAGAATGCGCCGGCCCGTCGACAATTGCTGTTGGGTCTTCATGACATTCGCCTGCTGTTCAAGCATGGCGTTCAAGCCTTGCTGATAAATCTGCGAAGTGGATATGCGCATTTACGTCTCCCTACTTCGTTCGTCCGACTAACATATTTACCCCTTGACGGCGGTCAATAAGGTTTGGAACAAGGTGGCGGATATCGAGATGACTTGTGCCGCCGCCTGGTAGGCTTGCTGAAAGCGCACAAGATTGGCTGCCTCTTCATCGAGATTGACGCCGGAGACAGCATCACGTGCTTGGGTAACCTGATTGAGCAGACTTTCCTGCGCGCCCTTGTTGATCTCCGCACGGTGGGTATCCGCGCCCACATTGGTGACCAACTGGCCGTAGGTGCCTTCGTAAGTGGCGGTACCGTTGGCCAAGGTAAGCTGGTTGCGTAGATCGGCAAGGTTCAAGGCATTGCGGTTGTCGCTGACGCCGCTGGTATTGTTGGAAATGACAAAGCTGTCCGCGGTGGAGGGCGTGCCGGAAACCGTGAAGGTGATGCCGCCAAAAGCGGGAAAGGTAAATTGTTTTCCACCACTCTCGGTGGCTGGGTTGTAGGCGAGCGTACCGCCCGGCCCGCCGGTTACGGTGAAGCCAGGCACACCGGCCCCCAGTGCATTCGGATCGAATGCCAGCGTGATATTGGCGGCAAGCGGCAGGGCCGTAGTGTTACTCACCGTCCCGGCGCTGATTTTTCCCGTACCCAGGTTGGTGGGCAAACCATTCGCATTGGTGGCCTCGCCGGTGCGGATCGGTGCGCTCGTCGCAATCTGCGTGGCGCTGCTAATCACCACACCGATGGCACTCGCGCCACGGCGTGTCGGCTGAATCAGAAAACTGTCACCGACGGAAATTGCCCCCGAACTCAGGCTCAGCGTGACCCCGTCCACGGTGGCGGGGCTGCCGGGGAAGCTTGGCAGATTCGTGATGGTGCTGTCCGAAAGTCGCGTCACGGTATAGCCGCTGGCAGTGCGCTCCAGACGGTAATCGCTTGTGGTCAGTGCGCTGATGTTGGTCACACTGGCAGCCACCACGCCCGACCCGGTATTGCTGGTACTGCCTGTCGCCGTAGGACTTGTCGCCGTGATGTCACTGAAAAAATTCTGATTGATGTTTCCGTTCGCATCCATGCCCAGGCGATGCTGGGCGTTGAACGTACTCGTCAATCCGAGTGCCACGCGTCCCAGTTCGTTCTGCGCCGTGTCGAGTATCTGGTTGCGGAAATCGAGTGCCGCACCCAGGGATCCACCGGTGATTGAGTTGGTGATGACGGTTGTGGCACCGCCGACTACATAACCTATCTCAGAACGCGTCGGATCGAACGTATTGGCCGTCACGCTCAACGCGCTGGCGTTGTTCCCCGCCACCAGCGTCTGGCCATTACCAATAAAAATATTGAGCGCCCCATCATCCTGCGGTACGGTGGTCACCGCCACGCGCTGCGCCAGCTGCACCACCAGAGCGTCGCGCTTGTCCAGCAGGTCGTTCGGTGGCTGGCCACCGCCGGCGCCCTGGGCATCGACAATCTGCTTGTTGATCGCGGCAATGCCCGAGGCGATGCTGTTGATCTCGTTAACCGCAGAACCTATCTGGGTGTTGACTCCCGTACGGAGATCGCCCAGCCGCTGGTCGAGGTAATGGAAGCGATCGGCCAAAGCATTGGCCTCGCTCAACATTACCTGGCGTGAAGGCGCGGAAGTGGGATCGTTCGCCACAACCTGTACGGAATCGAAGAAGCGCTGCAGACTCGGCGTCAGTCCTGCCGTTGGATCGGCCAGTAAATTGTCGACTTGGCTCGCAAGTTGGTAATACTGCTGCAATTGGCTGTTTGAAGCCGTAGCACTGCGGACATTGGCAGTCAGGAAACTATCGTAGTTGCGCTGCACCGAAGAAACCTGCACACCGGTGCCGATGTAGCCATTGCTCGCAGGCAAAGGATTTTGCGCCGTGAGGTCCACGACCTGACGACTATACCCCGGGGTATTGGCATTCGAGATATTGTGCCCGGTAGTGGCGAGTTCGCGCTGAAACGCGAGCAACCCGGAGATTCCTACACCCAGGATATCAGCGCCAGCCATGGCTTAGCTTCCGAAGTTGCCGCGGTACACGCGACCAATAATGTCTGTGCGCGTTTGCCGACATACTCATAGAGTCGGCTCCTTGCCAGAAATCTTGAGTGCAGCCATGGCCGAATCAAACGTTTTGCCTTGCAGCAGCGCGGTAATCTTATCGGCATGGGTAATGAATGCTGGTGGAGACTGGCTGAGGCCGTCCGTGGCCGGACCAGCACTGGTCGCATCCTGCGGCGGTACAACTCCTAGACTATTGCTTAACTGCTTGATCAGCGCCTCCTTGAGGCCCAATCCCGAACCCTTGGACAATTGCAGGGCCAGCTGCGCATCGAACATCTGGAGATACTGATCTTCCTGTTCGCTTCCGAAGATGCCGTCGGCGAGCTTGGCCTCGCGCATGTTCTTGAGCACCATCTGTGTGAACAGGGCCTCGAACTGGCCGGCCACTTCTTGCAGATTCTTCTGCGACTTGGCGTCGGCGCGCACGTCGGCGCGCAACTTCGTCAGCCCCTGAAAATCCGTGTAGACATCCGCATTCGAAGTCATGTTTGCCTGATCGTTGACACGTTAGATGACAATCAGCTCGGCACGCAGAGCGCCCACCTGCTTCAGCGCCTCGAGTATCGCCACGAGGTCGCCTGGCGCGGCGCCGACCTGATTCACGGCGCGTACGATCTCGCCCAGCGACACGCCGGGCTCGAACAGAAACATGCGCCGGTTCTCCTGCGTCACGGTAATTTCTTCGATCGGCACCACGGTCGTGGTTCCGCCCGACAATGCCGGTGGCTGACTCACGATGGGCCTCTCGGTAATGGTCACGGTCATGTTGCCGTGGGTCACGGCCGCCTGGCTCACGTGCACATGCTGCCCGATGACAATCGTACCGGTGCGCGAATTCACGACAATCCTGGCGGCGGCTTCGCCCGGCTCCAGTGAGAGATTCTCCAATGCCGACATGAACGCCACGCGATCCGACGGATCCTGCGGCGCGATAACCTGGACCGAGTCACCGTCCAGCGACTTGGCCGTCCCCTCCCCCAGTGCAGCATTGATGGCGTCGCTCAGGCGTGTCGCGGTGGTGAAGTCCGCCCGGTGCAAATTAAGCACCACGGCCTCGCCCATGTTGAAAGACGTGAGTACAGCGCGCTCCACGGTCGCCCCGCTCGGGATACGGCCCACGCTGGGGACATTCACCGTAACCTTGGATCCGTCGCTGCCGGCGATGCCAAATCCACCGACCACCAGATTGCCCTGGCTGATGGCGTAGACGTTGCCATCGGCGCCCCTCAGCGGAGTCATCAACAGGCTGCCGCCACGCAGGCTCTTGGCGTTGCCAATCGACGAAACCGTAATATCTATGGTCTGCCCCGGCTTGGCAAAGGCCGGCAGTTCCGCATGTACGGAAACCGCCGCGACATTCTTGAGCTGAGGGCTGGAACCCGGGGGCAGCGTGATGCCGAACTGCGCCAGCATGCTCGTCATGCTCTGCAGGGTGAACGGCGCCTGACTGGTTGAGTCGCCCGTGCCATCGAGACCCACCACGAGGCCATAGCCCACCAGTTGGTTGCTGCGAACGCCGGCGATCGAGGCCAGGTCTTTCACGCGTTCCGCCTGCGCCAGTGCTGACATCAACACCAGGCACATGCCACCGATCATCACTCCGATATTCTGTAACCGCATTGTTATCAACCTCTCGCCTCGTGGATACCGTGACTTAAAATGGCCAGACCTTCAGGAAAAACCGACTCAGCCAACCATGCGAGCTCGAATCCGCCACGGCGCCGTTGCCGCCATAGGAGATTTGCGCGTTGGCAATACTCGTCGACAGCACGGTGTTGTCCGGGCGGATGTCCTGCGGACGGATCATTCCCGTGATGCGCACGAATTCATCGCCTTCATTCAGCGCCATGATTTTTTCCCCGTGCACCACCAGGTTGCCATTCGATAACACCTCGGACACCGTCACCGTGATATTTCCCGTCAGACTGTTGCTCTGGCTGCTGCTGCCGTTGCCGGTGAAGTCCTGTTTGGTATTGGCGCTGACTTGCAGATTGTTGTGGCCCATAGTTGCCAAGGGCACGGCGCGTGACAGTGTTCCACCCGGCATGCTGTATTGAACCGCCGACCCAAGAAGCGTTGGGTCCTTGAGGTCAATGGCATTTTCTTTCTTGGTCTCCGTGCTCGCCTTCTTCGACGCATTCGTGCTTTCCGCCAATACGATGGTCAGAATATCGCCCACGTGCCGCGCCTTGGCATCTTCAAACAGCGACACGGCAAAACCGGCCTGGTAAATCGCGCCATTGTTGAGCGCCGTCGGCACGGGTGCCGCGGGGCGTGTCGCGGCATAGGCCGGGTCGGGCTGCGTGTGTGTGCTGATACAACCCGCCAACAGGGTAAGCACCAGGCCGGCCGTACCGATCTTGCGCCACTGTTTCACTGTTTCACGCATCGACGTTAATTCCTTACAGGTTGTTGTTCACGTAAGACAACATCTGGTCGCTGGTCTGGATGGCCTTGGAATTCATTTCGTAGGCGCGCTGCGTCTCGATCATGTTCACGAGTTCCTCTACGACATTGACGTTGGAACTTTCCAGCGAACTCTGCGTCAGCGTACCCAGGCCATTCAGCCCGGCGTTGCCTGCCTGCGGCGAACCACTGGCGGCCGTTTCCGTAAAGAGATTCTTGCCCACCGGCTGCAGGCCGGCAGGATTGACGAAGTCCGCCAACTGGATAGTGCCCACTTGGGTCGGGGTGGCGGAAGCCGCTGTCACTACCGACACGATGCCATCCTGACCGATGCTGATGCTTTTCGTGCTGTTTGGGATCGTGAGACCAGGCTGCAACACAAAACCGCTCGAATTTACGATCTGGCCCTGTGAATTGAGCTGGAACGAACCGTCACGGGTATAGGCCACCGTGCCGTCCGGTTGCAGGATCTGGAAAAATCCGCGGCCTTCGATCGCCAGATCCAACGAGTTCCCGGTCTGCGTCACATTTCCCTGGGTGAACAATTTCTCCGTTGCGACCGTGCGTACACCGGTACCGAGCGACAGTCCGGAAGGCAGGGTTGTATCCTGCGACGACTGGCTGCCCACTTGGCGTACGTTCTGGTACAGCAAATCCTCGAACACGGCGCGGCTGGTTTTAAACCCAGTGGAATTCACGTTCGCGAGGTTGTTGCTGATAACCGCCATGCGCGTCTGCTGCGCGTCGAGTCCGGTCTTGGCTATCCACAGTGCTTGATTCATCGTCGGTATTCCTCAATATTAACGTTGATTAACTGAGACGCATGATCTGCGCCGAGGCCGCATCGTCATCGCCCGCTGTCTTCATGAGTTTGATCTGGCTTTCGAACTGGCGCGCCAGCGTGATCATGTTCACAAGCGCATCGACCGGATTGACGTTACTCGCTTCGAGCGAGCCGGTGGCCAGCTGCACCGTGGCATCGGGAGTGGCAGAGCCTGCGTCCTTCAGCCGCATCAAGCCATCCTGACCTTTCAACAAGTCTTCTGCCTTGGGCTTCACCAGCCTGATGCGATCCACCACCGCAAGCGCCGTCGCAGCTTGGCCCACGGGACGAATCGAAATCGTGCCATCGGCGGCAATATCCACTTTCTCCGCCGGCGGAATGGCGATCGGACCACCGTTGCCCAACACCGCCAGACCGTCACCGGTCTCGAGCGTGCCATTCGTGCCAATACGCAGATCACCACGGCGGGTATAGGCTTCGCTGCCGTCGGGTGCGCGCACCGCCATCCAGCCCTCACCACGTACCGCGACATCCAATTCGTTTCCGGTCGCCGAGATAGTGCCCGGCGACAGATCAACACCGGGGCGTTCGGCCATGGCGTAGACCCGGCTCGGATACCCCGGGCCAAATACCGGCATGGCCCGGAAGGCCGCGAGGTCAGCGCGAAAACCGCTGGTATTTACGTTGGCCAGATTATGCGCGTTCGACGCCTGCGCCAAGTCGATCTGTTTGGCGCCGGACATAGCCACATAGAGCATGCGATCCATCGTGCGTTCCTCTTTAAGTTACCGGCCTGTCACGTCTAGCGCATTTGAATGATGGTTTGCGTGATCGCATTTTCCGTCGTGATCACCTGGGCATTGGCCTGGAAGTTGCGCTGGGCCACGATCATGTGCACCAGTTGTTCGGTCAGGTTCACGTTCGAGTCCTCCAGCGCGCCCGACTGCACTGCCCCCAGGCTCGCTGTGCCCGGCGCGCCGGTCAACGCGGTGCCAGAGGCGGACGACTCCGACCAAGTGGTATGGCCCAAGGGGCGCAGTCCCTGCGTATCGGCAAAATTCGATAACACCACCTGCCCCTGTGCCTTAGACTGGCCGTTGGTGTAACGCGCAAATACTGTTCCGGTCGCATCGATGTCCACACCGCTCAGGCGGCCGGTGGTGAAACCATTCTGGGTCATCGAGTTGACGCCGAAGGGACTGCCGAATTGCGTGGTCTGGCCATAACTCATCGTGATCGAAATATTTGCTGCGCCGTTGCCGGGGTTATAGGCCGGATAAGCAATGGTGCTGGGCGAGGCCGGTGTGGTCAGTGCGCCAGCAGACGAAAATGCCAGGGTGTTGGCGCCGCCCACGGCATTGCCATCGATGTAGAGGTAGGTTTGCCAGCTATTCGGCAAGGTCTTGCGGTAATACATGGTCGCCAGATGCGTGGCGCCGAGTGAATCGTAAATCGTGGTCGAGGTGGCATTGTTATAGCTCGCCGGATTGGCCGCGCTGAACGCGCCCTGTGCCGCCCCGCCGACTTGCGACGCGGTCGTGGTGGTGCTGCCGGCGCCGCCGGCCGTAGTCAAACCACTGACATCAATCGTGATGGGTGTGCTGGGCTGTATGCCAGCACCATCCGGATCCCAATTAATCGTTACATTAGACGTCGTACCTGTGGTGAACGGAACCGTTGTAGCCGTACTGCCCGCACCCGCATTAGTCATGGTAACGGTCCAGTTATTGCCACCGGTCGAGGTAAACACCAGCGTGGCCGTGTTGATTGCCACACCGTTCGTGTCGTAGACGGTGAATGCTGGCGTGGTGTAGGGTGAATCAGCAGTAGCCAACGTAAAGTCCGTGGCAAGCGTGAGAGACGAAGTCGGCGTGGGCGCCAGAGCCCGAGTCGCCGCCGCATTCAGGTTGACTCCGACCGATGCGGCCGTGGTGGCGTTCGGCGCCAGATCCGCGCTCGAAATCTGCAAGTCGCCCAAGGCTCCCGTAACATTGCCGGCGGCGTCCGCCAGGTAACCGGTCAGACGTTGACCCTGGCTATTGCTGATGTAGCCACTGTTATTCAATCCAAATGCGCCGGCGCGCGAATAGATGATTGAGCCATTGTCGCTCAAACGGAAAAATCCGCCGCCGTTGACCGCCAGATCAAGGTTGTTATTCGTAAAGCTGACGTTGCCCTGGGAAAATTGCTGCGTGATCGCGGACACATTCACGCCGCTGCCGATGGTGTTGGAGCCGGTACCCAGGTTGGAGGCGGGATACACATCGGCGAACTCCGCGCGCGAGGACTTGAAACCGTTCGTGCTACTGTTGGCGATGTTATTGCCGACCACGTTCAGGTCGGAAGAGGCCGCATTCAGACCGCTGATTGCTGTATTAAATGCCATGACGATTCTCCTTACACTTTACGGAAATAAATTTCAGATTGAATTAATAAATCTGCTTGACGTCGCTGACGAGCACGGGACCTAACCCGGACAAATTGAGCATCATGCCCTTGGGATCACCCAGCGACACACTGTCCACATGACTCAGGACATTGGTATTCACGGCGTATTTGTCACTACCGGATAATGCCTGTGCGCTAATCTTGTATTGCCCGGGCGCCGCGGCTGCTCCGTTCGTCATCGTTCCGTCCCAGAAGAAGGGCACCTGGCCGGCGACTTGCGAACCCAAACTCAGGCGCTGCACCAACTGCCCACTCGAGTCGGTGATACTCACGGCGACATCGCTCGCGCTCGAAGGCAGATCCAACATGCCACCCAAACCCACACCTGCCGTCAGCGCGCCCACATTGCCCGGGGCCAGCACCGTGCGTCCGACCAGGCCGGACGCCATCAGTGCCTGATTGGATCGTAACGACGTCGACAGGTCGCTCAGTGAAGTCTGCATCTGTTGAATGCCGCTGACTGTCCCGAACTGGGCCAACTGTCCGAGGAACGCACCGCTGTCCAGTGGTTTGGTCGGGTCCTGGTTTTTAAGCTGGGTCACCATGAGCTGGAGAAACTGATCCTGGCCGATTGCGCCCGAAGACTTGGTGGTGTCCTGCTTGAGCGCGAGCCCGAGATTATCGAACGTGGTGTTGTTGACGGAATTGGTAGTCATGTCTGTACTCCTTCGTTAGCTTACTGGCCCAAGCTGAGCGCTTTCAGCAACATTTGCTTCGAGGTATTGATGACCTCGACATTGGTCTGGTACGAACGCGATGCCGAGATCATGTTGGTCATTTCCTCGACAGTATTGACGTTCGGAAGATTGATGTAGCCGCTCTCATCCGCCAACGGATGCTCGGGGCGATACTCGCGGCGCAGCGGCGCCTGGCTCTCGACGATGCCCAGCACTTTCACACCAGCGGCGGAGCCGTCGTTCTGCAGCGCATCCATCACCGCCGCGAATACCGGGGTGCGGGCGCGGTAGGTTTCGTTGGTGCTGCTGCTGGCACTCTCGGCATTGGCGAGGTTACTGGCCACGGTATTCAGACGCACCGACTGTGCGCTCATGGCCGATCCCGCGATGTCGAAAACTTTAAACAGTGACATGATCAGTCTCCCCGGATAGCCGTGAGCAGCGTACGCAGGCGTCCGCTCAGGAATGTAATACTTGCCTGGTACTGCAAGGCGTTCTGCATGAACTCGGTGTGTTCTTTCTGCGTATCCACGGTATTGCCGTCGATACCACTCTGATACGGTTCGCGGTATTTCAGTTGATAGCCATTCTCGGTATCGGGGGTCATCGAAATATGCGCCGCATCCGTCGCCTGCAGGGGCACGGTCTCCGCTGCCGACTGCTGTTGCGCGGCGGACAGCACCGATTTGAAATCAACGTCGCGCGCCTTGAAATTCGGTGTGTCGGCGTTGGCCAGGTTTGCGGCCAGCACCTCGGCACGCTGCGAGCGCAGGATCAGGGCCTGTGCGTGTATACCTAGGGCTTGGTCGATGCTGAGTGCCATGTCTGCTCCGAAACTTTTAGATTTACGCAGGGTTACATAGCAATGTGCATGCCAAGGGAGTTAACACGTTAATCCATATACGAAATCACGCTGCTGGCGGTTATTTTTTACGGGGCAGGCGGCAACAACGAACCGCTTGGGCGGCAAGATATCGCCCACGACAAGACAGCTTGCCGCCATCCCTGTGTCCTCGCGTGCGGATTGCAGCCAAAATTTCGCAACATCATTCAGGCACAAGGATTGCTAGAGAGACAAGACGAAAAGATTTTTTATTGTTATCGGGCACAGCAAAATGTCACGGGTAGTTTCTCAAATTCGTGCTGAAATTCCGGCCTTTTCCATGGGCTGGCCGTTTCAGCGCCGGCCTAGCAGCGCACATGGATCGAATAAAATCCGATCCCTGCCGTCTGTGTTCGTCAACTTTTTGACATCCGCCGAGGCATTGTTTGTCCTGATAATCCTGTTCACCGGGTCCGCGATCGGTTCGTCCATCACCGCCTTCGCCGATGAAGCACAGAGTCTCAACAGCATCCGCCAGGTCGCCAGAAATTTTGTGCTCAACAACACCAAACTGCCGGGCATTACCACCGAGGCCGAGGTCGGGTCGCTCGATTCACGTTTACGCCTGGCCTTGTGTCCTGCCCCGCTCACGGTATTTCTTCCGGCAGGGACGAAACTCTCCGGAAACGCCACGGTGGGTGTGCGTTGCCAGGATGCCAGGCCTTGGACCGTCTATGTTCCGGTGCGGGTTAAACTCAACGGACAGGTTCTGGTCACCACCCGCCCCATGGCCAAGGGGGCGGTAATCAAAGAGGCGGATATGCACTTGGAAACCAGGGATATGGCGGCTTTGCCGGTGGCACCGTTGACGGAAAGCAGCCAGGCCGTGGGCAAGTTGGCCAAGCGCGCACTCGGAATCGGCACCGTGATTACCGTGAATGAACTACAGGTCCCCCGCCTGGTACGGCGCGGTGACAGAATCACGATCCTTGCCGCCGAAAGCGGAATTGAGATTCGCGCCAATGGGGAAGCCCTGATGGACGGGGCCGAAGGCGATCGCATACGTGTACGCAACTCATTGACAGATAAGATAATTCAGGCGACAGTGATGGCGGCAGGCCTGGTTCAGGTGAATTTGTAGGACAGGACTAAAGTTTTGCCTGCCGCTGCCGCCAAACTAAACAGATATTAAGGAGCCACCATCATGCCTATCGATATTAATGGCTTACCATCGGCAGCGCCGCCACCGTCGGGGGACAAGTCCCGCGTCAAGAGTGGGCAACAGCCGGCGGATACCGCATCCGCACAAAAAGGAAATGCGGCACAAACCGATACCGTCAGTCTGACGAGCGAGGGCGTGCATCTTGCCGAGATCGAGCGTGCCTTGGCGAACGTCCCGGTCGTGGACACGAAGCGGGTCGAAGAGGTCAAACAGGCCATTACCGATGGCCGTTACCAAGTCGATTCGGCGCGCGTCGCAGACAAGATGCTGTCGTTCGAAAACGCACTCCCTAACCAACCCAAAGCCTGACGACGGTTCGCGGACTTTCATGAAATCCCTGGAAACACTGCTTGAGGGTGAACACAGCACCACCGCGCGTTTGCTCGAGGCTCTGCGTGAGGAACATCAGGCCCTGGTACGTCGCGACATGACGGCACTGGACCACGCCGTAAACAAAAAGAGCCAGCAGGTTGCCGAACTCGAGATGCTGGGACGGGAGCGGGATGCCGCGCTTAACGCCGCCGGACATGCGGCCGGGCGCGAAGGCATTGAATCCTGGCTCAGCCGCCAACCCCATGGCGCAGCTAAAAAACTGTGGCAAGAACTGCAAAACCTCCTGCTCCGTTGCCAGCGGCAAAACCTTAGCAACGGTGCCATCGTGGAAACCAGCCGCCGCTACACCCAACGCGCCTTATCCCTGCTGCAAGGCCAATCGGCCGAACCGGCCCTCTACTACGGGCCATCCGGCGCCTCCGGATCGGCAACCCGCTCCTCGCTTTATACCCGCATCTGAATTTGTCGTGCCGGGCCCGCCCGGACGCTAAAAAATTTTTTACATGTGTATGGGATACCGGCTGGTAACTCCCTGTTTCAGGACTATTCTTTTCGAAGGCACACAAAAAATCAAAGGCTGCGGTAGCGATGGCTAAATCAGACCCAACGTCTTCACAAACCTATCAAGGCAAGACTGAAAAGGTCACCGACAAGGCGCGCATCACCGGCTTGCTAACCAAGCTGCTGGATAATCGCGGGCTCTTGAGCGTCAACCTGCCTGGCTCCAAGGAACTCTACAACAGTGCGATCATCGAGGTGCACGCGCAGCAAGGTTATCTTGTGATCGATGAGCTCAATCCAAAGAACGGCCATGCCTTGCTGCTCAAAGCCGGAAAGATGAACATCCAGACACAGCTCCACGGTGTCGATATCCGCTTCGACGGCCTGCTGGAGTCGAGCGGCGAAAGCGACGGCGCCGCGTTGTACCGCATCGTTTTCCCTTCATCGCTCGACTACCATCAGCAACGCGCCTATTACCGCGCCAAGGTCAGCATGGCCAGGCCCATCGAGGTCACGCTCGAACGCATAAAGGGTGAAACGTTATCCGGCTTCTTGAATGACATTTCTGTCGGCGGGATCGGTATCCGATTCACCACCAGCCTCCCCGCCTCCTTAATACGCGGCGAACGCATTCCAAAGTGCCAGATAAAGCTGCCCACGGGCGAGGAAATTTATTGCAAACTTGAAGTCCGTTTCATCAGCACGGCGATAGAGGGTGGGCACCGTCTGTTGGGGGCACGGTTCATCCAGCTCACCCCTTCCCAGGAAGCCGCCGTGGCCCGGTATGTGGCGGCGTTGGATCGGGAACTCGTTAAAAACACACCCAAAGAATAAACACCAGGTGTCCCTCGGAAGTGGCGCCTGACCCTGCACGAGTCTGAAGCCAGGGAGCGGTAGCGGCGGGAACAGCGGCAGAATTGTTCGGGGGTCATACACAACGGCATCGCCGGACAAGAACACGGCGTTAATATGGAAGATCAAGACACCGGTACATTCGGAATGCATCGACTCGAAGACAAACAGTTCTATCTGGATTTGCTGCGAAGCTATCTGGATAGCGCGAACGACGCCATCTTTGTGCTGTGCGACGAAATGAAATTTCTCGTCTGCAATCGCATCATGCAGGAGTGGCTTGGCGAATCCGAGGAAGAGCTCACCCGCCACAATCAGCGCCTACCTATCACCCGGTTCTTTTGCCAGCCAAACAGCGAGGAGCAGTTCGCTGTTCATTTTCAGGCTGCCCTCGCCTCCCGCCCGGCCCGATTTGAATGCCTGATACATCCGCCGAAAACTCAGCCACGCTGGGTCGAGATCAGCCTGAACAAGGCGCATATCGAGAACGGGCAGATGATAATCGGTGTCGCGCGCGACATTACGGAGCAACGCGAAGTGCGCGAGCGCGCCTTCCGGCTTTCCAGCGCCATCGAACAGACAGCCGATACCATCATCGTCACGAACCGCGAGGGCGTGATTGAGTACGTCAATGCCGCCTTCGAAAAAGCCACGGGGTTTACACGGCAGGAAGTCACCGGGAAAAAACCCAATATCCTAAAATCCGGGATGCTGGGCCCGGAATTTTACAAAAGACTTTGGGATACCGTGTCGCGCGGCGAAGCGTTCCACGATGTGTTCGTCAACCGCCGAAAGGATGGAACGCTGTACCACGAGGAAAAAACCATCACACCACTCAAAGACAACCAGGGCGAGGTCACCCATTTCATCTCCACGGGAAAGGACATCACCGAGCGTATCCAGTATCAGGAACGCCTGCACCACATGGCCCACTACGACGTGCTGACCGGCCTGCCCAACCGCACCCTGTTCATGGACCGTCTGTCCCAGGCCTTGGCACGGGCGCGCTGGCACAAACGCGTCGTGGGTGTGCTGTTCCTCGATCTCGACCGCTTCAAGGTCGTCAATGACACACTGGGGCATGATGTGGGCGACCGGGTGTTGCAAACAGCCGCCGGCCGGCTGCAACAATGCGTGCGCGATGGCGACACGGTCGCACGCCTGGGCGGCGATGAACTGGCGATTGTTCTCGAAGACGTTGACAAGGAGCAGGACATCACCCCGATCGCGGAGAAGATTGTCGCCTCCTTCACCCAACCCTTCAATATCGACGGTCGTGAATTGTTCATCAACACCAGCGTCGGTATCAGCGTCCACCCCGACGACGGTGAGGACGCCAAGGTCCTGATCAAGAATGCCGACATCGCCATGTATCGCGCCAAAGAACAGGGCGGCGGCAACTTTCAGTTCTACTCGGAAAAAATGGCGCACCAATCGTCAGACCGACTACTGCTGGAAAGCAGCATGCGGCGCGCGCTGGAGCGCAAGGAATTCCTGCTACATTACCAGCCCCAGGTAGATCTCCGAACCGGCGAGGTCATCGGGATCGAGGCACTGGTGCGTTGGCGGCACCCGGACTATGGCCTCGTGCCGCCGTTGAATTTCATCCCGCTGGCGGAAGAAACCGGGCTGATCGTGCCATTGAGTGAATGGATATTGCGTGAAGCCTGCGCCCAGAATAAAACATTGCAGGACAGTGGCCTGCCGCCGATGCGCGTGGCGGTGAACCTGTCGGCCCGCAATTTCCGGCAGCCCGACATGGCGGAAATTGTCGCACGCATACTGGTCGAGACAGGGCTCAAGCCGAGTTATCTCACGCTCGAGCTGATGGAATCTACGCTGCTGCAACAGACCGATTCCACGCTCGCCACCATGCGCCAGCTGCAGTCGCTGGGAACGCATATTGTTATTGACGATTTCGGCATTGGCTATTCGTCGCTGAGTTATCTCAAGCGTCTACCCATCGACGGTCTCAAAATCGACCAGTCATTCGTGCAAGACATCACCACCGACCCGGACGATGCGGCCATCGTCACGGCCATTACCACTATGGCGCACAGCCTCGGCCTGAAGGTGGTTGCCGAGGGGGTGGAAACACAGCAACAACTGGAATTCCTGCGCGCACACGATTGCGACGCGATGCAGGGTTTCTACTTCAGCAAACCGGTACCAGCCGAACTTCTGGGAAAACTGCTTCAGGTATTTGGAATTCCCGTGCGCGCCCAGCAACAGGGTTAAACAACACTGGTGTGCATGAGGTGATGCTCAGCCATCTTTTGATCTGAACTGGATAATGCGCTGTGCAACGCGCTGACCAAGACATAAATCTGGCTTTCCAGCCACCTGATTTCCTCCTCGGTGAATGGCTTGTCGCGTGTGAGCGACAATTCCCCCAGTGCTTTGCCGCTGAGCGCCAACCGATAAGCCAGCGAATGTGGTGCCGGTGCTCCCACACTATATATAACGCCCCGGGCATCATGCTGATAGACAAAACTGCCCGGCTCCAGGCGTGCACTCGCGCTGCGCGCGAACGGCTCGATCAGACTTTCCATATCCTGCACGGTTAGCAGAAACGATGTGCCTTTCTGCGCCGCGGCCTGGTATATCGCCACCGGCGAAACAGGGTTTGGCACACCGGCAGATAGTAATGGTTCTCTCATGGTGTCCTGTAAACAATCCGATAAATCCATGTGCTTAAGTTGGTTATCGGCATGCGCGGATCAGTCTTTAGCTGACGGCACGGCCAACGGCCACTACACGAAATTCCTGCCCGATTTCACCGTCTGTCGCCTTGGACTCAAGAAACTTCGTGAATGGCCGAAATAAACTACACTTGGGCAGAGAGCGCCCACGTGGCGCCAACGCGTCAATACCAGGCCGGTAAAACCTTGAAAACTAGCTTTCGACAAAGCGTTGACCACATGGTGGATCGGGCGATGGCAGCGCTCAACATCGAGCCGGGGCTCGCCCAAGCCATCAAAACCTGCGAGTCCGTATTACAGGTCCGATTCCCGGTCCAGATCCGTGGCCGCATCGAGGTGTTCACCGGCTGGCGCGCCGTGCATAGCACCCACCGCTTGCCGGCAAAAGGCGGCATCCGCTACGCCCCCTACGCAAACCAGGATGAGGTCGAGGCACTGGCCGCGCTCATGAGTTACAAGTGTGCCTTGATCGACGTTCCTTTCGGGGGCTCGAAGGGCGCACTGCTGATCGATCCCAACCTGTACAGCCGCGAGGAGATGCAGCTCATCACACAGCGCTATACTGTGGAACTCGTACGCAAGGGATTCATGGGGCCGGCGATCAATGTGCCCGCGCCCGATGTCGGCACCGGCCAGCGCGAAATGGCGTGGATGGCAGACACCTATAAACACTTGCACCCGGAGGACATCAACTATCTCGCCTGTGTCACGGGGAAACCCGTGCATCACGGCGGCATTCGCGGACGCGTCGAAGCCACCGGTCGTGGCGTGCAGTTCGCATTACAGGAATTCTTTCGCCATCCCGACGCCGTCAAGCAAGCCAAGCTGGCTGGTGGCCTTGGCGGGAAACGCATTGTGATCCAGGGATTGGGCAATGTCGGCTATCACGCGGCGAAATTCCTTTCCGAGGAAGATGGTGCCAAGATCATCGCCATCATCGAACGCGATGGCGTTCTGATAAATGATCAGGGATTGCCCGTGGAACAGGTTTATCGTCACATTGTCGAACACAAGACCATACGCGATTTCCCGGATGCCACCTTCAGTGAAAATGGACGCGCGGCGCTGGAAATGGAATGCGACATCCTGATTCCCGCCGCGCTCGAAGGTCAGATTACCGAGGAAAACGCCAAATGCATCCGCGCACCGCTGATTGCCGAGGCCGCCAACGGGCCCATTACCTTTGAAGCCGACGAAATCCTGAACCGCCGCGGCATCACCATTCTGCCGGACGTGTACATGAATGCCGGCGGCGTCACTGTTTCGTATTTTGAATGGATACGCAACATTTCACATATCCGCTTCGGCCGCATGCAGCGCCGCTTTGAGGAGAATCGCAGTAACCAACACATGGAAATGCTGGAAGAAGTTTCCGGCTTGAAGATCGCCGACGATGTCAAAAGCCGGATTGCCCGTGGGGCCGACGAAGTGGACCTGGTGCGCTCGGGCCTGGACGACACCATGCGGCTTGCCTATCAGGAGTTACGCGAGATACTGAACAAGCATGAAAAGGTCGATAACTACCGCACCGCCGCTTTTGTCATTGCCATACAAAAAATATCCCGTACCTATCTCGACGTTGGCATTTACTGAATCGGGCGGCACGCTCCACCGTGTCTCTGTGGTTATCGATTTCTCGCCTCCTTGCTGTGCTTCACGTTCAACCTGATGGATCCACTGCCAAACTGACATGCTCGGAAATTCCAAATCCTCGAAGTTTTTTCGCATGGCGCTGTGGGCCGCCACCCTGGCATTGGTATCGGTCGTATTCAATGCCTATGCCCGCCTGTCCGAGGCCGGCTTCGGTTGTACCGACTGGCCCGGCTGTTATGGCATGCTGTTCGCACCCATTACCGCGCAGGAATTCGACACTCAGCGCAGCGCCGAGGAACAAATGCAACTAGACAAGGCCCGTGCCGGCCAGGAGACCACGCAACGATTCGTCTCAGCGACGTTGTCCCTGGTCTTGATACGCCTGTGCCGACTTGGCTGGAATCTCAAAAAACGTAAACGTAGCCAGCAGGTGCTGATTCCGCTGGCCACCTTGCTGGTAACGTTCAGCCTGTCCGCCGCCAGTTTCATGACCTTCGAGTATCGCTACCGACCGATCGCGCAAATGATGCAAATCGTCGGCGGCATGACAATACTGGCGCTGCTTTGGTGGATCGTGCTGCGCGAGCAACGGCTCTTTCAATCCGCCACCGCTACACCGTTCACACGCCGGATTCGCCCTCGTGTGCTGTTCGCAATCGCATTGGTAAGCCTAGAAATTCTGCTCGGCGGCTGGTCCATGGTCAACTACGCCGGCCTCGCCTGCCCGGACTTTCCGACCTGCCAGGAAGCGTGGTGGCCATCCATGGATTTCGTGGACGCCTTCACGCTTTGGAACAATGTTGGGCTCAGCTACGAAGGGCGTCTGCTCAATCTGCAAGCCGCGACAGCTATCCATGTCGGACACCGTATCGTGGCACTCATGGTGCTGGCATATCTTGGGTGGTTCTCGCTATATCTGATGCGAACCGGCTCCCAGGACATGCTGGGTCTTTATGGTCTGCTGCTGCTTGCTGTCCTGTCACTGCAAATTATCCTTGGCGTCGTGGAAGTGCTGGCGCATCTGCCGCTTGTCATTGCGGTAGCGCATACCGCGGGGGCGGCGCTGCTGCTCATTACACTGGTTACCCTGTACCACGTCAGCAAGGCCCCACGCATTTCAAAATCAGCATTCCCGTAAGACCCCACTACGCCGGGAACACTGCCAAACCCCGCCTGGCACGGCTGAATGGAAAATCCAGAAAATTAGCTACCGAGTTTCAGGGAGGGACACGTGGAACGAGGCGCTAAGGCATCCAAACCACGCACTGATGACGTGGCTCTGGGCGGCTACCCTAATCGATAGGAAAATAGTCTGGCCCCATGACTGACGGGTTGACCTCCATCTCATCTATCTCAATACAGATTAATTTTCGGGGATAATGGGCTCCATTTACCTGACTTCGCATCGCAAAGCCGGTCAGCGCTTCAGCCTCTCTGCCCGTATACAAGGGCTCTGGCTTGTCGAAAACTATTGTCATGCTCCTAACTTTCAGTTATCTGATCACTGGGCATAGTCGCGATGTGGACGCGGCCGAAAACCGGGGCCGCCTTTCCTAAGATACCCGGATTGCCAATTTGGGTATTCCTGAAATTGGAGATGCGAACATGGAACCAAAGTGCAACGCCCCGCTCGTCGGTAGACCAAGGAGCGGTTTGTCAGTAATCATGATTGCGTGTTGTTTGGCTTGCACAAGCCCTTCAGTCCTGGCTGGTCCGCCGTTTGTGACAGATGATCCGGAACCGGTGAATTACCATTACTCCGAGTTTTACATCGGAGCGCAGCAAACAAAATCGACAGGTGGCAGGAGCGGCACTTTACCCCACATTGAATACAACTACGGCGCGGCACCCGATGTGCAACTGCACATGACTATCCCCTATGCCTTCAACAACCCCGCCAGCGGCACAACTGAAAGAGGCATCGGCGATACCGAGTTTGGGGTCAAATATCGATTTATCCAGGAAACCGAGAATAGCCCGATGGTGGGCGCCTTTCCGATACTTCTCACACACACGGGAAACTCCAATAAAGGGCTTGGAGCCGGAAGTGCTCAACTCTTTCTGCCTCTCTGGATTCAGAAAAAATGGGGTGCATGGCAAAGTTATGGCGGTGGTGGCTACTGGGTTTCACACACCACAGACATCAAGAATCACTGGTTCGCTGGGTGGCAAGTGCAGAAAGAGATTTCTGAGCATATTTCGCTTGGTGGCGAGATCTTTCACAACACGGAACAGGTAACCGGTCAGGAGTCGAGTACCGGTTTCAACATCGGCGGCGATTATAACTTCGACGGGCATAATCACCTGCTGTTTTCAGCCGGCAAGGGGTTACGGAACGCTACGCTGACCAACCAGTCCTCTACATACCTAGCCTATCAGAGGAAATGGTAATCCCCGTGCATAACAAAAACATTTCTAAGAAGATTGAGTAGGTTTGCAGGCCGTTGCCTCGGTACCAATTCAATCGAGAGATTAAAATCGCTTCCGTAGACCGACCATGAAACCCTGCGGCAAGGCAGTCATGATCAATGGCTGTGATCGGGAATGGGCATATGCGCCTGAAGCGGTACCCAAGGCAAATCCGGCGAGCACGTCACTCTGCCAGTGGCCTCGAACTTTAACCCGGGCGACCATGTCATAAACCGGAAGCAGTTCTAGCGCGTATATCGAGGGGCTGTTTTGGCGATACTCGAGGACGAAGGGCGTCACAATGGCACTCACCGCTGTCACCTCGCCACTGGGGAAACTGCGATGGCCTTTACCCTGAAAAAATTTATTGGGGTTGTCGGTCTCGGCGGGCCGCTCACGGGAGAACGCGATTTTCATCACCTCCGCCGATACGGCTCCCATCACCGAGGCATCGATGGACTGCCAGAAAGCCTTCCCCATGCGCGTTTCCCCGCCTTCCCAAACGGCACCGGCTATCTCACCGGCGATCATCACATCCATCAGGTCACGTTGATACTGGCGTTTCCAAATACCGCTATCATCTTCGTTAACGCGATGGTCGATACCGAAGGGTCCCCCACCCGCCAGGGCGAATGTGGAGCAAAGCAGTAAGGGCAGGGAGAGCAACCTCAATATCGTTTTCGATTTCCGTTTCATGCCGAGCTCCCACTTCAATCCGATCTGCCTCAATTATTTCTAGCCGTTCTCAGTTTGTAGCTAGCCATTGAAATTGAGTTTTTCATAGTTCTTAAAATCCCTACATCTTTCTAGACCTGTCATCAACTCCTTTGTGGCTACCAATGATATTTTCTGCCCTTACTTTTTCAGGGGAGCTACCAAAGCTGCATGAAGACCGTAGGTGCCCGGTACGATCCAGGCACATCGGTAACAGATTAATCCGGGGACACGGGTTCCGTGTTGCATCACACCAACACCATTGCGGTGACTTTGCCTTTGGCGTAGTTTACTCAGCAAGAACAATCAATTCTAACTATACCTAATTGTGGAGGTAAAAAATATGTTCAGCGCAATGCGCTTTGGCAAGTTGGTTTCTAAACTAACACTCTTAGGTACCGCCTTATTTTTTGCAGTTCCACTGGCAAATGCCGACGTATACAGTTTAGGCGATAGTCTCTCAGACGCTGGCTCTCTTGGGTTTACTTATACTAATCCCGCCACATTATCCCCGTTAACGAGCGGCAAAGTATGGGTGCAACATCTTACCAGCAGCGTTCCCGCATTTTGTAATGACCCAAAGCACTGTCTGCTCAATAACGACACTTTCTACTATACCAATCCAGGCAATAATTATGCTGTGGGTGGAGCCGGGGTGACCTTCGATTCAACTGATGCAAAAGTCAAGAAAAACTATACCGACCTTCATTCCCAAATTTACGCTCTGCTCCATAGTCGCGTGTTAAACAAAAACGACATTATTACGGTATGGATGGGGGCTAACGATATTTTTGCCGCGGCACAGAATCGACTTCATAGCTACGCTGACGTTGCCAATGCCGCACGGGTTTTCCAGACCGAAATCATTAATCTGGCAATTCAAGTGAATGGAGCCAGCATCTATGTGATTTCCATTCCCGACTTAGGCAAAACTCCTCTTGGTCTCAATACTTCAGATGGTGGCAAGCTTCTCAGTGAATTAACAGTAGTTTTTAATCTTGGAATATCTGGAATGAATGTGCATAACGTAAGCTTAATTGACAGCAATGCAGGGTTTAATCAGTTATACGGACAGTTGGATACTTCGATGATTTACTGTTCAGTAATCATTGATCCGAAACACGTATGCGGTGACCCCAAAACAAACCCGGAATATTTCGACCCAGCTGCCAAACCTTTTCTGTTTGCCGATCCTGTACATCCCAGTAATGCGGCACACCAATACATCGCAAACCAGCTGCAGTTAACTAAGATTTTCGCAGACCGCCAACAATAGTTACATGTGGTGATCTTGTTCGCACCGCGCAAAACCTCGGACTGCCAGTACAATCCCGCTACCAAAGCAACACCAGCTCATCGCCGAAGGGGGCCCGCAAGGAGCGCAGGAGAACAGAAAAAAAATTTGTGAAGGCCCGATAGGGTATGGAACAGGGCTACTTCTTCGAGTAGTAGTAACGACACACAATGATGTGCGCCGTCATTCTGGTCACCAGGTAAACCAAGCGGTGCTCCTCGGTGGTGCGACGCGACCAGCAACCGGCCAACTCGTGCCGCAACAGCTCCGGCTTTCCGATCCCGCGGAACGGGTCGGATTCAATGGTATGCACCAGGACTAGTTCATAGGCAACTTCATTTTACGCATGCTGTCGTAATCACGATTCTTGGCAGGCACGATGAACTTGACGTTAATGGCCGCCAACAGCGCGCGGCCTTCCGGGTTGTTGCTCATTTCCACCAGCACCTGCCGTATGCGCTCAACAACTTTCAATGGAACGCGTGGATGCGCGGCAAATGCGAATGGGGGCAACGGCTCCGTTTTCCATAAGACTCTAAATTGCTCCTGGGTGGCTCGGTCGAGCATGCCAAAGATACGTTGATTGCTACCGCCCGCTGGATACAAACCTTTTGCCACTGTTCGATATACCGAATCATGACTGCCCACCGCCACCAGCGTCACCTTGATACCCTGCTGTCGCAAGTAGGCTTGCGGTATTTCTGCCGCCCCTAGCGACACCAGGCTCGGCACTGCCAGCTTCTGCCCATTCAACTCCTTCAGTCGCTGTGGACCATCCTTGCGCGCTATCACGATACCGACCAAGGGGGTGTCGCCATCCTTAGCGAAGGCTTCATACCCCGACGTATCGTGCGCCTCGACATAGCGTGGTGGGTTGATGTACAGAAGGTCGTACACACCCTCGTTCGCGTCTTTCCAGTACGTACTGAGATCTTTGGACGTCCTGAACTGGATCGTATAACCGGTCTGCTTACTGAGATACTGACAAATCGGCACCCACAGCTTCCCCAGCTCGCCGGGCGAATGCTGCGGCGTAATGCCAAACGTATACACCTCGCCACCCGGCTCTGCGTGGGAATACGCGGCGAAACAGCAAATGGCCACTGCGGCCAGCCAGCGCATCATGTCGCCTCCGGAGGTACCGTGCGGTTCGCCGCGTGCGGTACCGGCATTTTATAGCCCAAGGATGAACTCTGAAACCATTCCATGAGTCGCTCGGCGCTCAGCGGTTTACTCATGAAATAACCTTGCGCGGAATCGCAGCCCAACTCGCGCAGCTTGTCCCAGGCTTGCTGATTTTCAACGCCTTCCGCCACCGCTGTCATCCCCAGGTTATGCGCCAGATCGATGGTGGAGCGGACGATCGTCACATCGTTTTCCCGCTCACCGATATCCCGAACAAAACTTTTGTCGATCTTGATCTTGGCCACCAGCAGCTTCTGCAGATACGCCATGGAGGAATAGCCCGTGCCAAAATCGTCGATAGACATCTGCACGCCGATCTGTGCCAATTTTCGAATATTCACGATGGCGACGATCGGGTCGCTCATGATGGCGGTTTCGGTAACTTCCAGTTCCAGCAAGCGACTCGCTACCTTGTGCTCGGCGAGCATGCCGGCGACCCATTCCGGAAAATCCTTGTCCTGCAGATTGATGGCCGATATATTCACCGCCACAGGCAACTCGTAGCCGCTCTCGCCCCACTTCCCGATCTGTCCCAAAGCCAAGCGCAATACTTCCCGCGTGAGCGACTTGATCAGGCCATTGCGCTCAGCAAGGACGATGAATTTGTCTGGATAAAGCAGCCCCAAGCGCGGATGCTGCCAGCGCACCAGCGCTTCCACACCGATGACTGAATTACTGTTGATATCAATCTTGGGTTGGTAATGCAGCACCATCTCGCCTTCGTCGACCGCGCGCCGCAATTCGCCTTTCAGTGCCACGGTTTCAGACTTGCCATCGCCCATTTCCGGCTGGTACACCATCACGCCCCGTTTTTGCCGCTTCGCTTCATACATGGCGGCGTCGCTATGCGTAATCAGCGCAAATTCATCTTCGCCATGCTGCGGGAACACCGCGACGCCGAGGCTGGCGCCGACCTCGATCAGGCGTTCATCGATTTGCAGCGGTTCTTTAATAGCCGCCAGAACGCGCTGCGCGACCTGTACCGCGTGCTCCATGTCCGTTACTTTCGGCAACAGGATCGAAAATTCATCCCCGCCCATACGCGCCACGGTATCGGAGTCGCGTAAAACTCCCGAACACTTTCTCGCCACATGCTGCAACACCAGATCGCCGGCATGGTGGCCGAGTGTATCGTTGACATCCTTGAACAGATCCATATCAACGCCAATCAGCGCAAACGGTTCTCGGCTGCGGCGCGCCGCCAGCATGGTGGTGCGCAGCCGGTCATGGAACAGGACGCGGTTGGGCAACATAGTCAGCGCATCGTGCAGCGCCTGGTGTTCCAATTGCCGGTTTACCTCCTGCAATTGCATGGTGCGTTCGATCACCCGCTGCTCCAGCTCCTGGTTAAGGCGTCGGATCTCTTCCTGTTTCGCTGCGCGCTCAGCGTCGAGCCGCTTCAGCCGTGAAGACATGTCATTGAAGGCTGCCGCCGTCGCCGCCAACTCGTCTTTGCCGAGCACCTGAATCTGATAGCCCAGTTCGCCTTCGGAAACCTGCTTCGCGCCTACTTGCAGGGCGTTCAACCCGCGCGTGAGATAGATCCCCAGCATCCAAGAGAACTGGGCGACCAACACCAGACTCAGCAAGGCATATAAAAACGCCTTGTTGCGCGTATCGTCGATCAGTTGCTGGATCGACGCCGTTGAAAATCCGATCTCTACCCGCCCGTACTTCTCGCCTGCCACGCCAATATCGGCATAGGCATCAAACACACCACCACTGTTGGATGCGGAGGCAAGGTTCTGAGTCGCCACGAACTTTTTCGTCAGAGCCTGTTTATCGCCACCTTCCGCCAACACACCCAGGTTCGAGCGCACGCGGGCATAGACAATGTCGGGGTTAGATAGCACTTCGTTGACGAAACTCTCCAGGGCGGCCACGTCCGTGGCCAGCACCGCTGCCTGCGCGGTGGTGGCAAACAGCCGGGTGGTGGTTTCGGTGCGCTTCAGCAACGCTTCCTCATTCGAGCGCGTCAAAATACCCAGCCCGCCAAAAATCATGAGCAGGAGCAATACCGCTTGAATCCCGGCGATGCCGAGAATGATTTTCAGCCGAAATGACATTACTTGAATTCCACCGGTTTAATATTCATTTTGCGCATGCCGTTGTAGTCCGCATCATCGGCCCTTTCCACTCCCTTGAAGTTGATCGCTTTCAGCAAGGCCATGCCTTGCAGGTTCTGATCCATCTCATCCATCGCCTTTTGCACCTTGGCCACCACCGCCCTGGGCACGCGCGGATGGGCGGCGAACGTAAAGGGCGGCAGTGGATCCGATGTCCACAGCACGTGCAATTGATTCCTCACCTCCGGATCAATGGCGCCAAACGTGCGCATCTCGCCACCACCTACCGCAAACAGCCCCTTTGCCACCGAGCGGTAAACCGAATCCATGGAGTTGACGAATTGGGGCGTCACCGCGATTTCCTTTTCCCTGAGCATTTTGAGCGGCAGCCAAGTTGCCGCCAGCGCGTTGGCGGAGGGAAAGGCCCCGGTAAGCCCGTTCAACTGGGCTACGTTTTGAATCGCACTGTCCTTTCTCACCACCAGCACGCCGACCAACGTGCCGTCCTTTTCCCTGGCAAACGCTGCATAACCCGTCGCCTTGTGGAATACCAGATAGTGGTAGGGGTTGATAAACGCAAAATCAAATGCCCCCTCACGCATTTGCTGCTGATAGGTCGGGATGTCCTTTGCCGTTTTGAACTGGAGCTGCACCCCGGCCTTTTCTGTCAAATATTGCATGATGGGAGTCCAACGTCTGGCCAAATCGGTAACGGATTGTTGCGGGCCGATGCCGAAGCTGTATTGTTCCGCGGCGATCGCATGGAGCGGGTGCGCCATGAGCACATATCCAATCAGGAGACATAAACGGGAAATCATCGGCGCGCGCTCTTTTATTGAGTTATGAATTTGCGTTCTCCAGCGCCATGTCTTTAACCACCATTCCTGGAAACAGACTCGCAAACCCTACATTCCTTAAAGCATAGAAAAAATAATAGGAAATTCAATGTTCTCTTTGCGACGCCGGTCGATTTACCTGTTATTTAGTCTATTGGCACGAAAATAAAATGGCATATACGGATCTTCCATCTACTAAGATGGGGCGTATATCGAACACTGAAAACTGAGGGTTCGAAGTTGAATGGCCTCAGGGTCGGTGAGCAACCTGCAGCACAACGGGATGGTACATAGTCATGTTTTACCATTTTCTTTTGCTACTTCTTCGACCCGGCCTGGGCAAACAATCGGTCGGCGCCGATTAACGGAATGAGCCTTACATCGCCTTGATCGTCACCCCCGAGGGCTTTCCCTTAGCCTACGAGGTATTGCCGGCAACACCACCGATAAGACAACGTTACGTCAATTTCTGGCCAAAATCGAGACGCTCTACGGTAAAGCCGAGCGCACCTGGGTCATAGACAGGTTTGGCATTCGAACCTGTGAGTGTAGACAAGCCCAAGGGCAGTATTTATAGTGTGATCGCACGCGGACGTGCTAAAGGAGGAGTTGAAGCAGATCGAAGCGCTGCGCGCACGTCGCCAATCAACCGCAAGGCCACCCACGGGAGTCACAACGGCGTGTGATGCCAGGTTGATCGGCCTTGCCTTTTCGGGTGGCGGGATACGCAGCGCCACCTTCAACCTCGGCGTGTTACAAGGACTCGCGAAACACAATCTGTTACCGGTCTTCGATTATCTCTCCACGGTCTCCGGTGGCGGATATATCGGCAGTTGGTTTTACTCATGGATCAAGCGCCGTGAGAAGGAAAGCGCCGGCAGTGGCCTAAGAACGGTAATCAAGTGGCTCATCCCGGACCGTGTGAAACACCAAGAACCACGTCGAGGCCGACGAGCTTCGCTTCCTGCGAAGCTACAGCAACTACCTGACACCGCGCAAAGGCCTCTTCAGCGTCGATACCTGGACGTTGATTACCACCTATCTGCGCAACCTGATTTTGAATCTTATGGTGCTGGTGCTTGCTCTGGCGGCGCTGCTGCTGCGGGCGGCAACTCAGTGGGCTTGGACATAAATCGTAGACCCCGCGCCATTCTCACGCTCAAAAATGCGGATCTTTTCAATGAGGTCCATACTAAGCTCACGGCCTTGCGGCAGGAGCAGCATGCCGTTGTCGTTGATGAGATCGCGTGTCAGCACCATACCCGGCTTGAGTTTGGCGGACCTTAGCCGTGTCTCCTTGGTCACCGGCGCGGCCACTGTGGTGTCGGCCTCAGCGAGTAACGCTACAAAGGCATCCACTACCTTTGGATCGTAACGCTGTTCCCGATTTCTCTCCAGAAAGGCACGCGCCTCTACCGGCGACTGTTTTCCGGCCACCAGTGTGCCGCGTTGCAGGGCATCGTAGTCGTTGGTCACAGCCAGCACGCGCGCGCCAAACGGGATGGCATTGCCGCAGAGTGCATCCGGAAAGCCTCGGCCGTCGTAACGTTCATGGTGATGGCGAATAAACAGCGCTGCCTGCTGCATTGGTTCGACCGCAAGCAGCGCCGCCTGACCGGTGGCCGGATGGCGCATCACCTGTACACGCTCCTCGTCCGTAAGTGACTCATAGGGTTTACCGAGAAGCACGTCCGGCAGACCGATCTTGCCAATGTCATGCAAGAGCGCCGCGTACAACACCTGTTGCGCATCGAGTTGGTTCAAGCCGAGGCGGCGCGCGAGAATGAAGGCGTGTTCCGCCGCCCGTCGCGAGTGTCCCGAGAGCTCGCCCTCGCGCAACTCGATCAGATTGGAAAACACGCGCACCGACGTGACGAAACTCTTCTTGAGTTCCTCGTATGCCACTTTCAGCTGATCAAACACCTGGCGAATTTCCTGGGTCTGCACGGCGACCTTGGCTTCGAGGCTGGCATTGAGGTCCTTAAGCTGTGCGTTCTGCTCCACCACTCGTGCTTCGAGGCGTTGCTTTTCAAGCGCCAGCTGAACGGTAATCTTGATGTCGTTGTCCTCCCATGGCTTGGAGAGGTAACGGTAGATATTTCCCTTGTTCACGGCGGTGACAGCCGAACTCAGATCCGCATAACCGGTAAGCAGAATGCGCACCACCTGCGGCCACTGCTTCGCCGCCTGTTCGAGAAATGCAGCGCCGTCCATTCCCGGCATGCGCATGTCGGAGATAATGAGGTCGACCTTCTCAGACTCAAGCAGCACAAGCCCTTCAGCGCCCCCAGGAGCCGTCAGAATGCGGTAACCCAGCGGCCGGAACAGCCGCTGCAACGATGAGAGGATATTGGGCTCGTCGTCTACAAAAAGCAGAGTCGCCTTTGCCTCGGTAGAAGCAGCGGTAGAACTGTCTGTCGTCATGTTTTCACGCCTCGCAACTGCGCCTCTTCCCCACCCTGCGTCTGCCCCACCGGCACCCACACCCGGAAGGTGGTGCCCCGACCGGGGGTGCTGGTCACGTCGATACGGCCGTGGTGTTTCAGCACGATGCTATAAGATAGAGATAGACCAAGTCCGGTGCCTTTGCCGACGGGTTTGGT
>JBGPBL010000031.1:0-30618 GCA_041481225.1 Sulfurifustaceae bacterium | reverse complement strand
GGTGCCCTGGTAGTCCTTGGTGATGGTGACCGTGAGGTCGCCCTTGGCCATGGCATCTAAGGAGGCGGTCACGTCGTCCATGGCCGCGGCCAGGACTTCCAGCAGTTCGTTCATGCCTTCGCCGAGCTTCTTCATGAAGCCCTGTTTGTCTTCCAGGGCCACGCGCTGGGTGAGGTCGCCGGCGGCGGCGGCGTTGACCAGGGTGTTGATCTCGTTCTGTACTTTAAGCTCTGCAGTGATGTCGATCCACTCCACCGCCGCGCCCAGACGCTCGCCCTTGGCGCTGATAACTGGCGTTGCGGCGAGACTGAAAGAGCGATTGCCGATCTTGATGGTCGCACGATGAGTAGTCGTAAAACTCGCCAGCAACTGTTGCTGATGCGCGGGGTTCTTGTGGAAAGCATCGATGTTCATGCCCAGGAGCTTGTTTGGGTCAAAGGCAGGGAACACGGCGCGAATCCCATCGCCAGCGGCCTTGAACATGTCGATGACCGCCTTGTTCAGGTAAATGATCCGGCCCTTGGCGTCCGCGATCATAGTGTTGGTGGTGGTATTGTCGAGGGCGTTCTTGATGCGCAGACCCTCATCGGCGATGCGCTTGGTTTCGTTGACGTCGAAACCGAGCTTAGTCTGCATGGACTGCAGCGCCTGAAGAATCTCGCCCAGTTCATCGTTGTAACGGGTATCGATCGCATTGCCGAAATGGCCATCGGCGATGCGCCGGAACTGGCCAACAATACTCTGTACCGTCTGTGTCAGTTTGCGGATGGTGAAATAGCCATACACAGCGACGATAACGATAGGAATCAGCGTAGCCAGAACAAAGGTGACCGCCGCAACTTGCGCCTTGTGTTTAAGGGCTTGGTTAACTTCACCCAGTTCCCTGGCGATTGCCAACTCCACATCGTGCTCAAGATTAATGCGAGCGGTGGCCACGTTGAACCAATGGACCGGATCCACACCGAGATGCGGCTTCTCAAAATTCCCTTCGGCATAGTCGATGATTCTCTTGGCCTCGACCGCGGCCGGTTCTTTCATTTTCTCGGCCAGCAGCGTTTTGACGGCCGGGCTGCCGTAGATGTTAACGTTCTCCGAATACACCTCTTCCTCTCCGGCATTCGCCACGAAGCGGCGCAGCAAGGCCGGTGTAAAGCGATCCCGGCTGAAGACCGTATTCAGTATGGCGCGTTCGCGTCCGTCGCGTTCCTTGAACTCGAGCATGCTGCCGTAGGTCGCGGCGACGCGCACGATTTCGCCATCGAGCACACCCATGGCCGAGATCTGTTGCGAAATATCGAGATAATGCATGATCAGCATCGAGTAATTCGCTATCGTCTCTTCCGCAGTTTCCGGCAGGCTGTCCACCCTGGCGCGGAATTCGGACAAGCGCGCCAGATCGGTCATCGAGCCGTCGATATGCATGACCACGGACTCTGGGTAATCGGCCTTGTCGAATGTCTTGAAGGCCCGTTTGATTACATCGGCTGCCTTGTCAGTTTTCTGCCGCTGCGCTTGCAACTCAGGACCGAACTTGGCGCCCTTGCTTGCGATATAGCCAGCGCTCATGCCACGCTCCTTCTGCAACTCATGCGCCAAATCGCCGCCCTGCACGGAGAACTCCATCACCGTGCCAACCTTGCCCAACAGATACGCCGTGCCAAATTTCTCGACCGCGCCCGATATGGCGAAATAGAGCAGGGCCGCCAGCGGCAGGGCGATCAGCATCATCAGCTTATGTCGTAGATGCATGTTTCCAAAAAAACGCTGCATGCGCGGCATCCAGCCGCGTCCGTACACATAACCGCCGATGACATCGCACTGGGCGGTCTTGTCATTGATCTGGCGGTACAGCTCCGCAGCCGCTTCCACCTGCGCACGCGAAGGCTTGCTGCGCACGGACACATAGCCCGTCAGGCGGCCATCCTCATATGTCGCCGCCACATGGGCATGGACCCAGTAGTAGTCGCCATTCTTGCAGCGGTTCTTGACTATACCGGACCAGGGTTTGCCGGCCTTGATCGTGTCCCACAGGTCTTCGAAGGCCGCGGGCGGCATGTCCGGGTGGCGCACGATGTTGTGGTTGGTGCCGATCAGTTCCTGCTCGGTAAAGCCACTGATCTCGATGAAGGTGGCATTCGCGTATGTAATAATGCCCTTGGCATCGGTCTTGGAAACGATCACCTCGCCGTCCGAAAACGGCCGTTCAACATTCGTCACAGGAAGATTGATTTTCATGCTCTGCTCCCTACCCTTCTCGGGTTACACACAAAAAATAATTCCAAAGAAGTACGATCTCTCGCCGCAAACAAGAGCGGCCGTCTTTGCGGTAGATGTTCATTTCTGTTTTCCTTAGCCGCTCACCCGTCTCATGACCTGCCCAGGAATGTTGTCGAGCGGCAGGATCTCATCGATCCCGCCATGTTTGACCGCTTCACCGGGCATGCCCCAAATGACGCTGGTCTTTTCATCCTGGGCGAAGGTGTACGCGCCCGCCTCGTGCATCTCTTTCATGCCGCGCGCGCCGTCATCGCCCATGCCGGTGAGGATCACGCCCACGGCGTTCTGGCCCACGTTCTGGGCCACGGAACGGAACATGACGTCCACCGACGGCCGATGACGGTTCACCGCCGGGCCGTTGCTGAGACAGCAGACGTAACGCGCGCCATCGCGCTCCACCAGCAGGTGCCAGTCGCCGGGTGCGATATACACATGGCCCGGCAGGATGGGCTGGCCGTGTTCGGCCTCCACTACCACCATGTTTGACAGCGAATCCATGCGCTTTGCGAAGGGCCCGCTGAAGGCCGCGGGAATATGCTGGGAGATAACCACGCCAGGCGCATCCGCCGGCATGCGCATGAGCACTTCCTTGATCGCCTCCGTGCCGCCGGTCGAGGCGCCGATGGCTATCAGCTTGTCCGTGGTCTTGAAATGCTTGGGCGCGGCCTTGCGCGACAGCACCGCGTCGGCGGAATATTTCGGGTCGGTGCTGACCGAGGAGATGGATTTTTCCAGCGCGCGCACCTTGGCCTGGGCCGCCGCCTTGACCTTGCCGATGATTTCCTCGGAATAGTCAGCCAGTGAATGGGCCATGTCGATCTTCGGCTTGGTCACGAAATCCACCGCCCCGTTTTCCAGGGCGCGCATCGTGACGTCGGCGCCCTTCTCGGTCAGGGTCGAGACCATCACCACTGGCATCGGACGCAAGCGCATCAGATTGGCCAGGAAGGTAACGCCGTCCATGCGCGGCATTTCCACGTCGAGCGTCAGCACGTCCGGGTTGAGATCGCGAATTTTTTCGCGCGCCATGAAGGGGTCCGAGGCGGTTCCCACCACTTCGATGGAAGGGTCCGAGGACAGGATTTCGGTCATAATCTGGCGCACCAGCGCCGAATCGTCCACGATCAATACGCGTATTTTATTATTATTGGCCATGGGCTATTTTCCCGGTTTTCCGTGGTCGGCGATTTTCGCGGCCGTCACTGCTAATTCGTGCATATATTCGACCTCACGCTCGACGATGGTGTTGTTGTGCAGCGTGCGCAGCTTCTTCACCCGCACCTTGCCATCCTGCGGAAAGTAATACACCTTGCGCGGGTAGATGCCGCCGGTGTCTTCGTTCGCCAGCTTCAAACCGTTTTCACGGACGAATTTTTGCGCAAAATCGATATTGCGCCCGCCGACATCGGTCATCTGCTCGAGGATGCGCCCGCCGCCGATGATCTTGACCTCCAGATTTTCACGGCGTCCGCCATTCTTGAGAATCTCGGAGACGAGCCGCTTCATGGCATAGTCGCCGTAGCGCATGGTGTAGTCCTTGTCGTTCTCACCACCCCAGGTCCCGTGGGATTCGTTCTGACTCACCGGCAACATGAAATGGTTCATTCCGCCCACGCCCGTTTCGGGGTCGCGTATGCAAGCGGAGATGCAGGAGCCGAGCACGGTGACAATCATCTCCTGCTCCCGGGTCACATAGAATTCACCGGGCAATAGCTTGGCGGCGAAGATCTTGTGCACCGGATCCCAGTAGCGGCTGACGCCCTCGAATCCGGGAAGCGTTGCGGGTGGGGTACTGCTGTTTCCGATTATGCTGGAGACCATCCCACATTCATCCCGTCTTGCGATAAATCGTCTGCCCAATCAGCCGGAAGCGTTCTGTCACCTTGTACAGTGACTCCGAATGGCCGATAAAAATATGCCCCTCGGGCACGAGAATATCCGCATAGCGGTCAAACAGTTTCTTCTGCGTCTCTTTGTCGAAGTAAATGACCACGTTGCGGCAGAAGATGAAATCGAACTGGTGGCGCATCGGCCAGGGGCCGAGCAGGTTCAACTGGCGGAAGGTAATCATGTCGCGCAGTTCCTTGTTGGCGCGCACGTTGCCGGCATTCTCATCCTTGCCCTTCATGAACCAGCGTTTCACCTGGGCCGGCGGGATTTCCGCCACGTCCTTTTCGCTGTAGACGCCATTCATAGCCGTCTGCAAGACATTCGTGTCAATGTCGGTGGCGAGGATTTTCACGTCCCAGCCGCGCATCGATGGAAACGCCTCGCGCAGGGTCATGGCCAGAGAATAGGGTTCGGCGCCGGTCGAACAGCCGGCCGACCAGGCGCGGATACGCTTGTTGGTGCTGGATTTCTCCAGCATCGGCGCCAGTGTCTGCGTCAGGTATTCGAAATGATGGCGCTCGCGGAAAAATGACGTCAGATTCGTCGTGATCGCGTTGATGAGGGTTCCGATCTCGGAGTCGATGTTTTGCTCGAGATGGGTGCAGTACTCGGCAAACGAGGAAAGGCCCAGCTGGCGCAACCGGCGCGACAGACGTCCGTAGACCATCTCGCGCTTGGCGTCCGCCAGCTTGATGCCAGTGTGGGTCGAGACCAGCTCGCGGAGGAACTGGAAATCCTTGTCGGTAAAATCAAATTCGCGGTCGCCGCCACTGGGGCGCGCTATGTTTTCATCCGAGGAAGTTGTCGTGCCCATGTTTGTCCTTTCACCTCACCCATTGTTCAGGCCGGTAACCGCAGCTTGTCCATAAGCCCCAGGGTCTTCGCGCTTTGCGACAAAATAGCGGAGGGCTCGCGCCACGTCACTTCCACCTGGCACGCCTGCGCCTCGTGCATCAGCGCATCGAGCAACTGCAGGCCGGCTGCGTCCACGGTTTCCACCGCCGCCGCCTCCAGCACAATCTGTTTCTGCTTTGTGAGCGCCTGCTTCAATTCGTTATACAATGGCATCAATTGCGCCATGGTCAGGGATTCCCCGAGCACAATGGTCTTCGGACCAGCAGGCTGCGCCGGTGCTGCTGGCTTGGTTTCAACCGGTGCGGGCTTCGCGACTGCCGGTGCACTGGCTGGCGCCGGCATTACCGCAACGGCCATTGGCTCAGGCGCTGTTTTTTTTGCGCTCGTATCCGCTTTCGCGGCGCCGCCGCCTTTCATCCAGGCTAATGGATCAAACCCGATCGGGCTCGCTTTCTTCTTGCTGGCCATGCATGGTCCTCTCGTTCGTTAGGTCTTCCGCCAAGGCGCGATAATCTTCCACGCCATTCCCACTACGCTGATATTCGAAAATTGTTTTCCCCGTGCCGGGGCTTTCCGCGAGCGCCACCGATTCGCGCACAGGTGTCGCCAGTACCTGTCCCGGAAAATATTCGAGCAGCTTGTCGCGCACGTCACGCGCCAGCCGCCGGCGTTCGTTGAAGCGCGTGACGGCGATCCAGATCCGGGTTTTACGGCCAAGCGACTCGTCGATGTGATTGAGGATCTGCATGAAGCGTCCCACCCCGTGCAGCGCGAAAATATCGCTGGAGACCGGGACCAATACCTCGTCCACCGCCATTAGCACGTTCATGGACAGGAGTCCGGCGGAGGGTGGGGCATCGATCAGCACAAAATCATGCCCGTTGGCGCCTGCCTTGATGGCCTCGGACAGCCGGAAGCCGCGCTGGGCGCCACCTTCTGCGATGTACTCGAATTCCGCCAGACGTTCGCCGGCCGGGGCCAGCTGCACATGCTCGCGCACATCGACGATGGTATCGCCGAGCGGCACCTCATCGATCAGGACAGTGTCCAGGCCCTGCTGGCCGTTAATGCCAAATCCGGTCGACAGATGACCCTGAGGATCCATGTCGAGCGCGAGCACGCTCCGTCCCGCCAGACCCAGGGCATGGGCAAGATTGAGGGTGCTGGTCGTCTTGCCGACACCACCCTTCTGATTCATTACGGCGATTACACGCATGTTCCGCTCGATTGAGTAACAGCTCTCTGCACATGGCCGTTTCTGTCTGGTTTAGCCGGCGCCATCGTTCACGCGCGGAAAAACCGAAACGTCTGTTCGCTCCTGGACCCGTGTTGCTTCCCCCGGCACAGCGGGAGCAAAGGGGCGCGATAAATCGCGCCCCTTAAATATCGCTAAAACTCGTCCCAATCCTTGTCGCTGTCGCCCGTACCCGGCTTGCTGGCCAGGTGTCCCGGTACAGACTTGCCGCCACCCGCAGCGGCCTTCGGCACCGCTACCACCTTCCTCTGCGGCTGCGATACGCCATTGCCCTTTTCTTTGGGCAAGGAGGTGGTATTGACCGGGGTATGCCGGCGCGGGGCGTCCTTGATGACGGCCTTGCCACCGTCGGCGAGCTGGAAGAACATGATCTGATCCGCCAGATTGACGGCCTGCTCTTCCATGGACTTGGAGGCCGCCGCGGCCTCTTCCACGAGGGCGGCGTTCTGCTGGGTCATTTCGTCCATCTGCATCACGGCCTTGTTGACCTGTTCGATGCCGGAGGCCTGTTCCTGGGAGGCGGCGGCGATCTCAGCGACGATGTCGGAGATCTTTTTGACGCTGTTGACGATCTCAGACAGCACCTTGCCGGAGGAGTCGACCAGTTTGGAACCGGTGTCGACCTTCTCCACCGAGTCGTTAATAAGGTCCTTGATCTCCTTGGCGGCGGTGGCACTGCGCTGGGCCAGGTTACGGACTTCGGTCGCGACCACGGCAAAGCCCCGGCCCTGCTCCCCGGCGCGGGCGGCTTCGACCGCGGCGTTTAGGGCCAAGAGGTTGGTTTGGAACGCGATCTCGTCGATGACCGAGATGATGTCGGCGATCTTCTTGCTGGAACCACTGATGGCTTCCATGGCACTGATGGCCTTGGTCACCACTTCCCCGCCTTCCTGGGCCTGGCTGCGGGCACCGGTGACGAGCTGGTTGGCCTGTTTGGCGTTGTCGGCATTCTGCTTCACGGTCGAGGTCATCTGCTCCATGGAGGAGGCGGTCTCTTCCAGGGCCGAGGCCTGTTCCTGGGTGCGCTGGGACAGGTTGGTGTTGCCCATGGAGATTTCCGCCGAGGCGGTCTTGATCAGGCCCGCGGATTCCTTGATGTTGCCGACCACCTCGGTCAGCTTCCCGACCGTGGTGTTGATGTCTTCCTTGAGCTTGCCGAAGGTGCCTTCGTAGTCCTTGGTGATGGAGACCGTGAGGTCGCCCTTGGCCATGCCATCGAGCGAGGCCGCCACGTCGTCCATGGCTGAGGACAGGACGGTCAGGAGCTGGTTCATGCCTTCGCCGAGCTTCTTCATGAAGCCTTGCTTGTCTTCCAGGGCCACGCGCTTGGTGAGGTCGCCGGCGGCGGCGGCGTTGACCAGGGTGTTGATCTCTTCCTGGACCGCGAGTTCGGCGGTGATGTCCATCCATTCCACGCAGACACCGAGGCGCTCGCCGGTGGGGCTGATGACCGGGTTGGCGGCGAGGTTGAATGACCGGCTGCCGATCTTGATCGTCGTGCGGTGCGTGGTGGACAGGGCCTTGATCATCTGCTGCTGGTGCGCCGGATTCTTGTGGAACACGTCGATACTCTGGCCGAGGAATTTGTCCGGGTCGAAATTCGGGAATACCTTGCGAATGTCGTTGATGGCAAACTTGAACATGTCGATCACGGCGCGGTTGGCGTAAATGATGTTGCCAAACGTATCCGAGATCATGACGTTGGTGGTGGCGTTATCGAGGCCGATCTTGATGCGCAGCGACTCATCGGCCACGCGCTTCGATTCGTTCAGGTCGAAGCCGAGCTTGACCTGCATCGACTGCAGGGCCTGCATGACCTTGCCCAGTTCGTCGTTGCTGCTGATGTCGATCTTGTTGTCGTAGCTGCCTTCCGAGATGCGGCCGAAGTGGCCGATGATGGCGGAGAGTGGCCCGATGATGGCCTTGATGAGGACGGTACCGACCACGAACGCGAGCAGCAGGCCGAAGGCAATCACGGCGATTGAGATAGTTTTGATCGTGTCATAGCGGGACTGGGCGTTGGCGTAGTTCTTCTTGGCCTCGTCGGATTGAAGCTTGATGAGCGCATCCACTTCTTCCTTGACGGGCGCGTACAGGGGCCGGATCTTCTGCACCACGATCTGCTGGGCTTCCTTGATGTTACCGGCGCGCAGGGCGGCGACCGCGGGCTTTAAGCCATCGGCCACGAATTTCTTGCGGTCTTCGGCGAATTTATCCGCCAGTTCTTTTTCCTCCGGCGTCAGAGTGGTCGCCATGTAGGCCTTCCAGACCTCGCCGATTTCCGCAATGTTCTTGTCTACGGTTTCCGCCTGCACCCGAATAAACTCCGACGTGGGCGTAACCTGCGCGACGGCGATAGCCAGGCGATTGGACAGCATCAACCGATCGATATGGGTCAGTTGTTCGAGTGCCACCAGCCGGTCCTCATAGATCGTCCGCGCCGCCTCGTTGGCCTTGCTGATGCCGTAGAGCCCATAGAGCCCGACGCCGAGCAGCAGCACCGACAGGAGGCCGAGCACGGCAATCAGACGTTGTTTGACATTGAGTTTCTTGAACATGTTCAACTTCTCCCACTTCGAGGTGTTATGGAGCTTGGCCTTGCCTTCGTTGATACGGCGGTAGAGGTCGGAGGCGGAGGCAATCTGCTCGCGGCTCGGCTTATTGCGCACCGACATGTAACCGACGATATGCCCGCCTTCACGGATGGGGGTGACGTTGGCCATGACCCAGTAATAGTCGCCATTCTTGGCGCGGTTCTTGACGAGATTGGTCCAGGGGCGGCCGTCCTTGAGGGTATCCCACAGGTCCTCGAAGGCCGCCGGCGGCATGTCCGGGTGGCGTACGATGTTGTGGCTGGCGCCGATCAGCTCGGCCGTAGTGAAGCCGCTGATCTTGAGGAAGGCGTCGTTCACATAGGTAATCATGCCCTTCATGTCGGTCTTCGACACCAGCATCATGCCGTCGGGAAAGGGGATTTCGTTATTGGTGACGGGTAAGTTGGTCTTCATTGGGTACTCTCCTTGTTAAGCCTGGACGGCGTCGAGCGCCGCCAGTTCGTCTTCGGTTAACAGCTTGTCGCTATCAAGCAGGATCACCATACGGGCGTCCAGCGAGGCCATGCCGTTGATGAATTCGGTACGCACCGCGGTGCCGAAGTTCGGCGGCGGCTTGATGGTGGCCGGGGTGACGTTGAGGACATCGGATACCCCGTCGACCACGATGCCAATGACGCGTTTGCCGGACTTGTCGGTCACCGACAGCACGATCACGACGGTGGTCGGGGTGTAGTCGGCCTTGATCAGGTCGAAGCGCTTGCGCAAATCAATGATCGGGACAATGGTGCCGCGCAGATTCAACACCCCCTGCACATGCGGCGGCGTATGCGGGATGCGCGTGACCGGCATCCAGCCGCGGATCTCCTGCACCTTGAGGATGTCGAGGCCGTATTCCTCGCCGGCCAGAAGGAAGGTCAGGTATTGACCAGCACTGGCCACGGTACGCGCGACGGGTGCGGAAACAGCTTCAACGGGTTGCGGTGTGCTCATAACGGCTCCTTGTCATAATCCATTTACGCAGCGAGATGCTCGCCCTGCTTAATAGAATCGTCTTGATGCAAACGCTCGATCTCGGCCGGATCGATCTTCTGCCGGGCGAGTGTGATCAGGCCGGGAATATCCAGGATTAGCGCGACGGTGCCATCTCCCAGAATCGTCGCGCCTGAAATACTGTCTACGCGCTTGAAGTTGGTTTCCAGGCTCTTGATGACCACCTGTTGTTGGCCCAGCAACTCATCGACAAACAATCCGGTCTTCATGCCCTCGCCTTCCACCACGACCAGCAAGCCCTCCAGCAGGTCCGTGGTGCGCGGCTCGGTGCCGAATATCTGATACAGGCGCAGCACCGGCATGTATTCGTTGCGCAGGCGGATGATCTCGGCTTTGCCGGCCACGATGTTGATCATGTCCTGGCGGATCTTGATCGACTCGACAATGGACACCAGCGGGATGATGTAGTTTTCATCGCCGATGCGCACTGACTGCCCGTCGAGGATCGCCAGTGTCAGCGGCAGGCGAATGGTGATCGTGGTTCCCTTGCCTTCCTTCGAGGCGATTTCCACCGTGCCGCCCAGGCCCTTGATGTTCTTGCGCACCACGTCCATGCCGACACCGCGGCCGGACACGTCGGTAACCTTTTCCGCCGTCGAGAACCCTGGCATGAAAATCAGTTCGTAAATTTTTTCATCGGAGAGGCTGCGTTCGTCGCCGATCAAGCCGCGCTCCCTGGCTTTCTTCAGTATCTTGTCCTTCGGCAGGCCGGCGCCGTCGTCGATGATTTCGATGACGATGTTGCCGCTCTGGTGATAGGCATTAAGATGCAGCGTGCCGGTCTCGGGCTTGCCGGCCGCGCGCCGGACCTCGGGCTTTTCCAGACCATGGTCCAGTGAATTCCGCACCAGATGGACCAGCGGATCGCCAATCTTCTCCATCACGGTTTTGTCGAGTTCTGTCGTTTCACCCGTCATCTTGAGCTCGATCTTCTTGCCCAGCTGCTGCGACAGGTCGCGCACGATGCGCGGGAAACGGTTGAAGGCGAAGCTGATCGGCAGCATGCGAATGCGCATCACCGACTCCTGCAACTCGCGCGTGTTGCGTTCGAGCTGGGCCAAACCATCGATCAGTTTGGGATGCCGGTGCAGTTCGAGGCGCTTGCTCTGCTGGCTCAGCATCGATTGCGTGATCACCAGCTCGCCGACCATGTTGATCAGTGCATCTACCTTGTCGATGCCGACGCGGATGGACGTGCCTTCCTGCGCGGTGGTCGTGGCAGCCGCAGCGACGGCGGGTGCCGTGCGTGCGGCGGGGGTCGGGGGTGCAGTCATGACATGGGGCTCCTCTGGGGACTTGGTTTCCACGGGGGGAGTCGGTACCGGTGCCGCGGCCGCCTGTACCGCCGGCGCCGCTTTGGCCACCAGCTTGCTCGTGAGGCAAACAATCTTGATATCGGCATCGCCCTTGGCCCAGGCAAATGCTTCTTCAATCTGATCGCGCGACGCGCCGGTGGAAAGTTCGAGCTTCCAGCGCAGATAACATTCCTGGGGGTTCAGTTGCGCCAAGGCGGGAATGGCGGAATCGTCCACCGTCACGCGCAGGGTGCCGAGCGCTTCCAGCACGCGCACAATGCGCAAGGGATCGCTGCCCTTCTGCATGAGTTTGGGATGGGGATGGAAATCGATGTGCCAATCGGCCATACCCTGCGAAGCGCCGGGCGCTCCACCCTTGCCATGCAGGTTGTCGAGCAGGCTTTCAAATTCATCGTCGGTGATCTCGCCACTGGCCGCCGGCTTCGCGGCGGCGGCCGGCGCGGCCGGACTCGACACGCCGGGCGCTCCACCCTTGCCATGCAGGTTGTCGAGCAAGGCTTCGAATTCGTCGTCGTTGATCACTTCCGGGTTCGCCTTCGGCGGCGGGGCTGCCGCCACGACGGCGGCGATCGGCTGGTCGTTCAACGCGGCTTTCAGTTTTATCTGAAGCTCCTCGGCACGGGCCACATCAGCCGTGCTGTTGTTTTGCCTGGCCGTAAGCATGCCGCGCACACAGTCCACCGAGGTCAGCAACAGGTCCACGTCATCGTGGGTGATGATCTTGGTGCCTTCACGCACCTTGTCGAGCAGGGTTTCCATGATGTGCGTGAATGACGACACATCCGTAAAACCAAAGGTCGCGCTCGCGCCCTTGATGGAGTGCGCGCCGCGGAAAATGGTGTTGATCGCATCCGTTTTGTCGCTGGAGGCCTCCAGATTAAGGAGCATATTCTCCATGCTATCGAGGCTTTCTATGCACTCTTCGAAAAACGACTGCAGAAACTGACTGAGGTCCAGTGACATAAATGTCTATCCCTTTACCCTTCCCTGTTGGCTGACGGCGCCGGTGTGCGCCCTGTATAAATAAATAGCATGCCACCGGCACGCCGTGACGACTTCTCGCCGACAATCCCCGTGGCTGTGCACGTCCCTGTTGTCAGCACACGATTTCTCCTTACGCTATCGGTTGTTACGCTCAAATCTTGAATACACGTCGAGCAGCAGCGACACGGCGGCCTCCGACGGCATCAACCCCGGTACGGCCTTGTCGGAAACAACGGTTTTTTGCAGGCGTGTCTGCCGGCGGCTTACTCGATTCTTTCGCGGAGCAGTTTTGGCCACGCCTTTGTTACGTGTTGCAGTGGATACGGGCATTCCCTGATTCCCCCCCTGGTTTAACGCGTCAATGAGTCGTCGCGCGCGGCTACCCATGGCACTAGATAGCAATTCATGTACCACAAGATTTACATGGGTATTATTCGTCCTCATCCACGATCGTTTTGCCCTGCATGCCATGGGCAAGCTCGTCCGAATCCTTCTGTTCACGACGAGCCTCGCTGCGGCGCTCGTCGCGGCGATGACCGTCCACCACCTTGCCCAATGCCTGACAGCGCGTGCGGGTCTTGAGCCAGGCGCTCCGAGCCGCTTCACAGGCCGCCACGGCGGCACTCACTTTGAGTTCCTGATAGCCGATTGCCTGATTCAGTTGCGCGATAAAAGCATGGTAATCGCGCAATTTCTCCGCCCCCACGCCGCTGACACTATTGCGTTGGAACAGTTGATCGTATTCGCCCCGGTAGGTCAGCAACTCCTTGAGCCGCGTCTCGACTTCCTGGTGACGCTTCAACGCCTCCGCCAACATTCTGGCGGCCTGGCGTTCTTTGGATTCGGATACCCGGACGATGGGTTGCAGCCGTTCTGATTTGGTCATGCTATGCCCCGTTTAACCCCGAACTACTCAATGGCTCTGCTGCAATTGCTGGGTCAGCCCGCGCTGGCTGTCCTGCAGCGATACCGCCTGATTCATGTCCTGCCGCAGAAATTCTAGGAAACGCGGGTGAAAATCGATGGCCTCGTCAATGCGCGGGTCGCTCCCCTTAGTATAGGCACCGACACTGATGAGATCGCGGTTCTGCTCATAAGTGGAATAGATCTGCTTGAATTTCCGGACCTGGGCCAGATGATCCGGCGTAATAATCTCAGTCATGGCGCGGCTGATGGAGGCTTCGATGTCAATGGCCGGATAATGACCGGACTCCGCCAACCGACGTGACAAGATGATGTGACCGTCGAGCGTGGCGCGCACGGCATCGGCGATAGGATCGTGCTGATCATCGCCTTCAGCCAGCACGGTATAGAACGCCGTGATCGACCCGCCGTGCAGGTCGTCGTTGCCGGCGCGCTCGACCAGCTGCGGGATCTTGGCGAACACCGAGGGTGGATAGCCCTTGGTGGCCGGCGGCTCGCCGATGGCCAACCCGATCTCACGCTGCGCCTGGGCGTAACGCGTGAGGGAGTCCATGAGCAACAACACCTGTTTGCCCTGGTCGCGGAAATATTCGGCGATGCTGGTCGCGAGCATAGCCCCGTGCAGCCGCATCAGCGGCGGATCGTCGGAAGGACTCGCCACCACGACCGCACGCCGCATGCCCGCCGGTCCCAGGATGTTCTCGATGAATTCTTTTACTTCGCGCCCGCGCTCGCCGATCATGCCAACCACGATGACGTCGGCATTGGTGAATTTCGTCATCATGCCGAGCAAGATGCTCTTGCCCACGCCGCTGCCGGCGAACAGGCCCATGCGCTGCCCGCGGCCGACGGTCAGTATGGCGTTAATCGCGCGCACGCCGACATCGAGCGGCTGGCGAATCGGCCGCCGCGCCATGGGATTGATGGGACGCCCGGTGAGCGGAATGGAGGCGCTGGCGCGAATGGGGCCGTTGTTGTCGAGCGGCCGCCCGGCGCCATTGATGACGCGTCCGAGCAAGCCTTCGCCGACCTCGGCCTCGCAGACCCGATTGGAGGGAATGACGCGCGCATTCGGCATCAGGCCGCGGAGATGGCCGGTAGGCATGAGGAACAGTTTCTCGCCGGAAAATCCCACGACCTCGGCTTCGATATTCTTGCCTGCCTCACCCTGAATCAGGCAGCGCGCGCCGATCACGGCCTGGCAACCGACCGCCTCCAGGGTAAGCCCCACCATGCGCGTGAGCTTTCCTTCGACGACCAGCGGAATCCTTGCCCTGATCTGGGTGCGCCACTGGCGGATGCGCTCGCCCCACAGGGCGGCGCGGCGCTCGGGGTTCAGGGTGACGATATCAAGCGGAAGGGGCGTCATTTTCACGCTCTCCGCCCAGCATCTTGGTGATGACGGCGGCGAGCCGGGTCTCGAGGGTCGCGTCGATCTGCGAGGCCTCGGCATGCACGCGGCAACCGCCGCGGGAAAGCACCGGGTCTTCAACGATCTGCCAATGACGTTCGCCCTCGCTCAAGGAAAGTGCGTTGCGCACCAGCGCCGCGTCTTCGGGATGCATATGCACCTGCACATGCCGCGCCGCGGCTGGCAAGGCGGACAAGGTTTCGCGCACCACGGCCACGATCTCATCGGGGTTGGTCTTCAATTCACGCCGCACCAGATGGCGCGCGATAGTGGCCACCAGCAACGTCAATTCCTGCTGCGCCTTCTCATCCAGTTCGGAGAGTGGTTCACCGAGGGCACGCAACACCGCTTCCAGCGGCGTCTTGACCGACGCCAGACCTTCGGTGCGCCCTTGCGCAAAGCCTTCGTCATAGGCCTGCCGCTGGATCTGCTGGATCTGCTTGGCGGTCAGCACGCTGATATTCTTGTTCGCCTGAGTGGCTCCACCGCCCACCTCGGGCGGCTGCCAGGAACCGTAACCGCTGAGCGTCTCCCGGGAAATGATCTTAGACATATTCTTCCCCGCCCTTGCCACCCAGAGACAGCTCGCCGGCCTCCGCCATGCGTCGGGCGATGGACAGGATTTCCTTCTGTGCCTTCTCCACCTCGCTCAGGCGCACCGGGCCCTTGGCCTCGAGGTCGTCGCGCAGCATCTCGCCCGCGCGCTTGGACATGTTCTTGAAAACCTTTTCCTTGATGGCATCGGTCGACCCCTTGAGCGCCAGCAGCAGCGACTCGGAGGACACCTCGCGCAACAGGGTTTGTATGCCGCGGTCGTCGACCTCGGCCAGATCCTCGAAGACAAACATCAGGTCTTCGACCTTGGTCGCCAGGGTCGGATCGATTTCCTTGATCTTGGCCAGCATCGCCGCCTCGAGAGCGGTTTCCATGAAATTGAATATATTGGCCGCGGTTTTCACACCGCCGACGCTGGCCGATTTCACATTGGACTTGCCGGCAAACTTCGTCTCCATCACTTCATTCAGTTCCGTCAGCGCCGAGGGCGGAATGCCGTCGAGTGAGGCGATACGCATCAACACGTCCACCCGGACCGTGTCGGTGAACGTCGCCAAGATTTCAGCGGCCTGCTCGCTATCCAGGTACGCGAGAATGATGGCGATGATCTGCGGATGCTCCAGGCGAATCAGCTCCGACACGGCGCGTGGCTCCATCCATTTTAGGTTTTCCAGGCCCTTGGTGTTGCCGCCATGCATGATGCGGTCGATGATGCCGCCGGCCTTTTCCTCACCGATGGCCTTCACCAGCAATTTGCGGATAGTGTCCTCGGAACCGATGCCCAGGTTCGTCTGGTTCTGCACGGTTTCGACAAAACCCGCGAGCACGGCCGTGACGCGGTCTTTCGACACGTTTGTGAGTGTAGACATGGCCGCGCCCAGTTTCTGCACTTCCTTGGGTTCCATGTGCCGCAACACCTCGGCGGCTTCCTGTTCACCCAGACTCATCAGCAGGATGGCGGCGTTTTCGACACCGCTGGTTTTGTTATTTGCCTCAGGCATCGCTTCCCACCCAGTTCTTGACTACCTGCGCCGCACGCTTTGGATCTTCGGTCGCAATCGCCTTGGCGGTAGTCAACGTGGCTTCATAACCCTGCGGCCCTCCGGCGGGCAGCATGTGCTGAACCCCACCGCCGGCGAAGCTTGGCGGCGCCATGCCCATCCGCGACGCCGGAATAGGCTGACTCGCCAATCCACGCAACATCGGGCGCAGCACAAAGAAGATCAGCACCAGCACCAACACTCCGCCCAGCGCCTGTTTACCGAGATCCCACAACCAAGGTTTTTCCCACAAGGCGGTTTCCGGCAAGGGTTCGGGCGCGGGCTGCGCCGTGAACGGCTTGTTGATCACCTGCACGGTATCGCCGCGTTCGGCGCTGAATCCGATGACTTCCTTGACGAGCCCCGTGACCATCGTAATCTCTTCCGGCGTGAGCGATTTGCGCTCCGCTTCGCCGTCGGCGTTCAGGGTCTGCTTGTCGTCCATCACCACGGCCACGGACAGACGCTTGATTTTTCCGGGCGCCACTTGGGTGTGGCTGATGGTCTTGTCCAGTTCAAAGTTACGCGTGGATCGGCGACTGGTATTGGCCGCAGACGCCGTCTCCGGGGGCGCTTTATCCGCCGGCTTGGCATTCTTACCGCCCTTCGCATCCTTGGCGACAGCAGGTTTTGCTGTCGTCTCCGGCACGCTCACGGCGCCCGGCGGCTGGTTCGACAGGGCGCCGGGAATGCCGGCCACGCCGGCGCCGGGCAGGGTGCGATCCTCCGACACCTGCTCGCTGCGCAAAGCAGAGGGATCGGGCTTGAAGTTTTCCTGTGTCTCTTCTGAAATCGTGAAGTCAATGTCGGCCGCCACCTGAGCGCGGACACCGCCCTGACCGATGATCGGCGTCAACAGGCTTTCGATGCGCCGGGCATAAGACTCTTCGATGCGATGCGTGTAGTCCAGTTTGCTGGCGCTCAGCTCGAATTCCTGCGCGCCCTCCTGCTTGGTAAGCAGGCGGCCCTTCTGATCCACGATCGTCACGCGGCTGGCGTCGAGATTGGGCACGCTGGAGGCGACGAGATGAACGATGGCGGATATCTGACCTTCTTCCAGGTTGCGCCCCTGATAGAGATTGACCAGCACGGAGGCCGTGGGCTGCTGGCGGTTGCGCACGAAAACTGATTGTCGGGGAACGGCCAGATGCACGCGCGCACTTTGCACGTTGTTGATGGTCATGACCGAGCGCGCGAGCTCACCTTCCAGCGCATGCTGGTAGCGCGCATTTTCCATGAATGTGCTGCTGCCGAAGGTGTTCTTCTCGTCCATGGCTTCAAACCCGGAGTTGGCGCCTTTAGGCAATCCCTGGGCAGCCAGCTTCAAGCGCACTTCATGGATGTCCTTCTCCGGAACCATGAGGGCGCCGGTTGCCGCATCGACCTTGAATTGAATATTCTGCTTTTGCAGTTCTTCGACGATCGCCGCCTGATCCTTTTCTTCGAGGTTGGCGTAAAGCGTATGAAAGCCCGGTGTCTGGGACCACAACACCACGGCCACGCCGATGGCCACGCTGGCGGCAAGGCCGATGAGCACGCCCATCTGGCGAAACCATGGCAGGTGGCTCAACACATGTAACTGGTACAACAAAGATTGCTGCGGCACGATTTCGTTAGCCATAATTGTTTCTCATCCGTCTGACGGTCGTTTTCCTGTCATGATTCATCGCAAAGCTCCGTACACTTCACACCTGCATGTTCATGATTTCCTGGTAGGCCGATACCAGTTTGTTGCGCACCTGGGTCATCGCCTGGAACGATAAATTTGCCTTCTGCAACGACACCATCACGGTGGTCAGGTCGACACGCGGGTCTCCGACCTCGAACGCCTCGGCCAGTTTCGCCGCACTCTGTTGCGACTCGTTCACGGTGTTGATGGCGCCCTTCATCATCGCCTGAAAATCCGGAGTATTGGCCCGGGCTGACGTGGCCGGTACGCCGTGGGCGGCGGCGGCGGTCGACCGCAACTGCGTCAATAACTGGTTCATGTCGATTTCATTCATGATCGGCTCCGCTGTTTAGATGCTGCTCTATTCGTTTCATCCGGGTATGGCGATGCCGGCGGCGCGCATGCGTGCCAACTTGTAACGTAGCGTGCGTGGGCTGATGCCCAATCTTTCCGCCGCACGCTGGCGGCTGCCGTGCCCCAGCTTCAATGCCTCGATAATCAGACACTGCTCGCGCGTTTTAAGGTCGTGATTCAGCGAATCGGCAATAGCGGTATCCAGTTGTATACCAGCGACCTCTGCCGGTGCCGACGTACCGGATTCGAACCGCAGGTCAGCCGCCTCGATCACGGCGCCGTGCTGCAGAATGAGCGCACGCTGCATCAGGTTGTCGAGTTCGCGCACGTTGCCCGGCCAGTCATGCGCCAACAGCCGTTCCGTGGCCTCGTGCGACAATTGCGGAATCGCGCGGGTCGTGCCCTGGATGCCACGTGCCAGCATATATTTGGCGAGCGGCAGGATGTCCTGTATCCGTTCACACAGCGGCGGAATGCTCAGCGGAAATACGTTCAGACGATAGAAAAGATCTTCGCGAAACCGCCCGGCTGTCACTTCCTCGCGCAGGGCACGATTGGTCGTGGCCAGCACGCGCACGTTAAGCGCGATCATTTTACGACTACCTAGGCGTTCGACTTCGCGCTCCTGCAACACACGCAACAGCTTTGCCTGGAGCGGCAGGCTCATCTCGGTAATCTCGTCCAGCAGCAAAGTGCCACCCTGGGCCTGTTCGAACTTGCCGGCATGGGCTTGCACCGCGCCCGTGAACGCACCCTTGTCGTACCCGAACAGGGTAGCCTCCAGCATGTTTTCCGGAATGGCCGCGCAGTTGATCGCCACAAACGGCTGATCGGCGCGCGTTGAATGGCGGTGAAGATAACGCGCGAGAATTTCCTTGCCGGTCCCGGATTCGCCGCTGATCAGCACGGTGGCATCGGACGTGGCCACGCGCGCGGCCAGGTCGGCGAGTTCGCGTGTACGCGGATCGGCAGCAATGAATTCGCTGTCCGCGGACAAGGGCCGCAGAAGATAACGTGACACCTTTTCCACCAGCAGGTTGGCGTCGAACGGCTTGATGAGATAATCGACAGCACCGTTGCGCATCGCATCCACCGCGCTCTGGATCGTGCCATAAGCCGTCATGAGCAGCACCGGCAGGTCACTGCGGCGCATGCGAATCTGGTTCAATAATGTATAGCCATCCATGTTCGGCATTTTCACGTCCGAAATCACCAGGCCAATTTCCTCCTGGGCCATGGCAGCCAGTGCGGCGTGCCCGTCATCGGTGGCCGCCACGTGATAGCCCGCCAACTCCAGCGTTTCGCACAGGGCCTCACGTAGGGGTTGGTCGTCTTCCACCACCAGGATCTTCGGATTCATCGATTACTCCCGCTTAACATGGCCTGTTCTGTTTTTTCTGCGCGCATCGGATTTCCGTTAAGGCGCGCCGCCTCGCTTCCGGTTTTCACCGGAAGCCGCAACGCAAACGTGCTGCCCCGTCCGGGCTGGGATTCCAGCCACACACCACCACCCTGGGCGCGGGCGACGGCCTGCACCACGGCCAGGCCCAACCCCGTACCCTGGGTGCGCGTGGTGAAGAACGGTTCGAATATTTTCTCCTGGATCTCGGCGGCGATGCCGGGACCGTTGTCCGTGACCATCAGATCGATCTTGCCTTCACTCACCATGCGGGCGCGCAACACCAGTTGTGCGCCGCTGCCGCAGGCCTGAAAGGCATTGGTAATTAGATTGTGCAACGCGCCCATCAGGGCATCGCGGTTGCCGTGCAACACCGCCGCCGGCGCTTCATCCAGCACCTGCAACCGACAGCCGCCCGCCTGGACGGACGCCTCGGACAACTGGCGCACGTCCTGCAGGAGCGTGGCCACGGGAATTTCCTCGTTACCCACCGCCCCGCCGCGGGCGAACACGAGCATGTCGTTGACCAGTTTCTCCAGATGCCGCAGCCCACCCTGGATCTTGGCGGCGACACGGTGCCGCTGATCAACATCCATCACGGGTTGGGTCAGATGCGAGACATACAACATGGCCGAGGCCAGGGGTGTGCGGATTTGATGCGCCAGGCTTGCCGCCATTTCGCCCATGGCGGTCAGGCGTTTGTGCCGGGCCAGCCGTTCCTGCATCTGCCGGGCCTCGGTCACATCGTTAATCAACAGGATTTGTCCCGGCTCCTCGCCGAGTGAACTCGTTTCGATGCTGACGCGTCTTCCATCGGTCAGGGAAATATCGTGACCGTCGTCCGGCTGCGGACGGAAGGCACGCAGGATGATTTCGCGCCAGAGCTGCCCGATCAGGGGTTCGCCCAGCAGACGGATGGCGGCCGGGTTGGCGTCCTGCACGCTGCCATCGCCATCCAACACCACGACACCGCCCGGAAGGGCGGTCAACAAATGCGAGAGACGATTGGCAAGGCGCTCTTTCTCGGCTAGGTGCTGCAAACGGCCGTCGCGTTCCGCGGCGAGTTCCCGGTTGAGCAGGCTGACACGGTCTTCCAGCGCCCGATACGAAGCAGAAAGGTTTTCGGACATCTCGCTGAACAGGCGAAACGCCTGTTCAAGATCGGCTGTCTGGCACGGATCCGGCTGTGTCATGTTGGCTCATTGCCCTGCAAGTTAAAATCATCCAGCCACCAGGATTTAACCCTGGCCTATCTAGATGAGGCAGGAGCAAGAACCGTGCCCGTAAAATTAATCTATGAAAAACGAGAAGTTATGAATTGTAGGTGACGATATCGTCAATATCTTGGCGGGACTCGTCGGCACGGACGCCATATTTCCGTAGCTTCTCGACCAGTGTGGTGCGGCGCAATTTAAGCAGGGCAGCCGCGTGGGCCACCACCCCGCCCGTCTGCCCCAAGGCTTGCATAATCAGCGAATACTCGATGTTGTTGAGGTGTTCCTTGAGGTCGATACCATCCGGGGGGAGTTGTTGTGTTCCCTGCGGGGCCGCGGAACCCGGCGCCGTCCCGGTGGAGGATGGGGCCCCAGAAAAATCGGCGCCCACCTTGTACTTGTCTGGCAAATCTTTTTTGTCGACCTGCCCGTTGGGATAGAGGATCGCCAGGCGCTCGATCAGGTTGGCCAGTTCACGCACGTTGCCCGGCCAGGAATAGCCTTGCAGCGATTCGACGGCAAACGGGGTCAGCCGTACCGTGGAACCCTTCTCCTGCATGATGCGGGCATTGAACTCCGCCACCAGCAACGGAATATCCTCGCGTCGTTCGCGCAAGGGCGGCATGTCAATGGGGAAAACATTTAAGCGGTAATAGAGGTCTTCGCGGAAACGGCCGGAACCAATATCCTGTTCCAGATCCCGATGCGTGGCAGCGATGATGCGGACGTCCACGCTGATGCTTTTGTTGCTGCCGACACGTTCGAAGATTCGCTCCTGCAGCACGCGCAGCAGCTTGACCTGCATCGGCAGGCTCATGTCGCCGATTTCATCCAGAAAAAGGGTGCCGCCATCGGCCATTTCAAAGCGGCCCTGGCGCGCGCAGATGGCGCCGGTAAACGCGCCCTTCTCATGCCCGAAGAGTTCGCTTTCCAACAGGTTTTCCGGGATAGCGCCGCAGTTGACTGGTACAAAAGGCTTTCCCCGGCGGGAGGAATGGTAGTGCAGATTGCGCGCCACGACTTCCTTGCCCGTCCCGGATTCACCGAGAATCAACACGTTCGCGGAAGTGGGAGCCACCTGATCAATGAGCTGGCGCACCTTCTGGATACGCGCGCTCTTGCCCACGAGACTGCGAAACAGTTCCGGGTTGCGTCCCGGCCTGTGCGTCTGGCTGTCACGATAATTCTGTACCTGCTCCAGCGCATGGGCAAGCTGGGCATGTTTGACCGGCATATCTAGCACGCGAAAATAGCTGCTGCCAGTCTGCGCGCGCGGAATCTCCCCGCGGCGATTCGCGTCGCTGAAGAAAAGTATCGCCAAGGAGGGATGCCATTTCTGAAGGGAATCCAGCAACGCCAGCTGTTCGGACTCGTTGCCACAGGGTCCTAACAAGACCCCCACCACGGTTTCCGGACGCACGATACTTTCCCGCCAATGATCCGCTGGCAGAGCCAGAATCGGTCCTGAATCGAGGAATTCCAGCAGCCCCCTGAAGTACTGACACCGATCTTCATCGGCATCGATCACCACCCACACGTTTTCGGCCACGATGAACTCCCCCCGCGTCAAAATAATTACGCCATGGAATTACCTGACTATATGGTTACTTTTCCCCTATATTCCCGTTTTTATGTTCAGCCGTTCAAGTCAGCTTAATTAACATATAATTATAGTGTCAATTTAATAACAGCACATGAATCCCAGGTCTGCAACCCGATTCTGAGAATATTTCTCATGCGAACCCGCTGAAATTCCTAATATTTTTTGTGTCTTTGGAACAATGATTGGTGACTGATATTCGAAAATAGGCTTTTATTAAATATAACTATATGATTTGTATTTGTTATTATTTAAGAGTTGATACGCGGAGGTGGAGATATGGAATTAATTCTCAGGGGTCGGTTGTGCACGGCGGGAAAGCGCCACCTTCCGGCGGTGCTGGCGAAAAATCGTTTTTTCCAGCCACTCTTGGGCATTCTCGCTCATGGCATCGAACACTACGGTGGTACGGCGACCGCCGGGACATTTCGCCACGGACGTCACCTGGCCTTGAAGTGTCAGCGGATAGGGATAGTTCGGTAACATGTACAGAGCGATGGCGACATGCGATTTCACCGGCGGGGCCTTGAGCGATTCCCAAGAGATGCCTTCGGCGGTCAACTGGATGGGAGTCGGCTTGGGTAATTTCAGGTGCCCGGCGAGCACCGTGCCCACCATGTCGAGCATCATGTCGACCTTGGATTCGAGCCGTATCAACTCCTTGGCAAGCTCCGGGTGGGTCTCAACGACGTTGGCGGGCTCCTCTTCCAGGGTCGATACCCGGCGCAGGAATTTTTCGTTGGCATCGTGAATATGGGCCTGGACGGCCAGCGGCAGGGTTTTCTTGGCCACGCTCCACTTGATTGGCAGCCAGTCCTCGTAAGCCAGGTCCCCGCCGAGATGTTCTGAAGAATGTTCGCTCATCGTCTTGCGGAAGATACCGGATTTCCATCCGGTGTCAAAATACGGAGAAACTCCAGCAGCGACTAATCCGCTGCCGCGTCCTGATAGGCATCCTGGACGCGGCGGCTTTGGCCGAATCCAGCCAGTTTGTCGGTCAGCTCGCGCAAACCCGCCTCGCCCTGATCGATGATGCGCCGATCGAATGTCAGTACTTCCCGCAAACAGGCAGCGATGCGTCCGGCATCCTGCTGAAAGGAAGGTGTACCGAAGATCTCCGAAACGATGGCGCGGCGCTGTCCTTCCAGTTCCGCCACCACGTCCCATTTCTGCTCATCGGCAGCAGCGGCCATGGACCGCGTCAATGCCAGAAGCGCCTCGGCCTGCTCGCGCAAGCCGTTGCCACCACTGGCAGATGATTTTATTTCCATGCTCAAGAAATTTCTTGCGGACTAACCGATCGCGGGCACATTCGTGGATAACGGACGCGCCGGTGGTGTGGCAGGATTTGCCGCCGGGTGATTACCGATGGCCACCCAGGCGCTCTTGATTTCATTCATCAGCGATGAAACTTCATCGAGTATCGCGGGATCGTTTTTGGCATTGGCCATCGCGAGCCGGCGTTCGACATAATCATAAAGATCTTCAAGATTCTGCGCGATATCGCCACCGGCCTGTTTGTCCAGGCCGAGGCGCAGCCCTTCCACCAGTGCCATCGCACGGCTGATGTTCTCGCCCTTCTTTGCAACATTCTCCCAACCAACGCCCTGCGTCATGCAACTCTTTGCCACCGCGATCTTGCTCAACGTATTCTCCAACAACAACTGAATCAGGTGATGCGGACTGGCATAGGCGGCATGACTATGCACATCGACCTGGGTATAGGCATTCACAGCAGATTGCGGGTTTGGATAAGACACGGTGATTTCCTCGCTGTTTGGTCGGATACAAGTTTCAAAGAGACTTACCCTTGTATCGGTATTCCCTGGAAAATCTTTACTGTCGCCGCCATATATCCGCCAAATTTACGCGGATATTATTTCATACTCGTTGATGGGAGTATCGCCAGTTGCTGCGTCAGAAAATCGCTCGTGCTCTTCATTTTTCCAATCAGCGTGTCCAGGGCGGTAAACTGCGCGCGATAACGCGCCTCAAGGGCAGTAAGATGCAAGCTGATGGCGTCGCGCTGTGTGCCAATATCCTTGACTGATTGATTTAACCCGCTGGTACGGCTCGCGATGGGCCCGGCACTGCCCAGCATCTGATTTGCGAGATTGTAGAGCCGGTAGGCGTATCCTTGTGAGTAATTCACGTTGCCACGGCTTCCAAGCGCCCCACCCGTGATCAGGAGCTGCAATCCTTCCGTCGTATAGCCCGTAGCGCCCGTAAGGGTCTGCCCTGTTCCCGTGGCAGAAGCTCCATTGATTGAGCCGGCCACATCAACTCCGGCGATCCCGACGCCAACACTCAAGCCGAGGGTTGTTGCCGTGGCTGTTCCCTGCGAGGTAATTTCGACTGTCGAACCCGAACCGTATCCGTTCGAGGTAATTGACAACTGGCTGGTCGCATTATTAAAAGAAACGGTGACCGTTTTGGATGCATTCTTGAGAGCCGTATCGCCATTAATCTTCGACTGTATTTCCGCCACCAGCGCCGTGGCGGTGGTATAGGTACCCGATGCCAAGGTAACGGTTCCCGACTGCACGCCATTGATCTTGAGGCTAAGCGTATTGTTGGTCGTATTGATGGTAAACGGTGCGGTGAACGTACCCGCCGTATTCGCCAGCGATGCGGTGGTGACACCGGCAAGCACGCCCTGGGTGGCAAGCTGGGTGATATTGACCGAATAGCTTCCGGCCTGGGTCTTGGCTGTGGAGCCGAGGTAGCTGATCAGGCTGTCGCTCGGCTTGCCGATATTTGTAAACAAACCGGCGATGTCATTGAAGTTTGTGTTAAGCGCTGTTTGCAGCTTGGCAGCGTCAAGAGACAGCGTGCCGTCGTTCTGGAACGAGACACCGATCTGCGAGAGTGACGTATAGGAACCGGTCAGGCCGGTAAGGGTTTTGTTCAGCTGCTGGCGAACCTGACTGATAATGGAAAGTGCGGAATAATCGCCCTGCAATACCGCGCCTTGCTTTGTGGCGGGGTCGTACTTGGTCAGGTCCGTAACGGACTTGTTAAGATCGTTGTAGGCCTTGACAAAATCCGCCACGGCGGATTGGACAGAGGACACATCGCGCGAAACCGTCAGCGTCGCCGGGACACCGGTCGCACTTTTCTTTAGCAGCGTCAGGGTGACACCCTGAATCACGTCGGTCACCGTGTTGGACGCCTTGCTGATACCGGTTATGCCGTCCACGTTCAGCAGGGCATTCTGGGCTACCAGCGTCTCGGTGAGATTCTTGCCATTACCCAGTGTACCGTTGGGATCGTAGGCCAACCGCGAGAGACCGGCATTATCGGTGTTGCTGGCATCGCTCGTGTCGGCAACGGTGATCTTGAGGCTGTTGGCAGCACCAGTGTCGTTCGAGGTGAATACAAGCTTGTTGCCCGTGCCATCGTTCAGAATGGTCGCGGTCACGCCAACGTTGGCCGCATTCACGGCATCACGGATACCGACAAGGCTATTTTGCGCGCTACTGATGGTCACCGTCTGCGCCGCCTTGGCGCTGTTGAGGGTAAACGTGCCAGCACTAAAGGTGCCAAACTGGAACGTCAGCGAGCCGGTTCCCACTACATCCGTGATGTTCGTAAAGGCGCTCGACGCCAGCTTGTGCGCCTGCGCGAGCTGCGTGACCTCGATGGAATAACTTCCAGGCACCGCGGTCGGGGATGCCGAGGCCGTATAGACAGTGCTGTCGGCTGAAGTGGCACTTAAAGCCTGGAACTTCGAAAGGCTGTTCAGGGAACTCACTGAACCCTGGAATGCAGACAAGGCGCCCTGAAGGCTGCCAAAGGCAGAAATCTTGGCCTGTAAACCGGCCTCTTTTTGAGCGAGCGCCGTAAGGGGCGTGCTCTCAGCCGCCATCAACTTTGTTATCAGGGTATTGATATCCAGACCAGAACCAATACCCGGTGAGCTGATCGTCGCCATAACGTATTTTCCTCTTCGAAATCAGCCAGGATGTTGCAAAATCAGGGCCAAGCCTGGCAGCCAGCCCTCTTGAATCACTGCTTTCCGAATAAGAACCACGGTGGCTCTATGCCTTGGTGTTCAGAATAACCCCTTGGGTCTGCTCCAGACTCTTGGCCACAGCCAGCACCTCTTCCGAGGGAATCTGACGAATCACCTCTTTTGTCGAGGGATCCACCACGGTCACGACCACTGTATTCGTGCCTTCATCCACACGGAATTCCAGGTCGCGCCGCAGAGTCTGGACATACTGGTTGAGGCGGCTGACTGCCTCTTTGACCTCGGCTACCGGCGGTGTTCCCGCCACCGGCGGAACGGGTTGGCCGTCCCCCGACGATTGTTGCCGGGGAACTGCCGGGCCGGGACTCGGCGGTTTTACCTGCGCGCCGCTGACTTGAGCAATATTGTCGATTGGCATGTCTATTTACCTCACTTTCACATGGCGAAATGCGCCCGGGAGAACAAGCCCCCGGGCGCCTTTCCATCACCGTTGTCGTCTCAGGCTTGTGGCCGTCATCGACTCGGGTCCGTCCTTGTCTTCCTACAACTCTACTACATGCGCCCTAAGGCCATCCCTACTTCAAGAGGGCCAATACACTCTGCGGCAGCGAATTGGCCTGGGCCAGAATCGCGATACCCGCCTGATGCAGAATCTGACCGCGGGTCAGTGACGCTGTTTCCGCACCGAAGTCCGCGTCCTGAATGCGGCTACGAGATGCCGTCAAGCTTTCCGCCACCGCGCCGAGGTTGGAAGTAACCGACTCGAAGCGGTTTTGAATGGAACCGAAGGTGCTACGCAAGGTGCTTACCGTTGTCAGTGCGGAATCAATCCGTTGAATCGCGTTGTTGGCACCGACCACGGTCTTGACATTAACCGTAGATATGGTGTTTGTGTCCTTGGCAATCGTGTAACCGGACGAGGCAAAACCCATAATGGCGCCGTCACCGGTGATCACGATATTGTCCGTGGCCGACAAGGTCAGGGTTCCACCATTAACGGCAGTAGCAACGGCGCTATTACTGGTGGCATCGGCAATGACCGTGCCAAGCTGTCCATCACGATAGGTCACCCCGTTGACGGTCGAGGCGCCACCTGCACCAGCGGAAAGACCACCACCTACGCCGGTACCGAAAGCCTGGGAAATGGCGATATCGCGGCCGTCAGCGGCGGATAACCGCAGGTCGGTTCCGGACAATGAGGCAGTTACGCCAGTGACAGCGCTCTGGGCGTTGATCGCGTCGCTGATCTGCGTTTTGGTCAAAACCGCGCCCGTCGACTGATCGAAGCTCGCGAAAATGTCCTGACCGTTGATACGGAGGTTATACGTGGCAGTAGCTACCGCGGTGCCCACGGTACCAGTCGTGGTTGTGTCCGCGGCAACCAGCTCAACGTTGTTCGTTGCCGACACGCTCAGACCCGAAACACCGGCGGCATTGATGGCGTTCGCTTTCGAGTAAGCGCTACCGAGGGATTGACCCGCGGCACCGCCGGCGACGCTGGCGCCAACGGTCGTGGTGGTACCGGAGCCCACCGTGATCGTTCCGGAACCGGTCAGCGCCGCCACGGTTACCTCGGCGGAGGAGGTTCCTGTGGCAAGCTGACCGATCTGGCTGCTACGTACACCCGTGCTCAAATTGATGCTGATGGTATCGCCCACGTTGGCGCCCACCTGGAAGGCGCTGGTGCCAAAGGTGCCATCCAGCACCTTGCGGCCGTTGAATGTGGTCTGGGAGGCAATACGATCGACTTCCGCGATGCGCTGCTGCACTTCGAGGTCAAGGGCCGCGCGGTCCGACGCAGAGTTACTGGCGTTGGCAGACTGCACCGCGAGTTCGCGGATGCGCTGCAAGTTGTTGGTCAACTCTCCCAAGGAGGATTCCGCCGTCTGCGACAGCGAAATACCGTCACTGGCGTTGCGGCTGGCCTGGTTGAGACCGTTGATCTGCGTGGTAAAACGATCGGAAATCGCGAGACCGGCGGCGTCGTCCTTGGCGCTATTGATGCGCAGACCTGAAGACAGGCGCTGCAGAGACACGTCCAAGGCGGCCTGCGAGGTGTTCAGGTTGCGCTGCGCATTCAGCGAGGCAATGTTAGTGTTAATAATCTGCGACATGGTATTTTACTCCTCAGTGTTCCGTTAGAGTCCTGGCCATTTGTTGGGCCTCCCGGACCGATTAATCACAAGCAGAGTGTTCCAACAATCGGGAATGTTCTGCGTCCAGAAGGTTTATCGGCGCTCGGGGAGGAAACTTAAGGGGAGTTTAAAATAATTAAAGTGATATAATTCAATGAGATACAAAATTGCCAACGCTATAGAGTATGGTAAATGGGCAATCCCCGGGGCAATAACCCCTTCCGTGTCCGGACACAGGCCTGGGGAGCAGGGTTGCGGCACTCTCTGCGACAAGTTCATCCAGCGAACGACAGCTTCTTTTTAAGTATAGCCGGGATTCTCTACCCCTCCACGCCGCTAGTCCGGTCCAGTCCCCTCTTTTGCCGCCACATACCATATAGTGCATCTTCCAGATGCAAGGCAAACCGAGGGGCATCGAAAAGCGGCGAGTCCAGCACGGTCTGCCGCAACCCCGCACGCTGTTGCGCCAGTTGATTTACGTCGGCCGCATGGGCCAACGCACGGGCCACATAGTCTTGCTCATCGCTGGCAATCCAGTCTTGCAGCCCCACGCAGGTCAGCAAACTCGCGCCTTGCCGGCTGAGCAGCGTATTGCCGGCGAGGGTCAGTGTGGGCACCCCCATCCATAACGCTTCACAGGTCGTCGTGATGCCCGGATAGGGAAAAGTGTCGAGGATAATATCTACCTCGGCGTGGGTAGCCAGATAACCTTCCCTGGAAAAAACAGTCCCTTCCATCATTATCCGTTCCGGCCCGATCCCGGCCCGGGCCAGCCGTCGCTGCATACGTTCGCGCGCGGCTGGTTCCTTCAGCTGCTTGATCTGCAACCGCAGCCGGGCCTGCGGCAATGATTGGAGAATTCGTCCCCATACGGCCAACACGGCATCGGTCACCTTGCTCGTATTCTGGAAACAACCGAAGGTGATGTAACCGTTGCGCATGGCTGGCAAAGGCGTGGGCACCAGCTTCGTGCTGGCCGCGGGCGGCGTAAAACAATACAAACTATCCGGCAGGTACCACACTGTTTCAGTGAAATGCTCGCGCTGGGATTCCTGAACCGATACCGGGTCGGCCAACAGGTAATCCATCCCCGGGATCCCGGTGCTGGCCAAATAACCCATCCAGCTTACTTGCACCGGGGCCGGCTTCCACGCAAACACCGGTAAACGGTTATGTCCCGTATGGCCGGCAAGATCGACAAGTATATGGATACCGTTGGCGTGTATCTTCTGCGCCGCCTCCTGGTCGCTTAGTCCCACGATGGGGTTCCATGCGGAAAAGCGCGGCTTGATGCGGGCAGTGAGGTCGTCTTCTTGCGGCTGCGTAGGATAGGCCACCAATTCGATCCGGGCGAGATTGATGTGCGCCAACACGTTCTCCAGAAAAAAACCAACCGGATGATTTTTTAAATCTTCGGAAACCAGACCAACACGCAGGGGCTCTATGCCAGGGCCTGCTGGACGAACGGGCCAATGGGTATAGGGTTCAGCCTGGGCCAATACTTTACTGCCATAGTTCCTGGCTTCTACAAGGTACTGGGCCGGCAAACACCCGGAATGAAGACCAAGGGCAAATAGCAGGTTGCTGTAGGCTACAAAATAATCCGGTTTGAGCGCGAGCGCCCTGCGGTAATGCTCGACCGCCGTGTCGAGCTCGCCCTGGTCTTTGAGTACGTTCCCCAAATTGCTGTGCGTGTCGGCATAATCCGGTCTGATTGAGATGGCTTTGTGGTAACAATCGATCGCCGCGTCGAGCCTGCCTTGTGCATGAAGCACATTTCCCAGATTGTTGAGCGCATCCGCATAATCCGGTTTGATCGCGAGCGCCTTGTGGAAACTGGCAACGGCGGCGTCGAGCTTGCCCTGTGCCTGCAGCACATTCCCCAGATTGTTGTATGCCCCGGCATAATCCGGCTTGAATAAGGCCGCCTGGCGGTAGCTCTCTGCCGCCGCGTCGAGCCTGCCTTGTGTTTTACGCACTATGCCCAGATTGTAGTGCGCCTCCGCATAATCCGGTTTGAGTACGAGCGCCTGACAGAAGCTCTCTGCCGCCGCGTCGGACTTGCCTTGCGCCTGGAGTGCCGCACCCAGATTGTTATGCGCCTCGGCGTAATCCGGCTTAACCGAGAGTGCCTTGCCGATCAATTCAACGGCGATGTCGTG
>JBGPBL010000030.1:0-30975 GCA_041481225.1 Sulfurifustaceae bacterium | reverse complement strand
ACCCATGATGCCCATCTTCCAGCGGTACATCATCTGGCCGGCGAGCAGTCCCATCAGTGCGAGCATGACGATGCCTAGCGGCACATCTGGACGCGCGGAGAGGATCGCCGCCAGGATGCCGATGAACGCACCGGCGAGCAGCATCAGGTAAAAGAAAATGAATACGAACAGTATCGTGCGCGTGCGCGGAGCGATGAGCTTGTGCGAGATCGCCGACAGGCTGTTGCCGTCGTTGCGCACCGCGACCATGATGGCGGAATAGTCGCTCACCCAGCCGATGAAGCTGACGCCCAGGATCAGCCATGCCAGCGCGGGCGACCACCCCCAGAGATTTGCGGCGGTGATGGGTCCCACGATGGGCCCGGCGGCCGCGATCGCCTTGAAGTGATACCCGAAGAGGATGTTCCGGCTAGTCGGCATGAAGTCGACGCCGTCCATGTACATCCGGGCCGGCGTCGCCCGCTTGGCGTCGGCCTGGATGACGTTCCGGTCGATGCGTTTGGCGTACAGGTTGTAGGCCAAATAGATGGTCAGCGCGCCGATGATGACGATCCAGAGAGTGTTCATGACTCTGCTCCTTCTTCGATCGAATGGCTGTGACCGCGGTGCGTGCTGGCATAGGGATGCACGAAGCCGAGGATCTGCCCGGTGGTGAACTCCTTGTACACGCGGTCCGCGAACTCCCGGATGGTGCACATGCTCCGGTATGCCTTGACCAGTTGTTCACCCGTGAGCTGCATGTCGGGGCCACCTCCAAGTAATCTGTAAAACATTATTCGCCTCCGAAAAGGGGCGCGTATTGATCTGCGTCAAATCATGTTTGTGGGCTTCTTTATCGGTTTCAGTGGCGATATCCGCGGCTTTGGAGCCACTCCAGCGAACGTATGGATCTATAGAGAGGAGAGCAAAGAAATCGCGCTCGGTAGGCGTAGTGCATTGCACGGATCTCGTGCACCGAGCGCGCCCACGGGTACGCTAGCCGCACAATGAACTACGGTGTCATCTTGAGCACCGAGGCTTCGGGAGACGGACGTCAGTGAATGAGATGAGGGAATAGCCGTCGTCGTACCTGCATCCGCCAGAATCCAGAGAACCGTCAGGGAAGCCGGCGGTTTTCCGGCCCCGGCTTACTGAGTCGACTACCAAAGCTACAGTCATCGAAGCAAGACCGCCCGTCCTTCAGGTTTATCCTTATTTTGTCCCCCAGATTTTTTTGTATATGCCGCGATAACCATTATCCGGATCGAATTCATTACGGGGGCCACCATCAAATTTTATGTTGGCGCTGGTGACGAGATGAACCGGGGCTGAGTAGCCGCTCGTCTGTTTTCCCGCGAAGGCGCGGTTAAGCTCATCGATTGCCTGCCATCCATGAAGACGCAGCGGTTCTGCGACCGTGCCTATCTGATAGTGATTCTGGCGAATGCGCTCGAAAGCCGTCTCGCTGCCGTCGCCTGCTGAAATGTTCTTAGGATGCCCGTTGCCCGGGATGGTCGCCGCCAGCAGAGAAGGCACCATGAAGTCGAAGTAGAGATCGTTGTCGCCGATGCTATGCGTCCATTTCTCGCCGTAGCGCTGCAGCAATAACGCCGTGCGCTGGGTCATGAGTGATGCTGCCTCTCTGAAAAGTCCGTGATCTATGCGCTCTACTGATAGCACGCTACAGCCGCCGCACTTACGAATCACCTCGATCATTGCGTTCGATTTGGCGATACCGATCGCGTAGGCAGGATCGGTGAAGATAACCACATGAGCTCCGCCATTGGATTCGGCCACAGCGTACATCGCCGCTGCCTTTGCCACTTCGCTTGGATTGGTGGCGATATTGGTAAAAATGCCTTGATCCACAGCCGGGCCCGGTTTGTCCAGCGAGTGCCAGCCTACGATCTTGATGCCTTTGGCCGCAATTCGTTTGATAACGTCGGCCTGCTCCTTGGCATCCACGGTTCCGAGGATGATGCCGTCGGGGTACAGGTTTTCTGCCTGGGTTAAGGCCGCTGTCCTGCCAGCGGCGGTTCCTTGACCATCGACGAGGCGGAAGGTCCAGCCGATAACCTTGGCTGCTTCTTCTGCCGCGCGGCCTACACCGAGAGCGCCGCCGTTGCGCTGGTCGGCCGATACGTAGACTATCGATTTTTTCGACTGCGCTACTGGACCCATGGTTGGCCCGTTCCACGGCGGGGCGGGCTTGGTGACTTTGGCAACATATGCCTTTGCCTCCGCTACATACGAATCCTGCGAAAATGCCGCACCGGACCATAAAACTGAAGTAATCCCGGCTAACAATACCCAGAACACGCTGTTTTTCACGGTCAGATTCTCCTGTTTGCGAGGCTGCATTTTGGCTCGTTTCTTTACGGCTATACTGCGATCATAAGCGCTCTACGTATTGATTTTCCACTCTTTATGCGCCGGAACGCCACGGCAGACGAAGGACGATGGGCAACAAGAATAATATTGTTAAACGCCTGGTCCGCGGAACTCGCAACCTCGGATTTCTGAGAGGCAGCCTCTTTCAGATTCTTCTGTGGCCTATTATCTGTCTCTTTTTAGGCGCGCTCCTTTGGCGCTGGACACTCTTGAATATCGAAACAGACAGGATCGCGACTGAAAAAAATTCTTTGCAGAATGCAGAATCTCTCTCTTACGACTATGCGCAATATCTCGCGCGCGCCATAGAACGGGTGGACCAGATCACATTGCAGGTCAAATACGATTGGGAGCATTCACGCGGGAAGCTGAATCTTGCAGAATTATCCCAGCATGGGATTTACCGTATTCCCCAGATTGTGAATGTGCTGATCGTTGACCGCAACGGTGTGCTTCTCACCCACTCTTTCTTCGGCCCCGACAGGCGGCCGGTCTCTCTGGCGGACCGGGATTACTTTCTGTTTCACAGAGATGACACATCAAATATCCTTCTATAGGAAAACCAATCATCGGACGCCTGACGGGGAAAGCCGTCATCACTTTTACGCGCCGGTTGAATGCGGCAGATGGTACCTTCGATGGCCTGGTGGCGGTCTCCGTTGAGCCTGAATATTTTACATCCTTCTATGCTGGCCCCTTTCCCGGGAAAACAGGATTGCTGGCGGTGGTGGGCCAGGATGGGACACCACGCGCGGCAAAAATAGGCAGCGCCACGCAGCAGTCGACCCAGCCGCCACTGCGCGCCGTTCCTTTGTTCGATTCGCTGGAGGGTTCGGGTTTGCTGGCGGGCGAAGAATGGTTTTCCGACAAACAAGCGCGCTTTGTGGCCTGGAAGGTATTAAAAGACTACCCCATGGTTGTGGTGGCCGGGCTCTCTGAAGAAGAACTGCTCGCCTCTCATCAGGAGACTTGGGCCTTATACCGGCATGGGGCCATAGGTGGAAGCATCTTGATGTTTCTTTTTACTTTTGTCGCTATGGGATTGTCGGTACGGCTCGCTTGGAAAAAACACCAGGCGGAGGAAGTGCGGAAAACCTATCGGATGGCCACCGAAGGCGGCAATGAAGGTTTTTACATGTATCACGCCCTGCGCGACAAGAATGACGCCATCGTGGACTTTGAATTGGTGGATTGCAACGAGCGTGGGGCAGTTTTCTATGGAACCACGAAGGCAGAGTTGGTGGGCGCAAAGCTCTCCACGTTTCATCCCGTTCCTTATTTCAGCGAGCTGATGTACGCCTTCCGTAGCGCGATGGAATCCGGCTTCTTCGAAGAGGACGAGGTGGAAGTACCGCAGGATAGCAAGTTAAAAATAGCGTGGGCCAGAAGAAAACTGGTGCGTTCCGGCACCGGATTGGCCGTGACGGTGGAGGACATCAGCGAACGCAAGCGGGCAGAAGAACTCCTGAACCATCTTGCCTATCATGACGTCCTGACGGATTTGCCCAACCGTGCCCTGCTGCACGACCGCTTGGAACAGGCCATGATCGAGGCCGACCGGCAGCGCCGGCTGGTGGTGGTCATGTTCATGGATCTGGACCGTTTCAAGAATATCAACGATACGCTTGGTCACAGGACGGGAGACGCCTTGCTCAAAATAGTGGCTGATCGCCTGAGGTCCGGCGTACGTCTTGGCGATACCATCTCCCGTCTGGGCGGTGACGAATTCGTCCTGGTCCTCGCCAATGTGGCCCATGTCGACGATGTGGCGCACGTGGCGCAGAAAATCGTGGATCAGTTTGTGTCCCCATTTAATATCGGCGAGCGTGAGTTGTTCGTCACCCCTTCCATCGGCATTACCATCTATCCGCTCGACAGCACGGATGCCGAGAGTCTGCTCAAAAATGCCGATGCCGCCATGTATCACGCCAAGGAATCGGGGCGCAATACCTTCCAGTTTTACACCGCCGAACTTAATACCCGGGCGATGAAGCGGCTGACGCTCGAAACCGGGCTGCGGTGGGCGCTGGAGCGAGACGAGCTCCTGTTGCACTACCAGCCGCTGGTGAGCATGCAGACCGCCGAAATCGTCGGCATGGAGGCACTGTTGCGCTGGCAGCACCCGGAGTTTGGACTGATTCCGCCATTGGAGTTTATCTCGGTGGCAGAGGACACCGGGCTTATCATACCCATCGGCGAGTGGGTGCTGCGCACTGCCTGTGCCCAAACCAAGGTTTGGGCTGATGCCGGGTTTCCGGTGCTGCGCATCGCCGTGAACCTCTCCGGCAAACAGTTGAAGAAGGACCTGCCGGAAAAGGTGAGACGCATATTGGCCGAAACTGGTCTCCCGGCAGCTCACCTTGACCTCGAACTCACAGAGAGCATCCTGATGCAGGATGTAGAGGAGACGGCCAGCATCATGGCCGAGTTGAGCATGCTCGGGATCGCTTTTTCGCTGGATGACTTCGGCACTGGTTATTCCTCGCTCAGCTACCTCAAGCGCTTCCCCATCAAACACCTGAAGATTGACCGCTCTTTCGTGCGCGACATTACCACAGACCTGAATGACGCGACGATCGCGCTGGCCAGCATCGTCATGGCCCATACGCTCGATATTCGGGTCATCGCCGAAGGTGTAGAGACCTCTGAGCAACTGGAGTTCCTGCGCCGGCAGGGGTGTGATATGGCTCAAGGCTATTATTTCAGCAAGCCGCTTTCTGTGGAGGCATTCAGTGAACTGCTTCAGGAATGGGATCAGATCAAGGTTGACCTGCGTGGCGCCGGGTAGAAACTGTAGAGAACAATCCATGCCGTGTTTTGTTTTGTCGAAAGGCTGCACGGCCCGCGATCTTCCTTTTATTTATTACGGTAGCGCTCGTCATACTCACTGCGCTCATTTTCATTTGGTTATACATGTGAGCACATGAACCACCAGTTCACTCCGGAATCGCCACGACCTAAAACCAGGCGGCTGTTTTTCGCCCTGTGGCCGGAGGAAGGTTTGCAGCAGCAGCTTTATGGGCTCGCCGGGCAGACCCTGATAGCCAATGCCGGGCGGCAAGTGGTGGCCGGGAACATTCACCTCACCTTGGCGTTTCTGGGATCGGTGACGGAACCGGATCAGGCGCGGTATGAAGCGGCGGCCTCAGGGGTGAAGGGCGGTACCTTTATGCTCATGCTCGACCGGCTAGGCTATTTTCGCCGCAGCGGCATTCTCTGGGTCGGACCGTCGCAGATTCCCGCTGAGCTGCTCGCGCTTGTCGGAGATTTGAATCAGGCGCTTCAGGCTTGTGGCTTTACGCCAGAGTCTCGCGCGTATCGCGCGCACCTGACCTTGGCCAGAAATGTCCGGTGCTGTCCAGACCGTGTTCGCGTGTTGTCACCATTTTCCTGGGAGGTGCGGCACTTTGCATTGGTGCAGTCGCATATCGAGAACCGCGGCGCCACCTATGAAATTCTTCGCAGGTGGGAGCTGGTTTGATCGGCGTTACAACGGTTCGTTTACCAGTAGGCGTACAGTTTTCCGTCTTCGATCTTGCTTTCAAAACGTTTTAGCGGACGGTTGCCTTTTTCCACGCATTGACCGGTCTTGATGTCGAAGGCCCAGTGATGCTTGGGGCAGGTCAGGCGGTCGCCGTCGAGCGCCAGGTGGGGGATGTTGGTCACCTGATGCGGGCAACGGCTGTCGTATACGTGGAAGTCGTCCTTTTCGCGGTAGACAAACAGATTGCGTCCGTTGCCGTCGCAATAGGTGGTTTTTCCTTCCGGGATGTGTGCCACAGCCTTGACCTCGCGCCAGCGCTTCGGGGCGCCAAGATTCTCGGTGCGGAATTCCGGAATGTCCATGTCGAGCAGGATGTCGATGGCCCATACGATCTTGGCCAGCCCCAGCGCCGGAAAGGCGTGCAGGATGGCGTCCAGAATTTCGCTGGGCGTGGCGCCGGCATCGAGCGCGCGCGGCAGATACTGGCGCAAACCTCTTTCGGTCTGGGTGGCGACCTTGGTGATGACTGTGATCAGCATCCGGGTTTTCGGATCGAGCGATTTTCCCGTTTCCTTGAGAAACTTCAGATAGGCCGTCATCGCCTCGGGGCGCGTCTTGACCAGATAGTCCAGGGCGTCACTCATGTCAGTATCTCCCGTCGGTGGTGTTTATTGTTGCGCGAATGCGGCGCGGACGGATTTTAGACAGATTGTTGCGCCGGAATCCAGCGCTACAAGGAGATAACTCGGGAGTTCGGGCCGGGAGACCCTATGCGCCGAGGGGAATAAAGTCCGATGGATTGATATTAAACAGGCCGGGCGACAGGACCTTCCGGATTTCCACCTCTTTGCCCGGACCTTCGAAGGCCTGCTGCATGAGATCAATAACCTTGGGCGTCATAAAGGGTGTTTTGTCAGAGTTGAGTACGAGCGCAACCTTGGGTTTGAGGCGGCGTTTGCGGTTGATCGAGACAACCACGCCAACGCCGCCGGTACTTAGCTCAACCACGCTCCCGATCGGGTAAATTCCCATGCACTGGATAAACTGCTCAATCAGTTGGGGATGAAAATCCGTCCCGCGCCAGGAGTACATTTTTTTGAGGGCGTCGTGTGCCGACATGCCATCGTGGTAGGAGCGGTCGCTGGTAATGGCGTCATAGCAGTCCACGATCGCCCCGATGGAGCCGAAAAGGCCGATTTGGTTCTCTTTCGCGCCAAAGGCATAGCCGTGGCCATCGAAGCGCTCGTGGTGGGAGCGTGCGACCTCAATAGAGATCGGAAGGATGCCCTTGGTATCCTCCAGAATGCTCACGCCATGCGGTACGTGGCTTTTCATTAGGTCGAATTCTTCCCCAGTCAATTTTCCTGGTTTATCCAGGATTTCATTCGGCACCTTCATTTTGCCAACATCGTGCAGCAACGCGCCGATGCCGAGGAGGTTCAGTTCTGCATCGGAGAATTCGAGATGGCGGCCGAAGGCCAGCGCCAGCACACAGACGCGCAGGCTGTGAAGGGCAGTGTATTCGTGTTTGATTTTGAGTTGGTTCAGGCAGACCAGGGCATCCGGATTACGAATGACGCTGTCCACCATGTCGGCCACGACTTTCTTGGCCGCGGCGGTATTGACACTGCGTCCGAGTCGTACGTCTTCCATGATGTTGAAGACGGTTGCCCGGGTTTCGGTGACGATCCCTTTGGCCTCGGTCAGTTCCTGTTCCAGGGTCGATTGATCGTGATACCGGGGAGGGCGCAGATGACCGGGTGAGAATTTATTCAGTACCTCGAATTCAATCTCACGATTGTGCGCTGGTTCAACTGGGGTAGAGGTTCTAGGCGGTGGCCTGAACTTCGGGGCAGTAACGTCGTAACCCTGTTCCGTATCGATGTAGACATGCTGGCAATACTTTTTGAGTTCGTCGATTTGCTCGTCCGATTTGATCTCAAAACCCTGAAACAGGAATGGCGTTTCAAGCCAGTGACGGTCCAGCTCGGAAACGTACATACCGTGACGCAGATCCTGGATGGAGATCTTCTTTTTCATACTCTTTAAGGATAGAGCAATATCTGCGCCAGAGCAGCGCAGATATTGCTAGACGGCAGGAGAGAACGGTTTAGTTTTTCTTTTTCTTTTCAAGGAGTTCGTAAATCATCGGCGTCAGAATGACCTCCATGGCAAACCCCATTTTTCCGCCAGGGACGACGATGGTATTCGGGCGCGCCATGAACGAGTCATGAATCATACTCAAAAGATAGGGGAAATCCTGTTGCTTCGGGTCGCGGAAACGGATCACCACAAGGCTCTCATCCGGGGTCGGAATATCACGTGCGATGAAGGGATTTGACGTATCCACGACCGGTACGCGCTGGAAGTTGACATGCGTGCGCGAGAATTGCGGTGTGACGTAGTGCACGTAGTCGTACATGCGCCGCAGGATGGTGTCGACCACGGCCTCGGCGGAATAACCGCGTTCGGCAGTGTCGCGCTGGATCTTCTGGATCCATTCAAGATTGACGATGGGCACGACACCCACCAGCAGGTCGACCCACTTGGCGACGTCGACGCCGGCCTTGGCGTCCACCACACCGCCGTGCAGACCTTCGTAGAACATGAGGTCGGTGCTGGCCGGGATTTCTTCCCAAGCCGTGAACTCGCCGGCCTTAAGGCTCGTGCCAAGGCGCTTGTTGTGTTCTGCAGCTTCGCCGTCGCTGTGCAGGTAGTAGCGTTTCTTACCCTTGCCGGTCTCGCCATAGGCTTTGAACTGTTTCTCCAGTTCATCAAAGATGTTGGCCTCGGGGCCGAAGTGGCTGAAATTGTGGTTGCCGCTGGCCTCGGCCTTTTTCATCGCCTCGCGCATCTCGGCGCGGTTGAAACGGTGGAAACTGTCGCCTTCCACCACCACCGGATTGATTTGTGCCCGCCGGAAGATGTGCTCAAAGGCGCGCTTGACCGTGGTGGTGCCGGCCCCGCTTGAACCGGTGATGGCGATGATCGGGTGCTTACTGGACATCTCTTACTCCCCCTTGGGTAATTCATTAAAAAGAGGGCAATTCTACATCAGGGGATGAAGCAGATACCACGGGGCCGGAAAACCGGCCTGAGACAGGCGGTCAGCCGGCAAATCCCAGATTTCCGGAGACGCCGACAAGCTTGGGAATATAGGGCTGGCCGACCCGGACAGATTTCTTGTCGCGCAGATATTCCGCCACGACCTCCCATACCGGTCTGCCATCCCGCTGTGGCTGGACGCTGGCCCAGCCGGCGACCTTGTAGGTTTTACCCGCCGCGATGGGTTTGCCGTTTAGCGCCATGCCTTGGATGCGGTTTCCGTGGGGTTGGGTGAGATCAAGGGTGTACTGGAGTCCACCCACGCGCACCATGTCTCCGCCCTGTTGATAGTAGGGATCAGGGTGGAACAGGTTATCAGCTATGTCTTCCAGAATGACTTTCATCTGCTCGCCGGTGAGGTGGTTTATCGTGGCCGTGGCATAGGTGATGGCCGTCTGGTCCATCAGGTGTTCCATGTCGATGGTATCACCCGGCAACAGGGTCGTGCCCCAACGGAAGCCCGGCGAGAAGACGATCTCCGCGTCCTGCACCGCAAGCAGTGCTTCCACGATCAGTTGATCAAAGGTGCCGTTGAAATTTCCGCGCCGGTAGAGCAGACCCTCACTGACGGCGAGCTTTTCCGCGAGATCCGCTTGGTAAGGCTTGCGCGCTGTCTCGATATAGGCGGCCATTTCCTGGTCCGGCGCCAGCAGGTTGGCGAATATGGGCAGCAGTTTGTAGCGGTAGCCCATGACCTTGCCATTGCGTACGTCGAGATCGAGCAATGAGAGAAATTTTCCATTGGAGCCCGAGTTGATCACGAGCGTTTTGCCGCCAGGATTTTCAACCAGAAAGGGCGCCGGCACGGCATCATGGGTGTGCCCGCCCAGGATGGCATCGATGCCCCGCACCCGGCCGGCCATCTTGATGTCCACGTCCATGCCGTTGTGCGATAGCACGACCACGGCCTGCGCGCCCTTGTCTCGGACTTCGTCCACCATTTTCTGCATGTGATCGTCGTTGATGCCGAAGGTCCAGTCCGGGATCAGGTAGCGCGGATTGGCGATGGGTGTATAGGGAAAGGCCTGGCCGATGATGGCGACCGGCACTTTGTTGATCTCGCGGATGACGTAGGGTTTGAAGATGAGCTCGCCCCACGTGGTATCGTTGACGTTCTGGGCCAGAAATTCGATCTTTCCATTGAAATCTTTTTCAATAATTTCCTTGACGCGCTCCGCGCCGTAGGTGAATTCCCAGTGCCCGGTCGTGACGTCCACGCCCAGCAGTTTCTGGGCATCGACCATGTCCTGACCCCGAGTCCACAACGACGTCGCCGATCCTTGCCAAGTATCGCCGCCATCGAGCAGTAGCGTACGATCCGGGCGGCTGGCACGCAGGTTCTTTACGAGCGTCGCGAGGTGGGCGAAGCCGCCAATCTTTCCGTAGCGGCGCGCGGCCTGTTCGAAATCGAGATAGGTAAAGGCATGGGCTTCGATCGAGCCCGGCAAAACGTTGAACTGTTTGAGCAGGGCCTCGCCGACGAGATGTGGCGGCCTTCCTTTTGCCTCGCCGAGACCGATATTGATGGACGGCTCGCGAAAGTAAATGGGCATCAACTGCGCATGGCAGTCAGTCAGGTGCAGCAGCGAGACATTCCCGAAAGGCGGAATTTCGTAGGGATCCCCGGACGGCTTGTCGCTGGCCGGTCGGTTACCCGTGCTGCTGCAACCATCAAGCGTAAAGCCGGCCGCGGTTCCCAGAGCCAGCATTTGCAGAAATTCGCGTCGAGAAAGGCTCATGCGTTTAGTCCAGTATGGCTGAGGTGCTGGGAAGGTTTCGTATTCCGTTTTCTTTGTGAAAAAAGAAAAACCGGCAAAACCCGATCGGGTTTTTCTGTACCAGCAATCGCCAGCGCCTAGTTGCGCATTGCCGGGGCGGACAGGGGCAGCCCACTGCTCATGTAGGTCTCGTAGAACTGGAGATTGTTGTAGATTTCGCTGCCATGCTTCTGTGGTTTGGCACGCACTTGGCTGTTGCAGGTCATGTAACGGAAGTGGATGGTTTCAAGACGGCCCCATTCCAGGCGTTGCGCCGGCCAGCCGACCGGGTGTCCGAGTGCGGCGCTGAGCGGCTGGTTGCCGCCCATGTTTTTTCCCGCCAGATCCATGTGGCAGTTGGCACAGGCGAAGTTAAGCTGACCGCGCCGAGCCCACCAGAATTTTTCCCCCGCTTCATAAGCCTTGACGGCGCCCGGGCTGGAAAGGTCGATGTTGACCCGCTGCCCCTGGGACAGGGAGTAAAAATAGGCGGTCAGCTCCGCCAGATTGACTCGGGCATTCTGGTTTTTGTCGAGGTCGGAAAACTCCTTCACTTCGCCTTTTTCAGTGACTTCCGCCCCGTTGTCTTTCATGCACTTGAGCAGATCCATCTCGGCGGTGCGAACCTTTTGTGTGGCCTCATCCCAATAGGGATACCCTTGCGCGATATTCTTGCCGCCATTTTTGAAACAGCTGACAAAAGTTTTGCCATTCTTAAATGGTTTCCCCCACATCTTTTTACCTTCAGCGAGCCCTAACTCGTAGGGAGGGAATTCGTTGAACGCCACCCATTGCTCGTGGTATTCCTCGTTGCCGGGCAGGACATAGAGACCATTGGCGTAGTCATCAAACTTGACGGTCGGGAATTTTTTCTTGAAGAAGCTCTGGAACTGTTTGAGATCGGAGGCCGGATCGGCCACCGACACCGACGGCAGCCCTGTCATGATCAATAACGCAGTTAACAGAATGAACGTTCTTTTCATCATTGAATCTCCAGTGGTGAGTGGATGGCGTGAGGTCTGCGCGCCCTGTCTCAGCCGATGGCAGCTTCCTCGCTGCCGCTTTCGCCCATGTTGTCGCTCCAGCTGACCTTGATCTTGTCTCCTGCCTTGGTGCCTTTGACCTTGATGCCGATCAACGGATCTTTCGATACCGCGGTGCCCAGGCTGGCGGAGGCGATTTCCTTGCCGTTGAGCATGAAGGTCATTTTCTGTATGAAATGCGGCGGAATTTTTTCCTTGGTTTTGGGATCGGTACGTTGCCCGGTTTCCATCGGGTGACTGACCAACACCAGGACATCCGTCACACCACCTTGGGTTTTGGTTCGAATCTTTGTCGCTCTTTCAGTAGCCATGTCTGTTCCTCAATGAGATATGTTCTCAGATGGGGTTAACCCCCGCACCCACCCACCGTCACCTTGATGTTCTGCTTGGCGGAGTAGAGCTTGCCGCCGGACTTGACGATGACGTAGACGTCCGAGGTCTGGGCCATCTTCATGCGGGCGGAGAGGAAGGGTTCGGCCCCGGTAACGTTCACCAAGGCCAGGAGCGGGTTCGGGTTCTTTTCCACCAGCACGGCGATGCTGTCGACGTTCGGCAGCTCGGCGGTCACCTGGATCTGGACCTGGGCGCTGTTCTCGGCCTGGGCCGGGGCCTTCAGCTTGATCGAACCCGACGGGGTATGGGCGGCCGTGCCGTAGAGCGCCTGGATGGCCTCCTCGAGCTTCTTGGCGCCAAAGGCGTCCTTGTTCCATTCGGCGGCTTCCACCCGGCGGGGGACCAGCCACCCCGAGGCGGCGGCCAGCACCAGGGCGCCTCCGGCCAGGGTGCCTTTTAGGAAGGTACGGCGGGGGGATTGGGTCACGGTGTTTCCTCCAGAGAGATTAATCAATAACGTGTCAGGCGCGTCAGGCAAAATACATCACAGGCTCATAATAAACTCTACAACCTTGTCGATTTCGTCCTTGCTCAGAATTTGATGCCGGCCGAAAGGCGGCATAACGGTGTTCGGATTGAACTTGGCGGCGTCCGAAATCTGGTCGCGCAGCTTGTTTTTGTCCGGAAAACGCCGCGCCATGGAAACCAGCGGCGGAGCGACATTGCCAGAGGCCACGCCAGCGATTGCGTGACAGGCCATGCAGTTTCCCTTTTTGCGCTCGATGACGATGCAGCCACCTTGGGTGACAACATCTTTTGGTGGATTTGCCGTGTCTTCGCAGACATCTGGATCTGGCGCCTGCCCCGCCGCGCTGGCAGCAGGAAGGGTCATCAGCGTTCCCAGAAACAGGCTGGCGCTGAGTCCAAGAATTAGGGTAGCGGTTCTATGCATTTCGCCTCCTTATACCTTACTTATAATAAATAGAAGAGTGGTGAGGAAAGACTTACCCGTTCCAGTATCTGGCGCCGATCAAACTCGCCGGCGATCATCACAGGCACTTAAAATTGTGTCATCATTAATTTCCTGCCTTCCCGCAGGAACTACCTAAAGAATACCGATCCTATCGAGAATAACAAGCCATTTATCCTCGGCCACTCCATCAGCATTTGTTAATTTTCACCGGTTCCGCATGCGAAACATAGACGCATAGCGCTCCGACTCAGGTAGTGACGGAAGAGCACCTTAAAATATTCCCGCATAACGACAACCCTTTTTTCAGGATATGTGCAGGGGTTGTCGGGGCAGAGGTTATTTACCCTGATAGAGCGTCAGTTCTTCCTTGATCGCGCTGATCCGTGCTTCCAGGCTCGACTGCTTATAAAAATTGTTGCCCGCAAAGCGTCCGGCAATCTGCAGTTGTTCGATCGCGGCGTTGGGATCGCCATTTAAATAGTAATGCTCGGCCAGGGCCTTGTGGGCCCCAAAGGGGTCGCCGGTGCCGCCCGCCGCCTCGGCCATCATTTTATAGAGCAGTGGATTTTCGGGCTGCTGTTGCAGCGCCTTCTTTAGTAGGTCGCTGGCCTCACGCAGGTGGTTGGTTTTGAGCAGGGCGCTGGCGTAATAACGCATGAGTGGCAGGTTGGTCGGATTTTTGGCGTAGACGGAAGCATAGATAGCCAACGCTTTCTTGTACTCTTCCGATGACATCTCGATTTCTGCCTGTACGATGCGGTAGGCAATTTTATCCGGATGACGCTCAAGAAGTATTTGCGTCTCGGCACGTGCGGCGGCCCATTGGCGATTTTGCAGCAATGCCAATGCGTATCCGTACCGCTCCGCGTCCACGTTAAGATATTTTCCCTGGGCAAGATTATCGCGGAAGCCGCGCACGCTTTCTTCCGGGTTGTCAGCGGTGAGCGCGCGGATCTTGGCGCGCACATGCTGGAAAGCTGCGCTGTCCGGAGACTGGTGCATGGCGTAGTGTTCGGCGCGGTTGCGCGAGTCGGCGATGCGGTTGGTGGTGACCGGGTGTGTGCGCAGAAATTCCGGCAAGCTGGTTTCGTTCAGCCGGTTCAGGTTCTGCATCCGCTCGAAGAACAACGGCATGGCGCGCGGATCAAACCCGGACTGCGCCAGAATGTTCATTCCGATGCGGTCGGCTTCCTCTTCAAACGCGCGTGTGTAATTGATGCCCTTTTGCGCGACGGTGGCGCTCGTGAGGGCGATGGCGGCTTCTCCGCCCTGATGACCGGAGCTCGCGAGCAGTATTCCCGCCAGGATGGCTGCCATGGCCGGCAGGGTGGTGCGTTGCGATTCCGCAATCAGGCGCGGTATGTGGCGCTGAGTTACGTGCGCGGTTTCATGCGCCACCACGGAAGCCAGTTCCGCCTCGCTCTGGGTCGCCAGAATCAGTCCCGTGTGGACGGCGATAAAGCCGCCAGGCAGGGCGAAGGCGTTGATGGTGGGATTGTTGATGACGAAGAAGCGGAAGTCCTGTGCCGGGGTGTCGCTGTGCGAGACCAGTTTCTGGCCCAGCGACTGGATGTATTCGGTAATCTCGGGGTCGTCCATAAACGCGAGCGCACGCCGGGATTGGCGCATCAGGTCCTCGCCCAGCTTACGTTCCTGGGCGGGCGAGATGACGGCGATGGATTCGTCACCGAGGTCGGGCAGGGTGGTATTACCGGCGAACGCGAAGGTGTTGCCGACATGACATAGCAGGCTGAAAAGCAGCACACATCGGCTGAACAGGGATGACATAGGTATTTTCTATTGTAAGGCGGTTACCCATAAACTTCGATCCGCGCGCGCAAGCATTGTTCCTGGTATTGGTGCTGAATTCGGACAATATTTGTATTTTTCGCTTGTGGTTGGGACTAAAGATGTGTGAATGGCAGCCTCGCTTGCGTTTCAGTATATGGGCGTGACATCCAGATCACCCGTTTCCCAGCAGGGCCTTTCGGTAAGGGCGGCATTGGGCATGATAAATATAACTTATTTAATTTCAATGAGTTATATACGTATTTCGGTATTTGCTCGTTCTTATGAGGTCAATTTCCAAAAAACAGACTTACGCTGACACCGGAAGGGGCCGTAGACTTACTATACGTGGGGCCGAATTTATAGACGCGCCAGCCGGCAGGGAAAACCTATGCCTGTAAAGTTAAATAAGAAATCTATAATATATCTCCAAGGGAACAGTAGTCAGGCTGTTTTGCGATGCCGGGTTACGAGGGGGTGGCCATGTGCATCTGCAGAGGTTGCGACAAGGTTCGCGGCGATCCGCAAGACCCGGAATTTCCTGTTTCATCACCCGTCTCTCTATTCGGGAGTTGTTTCTGTTTTTTTTCGTATTGAAGAAGGCATAGTGAAAAAATTTTGTCTGATAACCGTTTTATTTTTTATTTTCGACTGAGGAGGAAGAAATGGCTGATCAAGAACTCGATGCACGTAAACTGAATTGCCCGCTGCCGATCCTGCGCGCCAAGAAGGCGCTGGGGACGCTGACCAGCGGACAGACGCTCAAGATTATTGCGACCGACCCGGGCTCCGTGAAGGATTTCGAGGCATTTGCCAAGCAGACGGGCAATACCTTGCTTGAATCCGCCGAGGCGAACGGCGAATACACGTTCTTGCTTAAAAAGGCGTAAGTACCCACAGTCGCAGAAGAAACGCATCCCGCGTTTCTTTCATTCGGTTCTGTGTAAAAAATATGCAGTAGCAAAAAAAGGGGCGCCCAAGCGCCCTTTTTTTTCATTAGCCCCGCCGCCTTCCCACCAACATGCCACGATGTGCTGGAAGTATGTTGAAAATCCTCCAGTTTTTATACCCCCTCTGGTCATATAAACATTAATAATCAATAAGTTAAGATGATTACTTTCTCCATCAAGTTAAAATTTGACATTTTGTTGGCGTCGTCTTTACTTGCCCATAAGTGTTGTAACTCAGCGACTTGTTGTCATCCTTAATACCACAACACGCCGCTTGGGGCATAACAATACGGGGAATTAATTCGGGACAAGAACGCCAAGAGAACGAATTTTTGATGGTGGGCAATTCCGGATTTTAGGCAAAGATAGAAGGTAACTGAGTTCAACTTTAACGGGACATGATGTCCCATTTTTCGGAGGACAGTGAAATGTCAGGAAAAAGAAATCTGGTTCTGGCTTTGGCCGTCACCGCCGCAGTATCGGCGCCAAGTGCGTTTGCCACGAACGGTTACTTCACGGAAGGTCAGGGCACGGTGAATCGCGGTATGGCCGGCGCGGGTATCGCCATGCCGCAGGATGCAATGGCAGCAGCCGTCAATCCGGCCGGCATCGTCAAGCTTGGTGGGCGCATGGATATCGGCCTCGGTCTGTTCCGTCCCGATCGGAATTATGCGATTACTGGTAACGGTGCGGGCCTTAACAACTCAGGTGATGGTAACGACAACACCAATTTTCTGATCCCGTCTTTCGGCTACAACTCGAAACTTAGTAATACCGACGCCTTCAATATCGCGGTATACGGCAACGGTGGTATGAATACCAACTATAAGACTACGGTGTTTCAATCCTTTGGTAGCAAGGGCAGTACAGGCGTGGATCTTGCGCAGCTTTTCGTTGACGGTACTTACGCCAAGAGTTTCGGCGCCACCTCAGTCGGTGGCAGTGTCATTGCTGCCTATCAGACATTTAAGGCATATGGACTGCAGGCATTTGACACTGCGGGCTATAGCTCGAGTCCGGGCAATGTGACCAATAATGGCGTCGACAATACGACCGGTTTTGGTTTACGTCTGGGTGTATTGCAGGACATCAACAAGGATGTCAGCGTGGGTGTGACATACCAGAGCAAGATCACAGGCAAGTTCGACAAATACAAGGGTCTGTTCGCCGAGCAGGGCGAGTTCGATATTCCCTCAAACTATGGCGTGGGTATTGCCTGGAAGGCCGCGCCGACCGTGGATGTGGCCCTTGATTACGTAAAGATCAAGTACACCGATTCAAAGTCAGTTTCTAACCCGTTTGAAAATCTTGCCGCGATCGGAGGCACAGCAAAGTTTGGTGATAACAATGGTCCCGGCTTTGGCTGGAAGGATATCAGCGTCATCAAGCTCGGCGTGCAGTACAAGTCGAGCAGCGACCTGACCCTGCGCGCGGGCTGGAACCATGGTGATAACCCGATCGCGAGCAGTCAGGCTGCTGTCAACATTCTTGCCCCAGGTGTCGTTACCGACCACCTGAACCTCGGTTTTACCAAAGCCCTGGACAAGGGTAGTGACATCAACTTCGTGTTCATGCATGCATTCGAGAAGAAAGTGACCGGCGCTGTTCCGACCAATTTTGGTATGGGTACTGCTGAAATCAAGATGTCAGAGAACTATGCCGAGGTTAGCTACTCGAAGAAGTTCTAACTTAACGGTTGTCTGAAGAAGATGTTTGGTTAAGCTTGACAGGGGCCATGTGCAAACATGGCCCCTCTTTGTTTCTACCGATGAGGAGAAAGAACTTATGTTCAGCCGATATCCAGTAATACTGTTTGCCTTTCTGTCGTTGTTTGCTGTTACGACAGCGCAGGCCGTCGGGCTCAAGCCGTTTATTCTCGGCGACACCCCGCCGGGCGACCTTAACAAGGTAGCGGAGACCGTGAAGACCAAGCTGACGGCGCAGGGATTCGAGATCGTCGGCAGCTACTCGCCATTTGCAGGCGCCGTGGTGATTTGCGCCACGAATAACGATCTCAAAACTGCGGCCGCCAAGACCTTCAACGGTGCTTTCGGCGCGGCCCAGCGGGTCAGCGTGACCGAGGTCAAGGGCAAAATCCAGGTGGCCTATGTGAATCCGGCGTATCTCGGTACCGCATACGGGATGGGAAGACTCGAAAGCACCACGGCCAAGCTCAACGCGGCATTAGGCTCTGTTAAGGCTTTCGGTTCTGAAAATGGCATTGCCGAGGAAAATCTCAAGCCGGGCGCATACCATTACGCCATGATGATGCCCTATTTCAAGGACGTGGATGTCTTCAAGGAGCACCCGGATTACAAGACGGCGGTGGACACCGTGGAAAAGAATCTGGCGGCCGGCGCGGGCGGGACCAAGAAGGTTTATCGCATCGACATACCGGGCAAACAGATCAGCGTGTTTGGCGTGGCCATACCGAAGGGTGATGGCATCGACAGGGGCAATAAGGACACGGACAAGGAAATCACCGATATCGTCGATTTCGAAGAGCTGAAACACACGGCGTATCTGCCCTATGAGCTGGTGGTGGACGGCGAACGCGTGATCGCCCTGCGTGCGCGCTATCGCATCGCCCTCAATTTTCCTGACACCAAAATGGCTGGTGCGCATGGTTTCACCAAGATCATGACCGCGCCCTGGGGCATCCAGCTGGCCCTGGAGGCCGTCGCCGGATTCAAGCGGGAAATGTAAGGCATATTTTCGGACCCTCACGGGTTCTGGTTGGATAAACAGGCACGTCTTGGCGTGCCTGTTTTTTTATGGTGCATAAAACTGGGAATGACCTGTTTTTTAGCAGCACGCCCGGCCTACCGCGTCGATAATAATGATCTAAACTAGACACAGAGCACCCAACAAACCCAGAAAATGACCAAATCCACCAATCAGAAAAACAGCATGCCTGGCTCACCAGACGGTGATTCGTCCGTCGCCGGCTCCGGCGTGGCGATTGGCGCCACTACCGACCCGCTCAAGCTCCTGAGCCAGGTACTGGCGCATGCCGTGCGTGTCAACGCCTCGGACATTCACCTGCGTACGCGCAACCATCCGATCCTGCGTGTGGACGGCAATCTGCGCGCGTTACGTGAGATACCGCCGATGCCGGCGGACTTCATGGAGCGGCTGTCACGCACCATGATGAATGCGCGGCTACTTTCCATATTCGAGCAGAGTCATCAGGTGGACTTGTCCATCGGCTTCAAGGATATCGGGCGTGTACGTGCCAACGTCTTCTACCAGCGCGGCTCCATCGGTATGGTGCTGCGCGTCATCAACAGCAACATCCCGACCCCGGAGGAGCTGTTCCTCCCCGAGATCGTGACGGGCTTCACCAAGCTGGAACGCGGCTTGGTGCTGCTGACCGGCGCCACCGGTTCCGGCAAATCGACGACACTCGCGTCGCTGATCAATACTGTCAATAACTTGCGCAGCGAGCACATCATCACGATTGAAGACCCGATTGAATTTCTGTTTTCGGAAAAGCGCTCGATCATTACCCAGCGTGAAATCGGCATCGACACCAATACCTTCGCGGATGCCATGCGCGCCGCCCTGCGCGAAGACCCGGATGTCATTCTGCTCGGCGAAATGCGCGACCCGGAGACTATCGAGACGGCCATGACCGCCGCGGAAACCGGGCACTTGGTGTTTTCCACCGTACACTCGCCCGCCGCCGCGGAAACCATTACCCGTATCGTGACCTCGTTCCCGCCGGAAGCGCAGGTGAGCGTACGCGCCAAACTCGCACAAAATTTACGCGGTGTCGTCAGTCAACGTCTGTTACCGCGCAAGGGCGGGCAGGGGCGGATAGTGGCCTGCGAGGTTTTAACGATTTCGGCGTTGGCGCGGGAGTACATTCTCGATCCGCTCAAGATCAAGGAACTGGGCGATCTCATTCGCAAGGGCACGATCGCGGAGGGTATGATCAGTTTTGACGGTTCGCTCCTGAATCTGGTCCGTGATGGCCTGATCGACGAAGAAACCGCCCTGTACTACGCCACAAGCCCCACGGACCTGAAACTGAAGCTGGATGGGTTTGTCTGACCTGGCGTCGACACAAAGGCCGGAATTCACCCCATCTACGGGATAAATCAGTTGGAATCCAGGGCGCCGGGACTGCCAGACGGGTTCTGGGAGCCCAGCGCGATACCATTCATCACCGCTTTATGTTGAAATGAACCGCCTCCAATAATTACAGAATTTATCGTGACAAGTTTTTTTCGGGATTAGAGACAGCCTTCATGGCGGACCGCAGACTCCAGGTATTCCACACTGTTGCACGCTTGCTGAGCTTTACCAAGGCAGCGGAAATGCTGCACATGACACAGCCGGCCGTGACGTTCCAGATTCGGCAGCTGGAGGAATACTTCAACACACGGCTTTTTGACCGTACCCATAACCGCATTAGCCTGACGGCGGCCGGCGAGCGTGTTTTTCAGTATGCCGAAAAGATCATTGCGTTGTATGGCGAAATGGACAGCAAGGTGCGCGAGCTCACGGGCGACGTGAGCGGTATCCTGATCATCGGCGCCAGCACCACGATTGCCGAGTACATGCTCCCGAGTCTTTTGGGCACCTTCAAGGAAAAACACCCCGACATCAATTTGCGCCTGAAGGTGTCAAACTCCATCGGTATCGTCCACATGGTCGAAGACAACTCCGTGGACGTGGGTATCGTCGAGTCGCCAATCGTGAATAAAAACCTGGTGGTCGAGGTCTGCTGGTACGACAAGCTGGTGCTGATCTGCCCGACGAATCATCCGTTGGCGAAGAAATCGAAGATAAAAGTCGAGGATCTGCTGGGCCAGCCTTTCGTTTTCCGTGAGGAGGGATCGGGTACGCGCGAATTCATCAGTGAGTATCTGGAGCAGAACAACATGCATTTGCACGACCTCAATCTCAACGTCGAAGTCGGCAATCCCGAGGCCGTGAAGAGCGCGGTCGAGGCTGGCTTGGGCGTGTCGATCGTGTCGCAGGCGACCATCGTCAAGGAGCTCAAGCTCGCCACGCTCGCCGCGCGTCCATTGGATCCACCGCTGGAACGACCGTTCTCCATCGTGTTCCAGCGGCAGAAGTTCCGCCTGCGCGCCATGGACGAGTTCATGGACTTCGCCCACGAGAACTGTGAAAAGCGGGCCTTGGCATCGCAGAATGAGAAGAAGGCACTGGGCCTCGCGAAAGAGTAGCGGTGCCGGACCGGATGGAAAAACGCCTGTTGGAAATCGCGCGGCAACTCCCCGCCGCGCAGGCCGAAGCGCTGCTGGAATTCGCGGAGTTCCTACTTACGCGCCACGGGATGGTTGAGAGGGTGCTCCCGGAGGTAAAGGAAAGCGCCGCGGCTCCGGTGGAGTCCGCGCCGCTCGATATTCCCCGCCCGGCGGATGAATCTGTCGTCAAGGCCATCAAGCGCCTGCGGGCGACGTATTACATGCTCGATGTCCGTCAATTGCTGAATCAGACTTCAGATCTGATGACACAACATGTGGTGCAGAGACGTGACAGGGTGGAAGTCATCGAGGAGTTGGAGATTTTGTTTCGGAGGCATTACGAAGAGTTTGCCGGGAATAAATAAGTAAGCGCAGGGCGGGTATTGCCCACCCGACTTTTTTGAATCGCTACGTCCTTGCTGATGTTGCACAGAAATCCATATCACAGTATTTCCGACGCATGATCCGCCAAGCGCGAGCGTTCACCGCGCTGCAAAGTGATGTGCCCGCTGTGTTCCCACTGCTTGAAGCGATCGACGACGTAGGTCAGGCCGGAGGTCGTTTCCGTTAAATACGGCGTGTCGATCTGGGCGATGTTGCCGAGGCAGACGATCTTGCTGCCGGGGCCGGCGCGGGTGATGAGGGTTTTCATCTGGTGCGGGCTCAGGTTCTGCGCCTCGTCGATGATGAGGAATTTTTTCAGGAACGTACGACCGCGCATGAAATTGAGCGACTTGATGCGGATGCGGTGGCGCAGCAGATCGTGGGTGGCGGCGCGGCCCCAGGCCCCGTGTTCCTGGGTGCTGTTTTCGTTGAGCACGTCGAGGTTGTCTTCGAGCGCGCCCATCCACGGACCCATTTTTTCCTCCTCGGTGCCGGGCAGGAAGCCGATGTCCTCGCCGACGGGGACGGTCATGCGCGTCATGATGATCTCGGTGTAGCGCCGGGCTTCGATGGTCTGGGTCAGCGCCGCGGCGAGCGTGAGCAGTGTTTTGCCGGTGCCGGCCTGACCCAGAAGGGATACAAAATCCACTTCCGGATCCATCAGCAGGTTCAGGGCGAAGTTCTGTTCGCGGTTGCGGGCATTGATGCCCCATACCTTGTGACGCCCGGAGACAAAGTCCTTCACCACTTCGATGATCGCTGAATTGGTTTCGATGCGCCTGACAATGGCTTCAAACGGAGGCGTATCCTCGGTGTACAAAAACTGGCTCGGGAGCCAACTGCACGCCTTCGGGCCTTTCAGACGGTAGAACGTACGACCCTCTTCCTTCCACGATTCCATCTCCTTGCTGTGTTTGTCCCAGAAGTCCGGGCTGAGGCGCTCCACGCCGCTGTAGAGGAGGTTGGTGTCATCGAGCACCTGGTCCGTGGTGTAGTCCTCGACCCGGATGCCGAGTGCATGCGCCTTGATGCGCAGGTTGATGTCCTTGGTGACCAGCACGACCTCGCGGTCCGGATGGCTCTTGGAGAGATCGATCGTGATGCCGAGCAGGGTGTTGTCCGGGTTATTCGGATTCATGCCGTTGGGCAGGCTCGCCCGCACCGCGTCCATGTGGAAATAGAGGCGGCCGGTTTTGATTTCCGGCGAGTGCGAGGGGATTTGCACGCCGTGGCTGATGTCACCGTTGGCCTTTTCCACCAGGCTGTCAATCAGGCGACTGACCTGGCGCACGTTGCGCGCCAGCTCCGAGAGGCCGACCTTGATCTTGTCCAGTTCCTCCAGCACCACGATGGGGATGTACACATCGTGTTCATGGAATCGCAGGATCGCGTTGGGATCGTGGATGAGAACGTTGGTGTCGAGAACGAAAATCTTGTGCTTGGTTGTCATTGCCGTTGTGCTTCCGATTACAGTTTTTCGATTTCTTCCAATACCTGTTCCACATGTCCCGCGACCTTGACGCCGCGGAATTCCTTGCGCAGCACACCGCCCTTGTCGATGACAAAGGTGCTGCGGTCGATGCCCAGGTACTTCTTTCCGTACAGGCTTTTTTCCTTGATGACGTCGAACAGCTTGCACAACTTCTCATCCTTATCGGAGATGAGTTCGAAGGGGAATTTGTACTTGGCTTTGAATTTTTCGTGCGAGGCGAGGCTGTCGCGGGAGACGCCAAGAATCTCGGTCTTGAGTTTCTGGAAGCGTTTGTACTGGTCGCGGAACGCCTCACCCTCCATGGTGCAGCCGGAGGTGCTGTCCTTGGGGTAGAAGTACAGGACGAGATGTTTTCCCGCAAAGTCGGAGAGCTTGGCGGCTTTGTCCCCGGTCAGCTGTACGTTGGCGTCAGGGATGGGTTTACCGAGGGTGACTTTTCTGGCCATGGTATGAATCCGTGTAAAAACGATAGCCGCATTGTAGCGGGAATGTCCGCGTGGCGGGAATGCGTTTAATCCGCTTCGCGCTCGACGGTGCAGCAATGGGGTGAAGACTCGTTTGCCTCGTTGCCGCCGGTCAGCACGCTGCCTGTAACCGGATTGGGCCGGAAGGTGGTGCAGCCCTTGAGTTTCCGGTCATAGGCCATTTCGTAGATGTTTTTGAAGTTCTCAAAAGAGAAGTCAATCGGGACATTGATGGTTTTCGAGATGGAATTGTCCACGTAAGGTTGCAACGCCGCCTGCATGGCAAGGTGCGCCTCCGGCGGCAGGTCGCGTGCGCTCACAAATTCTCGCGGCAGAGGGTTTTGTCCGTGTTCCTTGCGCCATAACTGGAACGCATAGTCCAGCAGTTCATGTTCAGTATAACGACCATCGAATTCGAGCACCTTACGCGTGTGCTGGAAGTCGTACACGGGCTCGAGCCCGCTGGAGATATTGTTGGCCAGCAGGCTGATGGTACCGGTGGGGGCGATGGCCGTGAGATGACTGTTGCGAATGCCATGCTCGCCAATGCCGTGGCGGATATCATCCGGCAGTGTTTGTACGAACTCGCCCGTGAGATACCTGTCTTTGTCCAGAAACGGGAACGCTCCCTTTTCCCGGGCCAACTCGATGGAAGTGCGATAGGCGCGGTGACAGATCCGGCGCATGATATCGGCGGCGAGATCGCGCCCTGCTTCCTCGCCGTAATGCCGGCCGAGCATGATGAGGACATTGGCCAGGCCCGTGAACCCGAGGCCGATATGGCGCGATCCCTGCGCCTGCTCCGCCTGACGCGCCAGCGGAAACTGGGAGAGGTCGATAACATTGTCCATCATGCGCACGGCGACCGCCGCCGTGGTCTCGATACCCTCCAGGTCCAGGCGCGCCTGTGGCGTGAAGGGGTCGCGCACGAAGGCCGTGAGGTTAATTGAGCCGAGGTCGCAGGCGCCGTAGGGTGGCAACCCAATTTCACCGCAAGGATTCGTCGCGCTGATGTGCTCGCGGTACCAGAGGTTGTTCAGGCGATTGATGCGGTCGATGAAGAGCACGCCCGGCTCGGCGTACTCGTACGTCGCTCTCATCAGCTTGTTCCAGAGATCGCGCGCCCGCAGCGTCTGGTATACACGGCAGGACACGGGTTCGGCATGGCCGGACCAGTGGCGGCGGAGAATCTGGCCTTCTGTCACCGCACTATCCTCGACCGGAAACACCAGCGCCCAGTCTTGGTCGCGGCGTATGGCCTCCATGAAATCGTCGCTGACCAGCACCGAGAGATTGAAGTGGCGCAACACGTGGGTATCGCGCTTCGCCTCGATGAAGGCCTCGATATCGGGATGGTCGCAGCGCAGCGTGGCCATCATGGCGCCGCGGCGTGCGCCGGTGGAGAGTAGTGTGGCGCACATGCTGTCCCAGATCTGCATGAACGACACCGGACCGGAGGCAACGGCACCGACACTTTTTGCCGCAGCGCCCTTGGGGCGCAGCGTGGAAAAATCGTAGCCCACGCCGCCACCCTGCTGCATAGTGAGCGCGCCTTCCTTCAGGGCATCGAAGATGCCATCCATGGAGTCATTAATCACACCCATCACAAAACAGTTAAACAGCGTGACACGCCGGTCGGTGCCGGCGCCGGCCTGGATGCGGCCGCCGGGGAGGAACCTGAAGCCGGCGAGCGCTTCGTAGAAACGTTGTTCCCAGACAGAGCGATCCTGTTTTTCCACGCTAGCCAGGGCCCGTGCGATGCGGCGCCAGGTGTCCTCGATGGTCCGATCATGGATCGTCTCGCCATCACGAAAACGGTATTTCGTGTTCCAGATATGACGCGAAATGTCGGCAATGAAGGGGTCGTTGGCCATGATCAGGTAAATACGGTGGGATGCATTAGTGGCTGCGGGCTTTCAGGAGAGACGACTCGTGTGCCACGCCGAACCCCGTGTTCGTCGTCGAGGCATCTACCGCCGCCGCCAGTTCCTTGACCGCCTGCGCCACGACGACCGGATAGGGTGGTGAGTCCTTGAGCGCGCGCAGATGCGCCGGCAGGCGGGCAAGTTGTGCCTGGGCGCGCTGGCGGATGGTGTCGAGCGACTCGGCGGGCTGCAGGCGTTTGCCCGCACGCATGACGGGTTGGATGAGCGCTTCCCCTTCCTGGGCATCCGTTTCCAGGGTGAGGACATCGTCCGCCATGATGCCGCGGTTGTCGTAACGACGATAAACCTGCTTGCGCCCGGGCCAGGTGGCCTTGCCCTCGGAACGTTTGCGCCGCGCCTGACCGGCGTATTCCTGGAGTTTGTAGGCGCAGTCGAGAAATGGCGCATCGGCCGAGGTGTCCATGCTCGTGCCGATGCCGAAGCCATCGATGGGCGCGCCGTGAGTGAGTAGGTTATACAAGGCGTATTCATCGAGGCCGCCGCTGGAAAAGATACGTATTTCACGCAGGCCGGCCGCATCGAGAATCTGGCGCACGTGGTGCGCGTGCAAGGCGAGGTCGCCGCTGTCGATCCGTACGGCGCGGATGGTAATGCCAAGTTCCTTGAACCGGGGCGCGAGCCGCACGACCTTACGCGCGCCGGCCTCGGTGTCGTAGGTGTCGATGAGCAGTGTCACGTTCTCCGGTTGCGCACTGGCAAAGTGTTCGAAGGCAAGCTCTTCGGAGTCGTGCGCCTGAATGAACGAGTGCGCCATGGTGCCGAAGACCGGAATGCCAAAGAGTGGCGCAGCCATCACGGTGGCGCTGCCGGCAAACCCGGCGAGGTAACTCGCGCGCGCCGCGAGCAACCCGGCCTCGGCGCCGTGGGCGCGGCGCATGCCGAAATCCACGAGCAGTTTGCCGGGCGCGACCAGCACGCAGCGCGCGGCTTTTGATGCCACGAGCGTCTGGAAGTGCAGTAGATTGATCAGCCGGCTCTCCACTAGCTGCGCCTGGGGGATCGGCGCGGTGACGCGCAGGATCGGCTCGTCGGCGAAAAAGGCCGTACCCTCGGCCATGGCGTGCACGTCGCCGGTGAAGCGCAGGCCGGCGAGAAAATCAGGAAAGTCCGCACTGAAACGGCCGCACTTTCGCACCCACTCGAGATCTTCGTCGCTGAAGCGCAGCTGCTCCAGAAATTCGAGCGTCTGTTCGAGGCCCGCGGCCATGAGAAAGCCGCGGTTCTGTGGCAGGCACCGTACGAAGAACTCAAATACCGCCGTGTCGTTCATCCCCTGCTCGAAATAGGCTTGCAGCATCGTGAGCTGGTAGAGGTCGGTGAGCAGCGGGCTTTTCTGGAGATCGATCATGGTGCGAGCCGCGAAAAAGTGATGGCTTGGGAACCCAGGTGCCGCATTTCCTCTTCGGCCCGCCGGCCATCGTCGGGTGTGACGTTGACGGCGCGGATGGCGTCGGTGAGGAGGTGAACTTCATAGCCGTGTTTGCGCGCATCTTTCACGGTGTTGAGCACGCAGTAGTCGGTGGCGAGACCGCCAACGAAGAGGCGCTTGATGCCACGGGCACGCAGGCGCGCATCCAGGGTCGTGCCTTCGAATCCGGAGTAGGCGTCTTTGTCCGGTCGCTTCGCCTTCGAGATGATTTTCGCGGCAGAGGGGAGTTTGAGTTCCCTGACGAACTGCGCGCCGGGGGAGCCGGCGATGCAATGCGGCGGCCATGGCCCGCCCTGCGCCTTGAACGAACAGTGATTGGCGGGATGCCAGTCGCGCGTCGCGTAAATCGGAAGGTGGTGAGCGCTAAAGCTGGCGAGGTAGCGATTGAGCAGCGGCACTACCTCATCCCCCTTGGGCACCGCGAGGCTGCCGCCGGGCAGAAAATCATTCTGCACGTCCACGATCACCAGCGCATCGCCGGGTCGGAGTGCCAGCTTGTCGGTCGTGGATGGCATGTTGTTCCTCGCTTTTGCCCACTTCCCGTCTTTTACATTGTACGCCGAAGCAACGGCAAGAGTAGTTTCAAAGGTCGGCTATTGAGTACGTCATTTTTTTCGAGCCAGCCGCGCCGGGCCTGGCCGACCCCATATATAAGATTGTCCAGGTCCTGAATGCTGTGGGCATCGGAGTTGATGGCCACGAGCACCCCTTCGTCCCTGGCCATCTGACAGTGCACATCGAGCAAATCCAGTCGCTCCGGATGGGCGTTGAGCTCGAGAAAGCAACCGCGGGCGCGCGCCTGGCGGATGATTCGTAGCATGTCGACATCGTAAGGTTCGCGGGTATCGAGCAGCCGGCCGGTGGGGTGGGCGAGGATGGTGAAGTGCGGATGCTCCATGGCGCGCAGGATGCGCTCGGTCTGTTTCGCGCGCGACAGGTTGAACTTGCTGTGCACGGCACCCACCACGAGGTCGAGTTCGCTCAACACGTCATCCGGCAGGTCGAGGTGGCCATCCTCAAGAATGTCCACTTCAATTCCTTTTAGTATGGTTATGCCCTTGAGTTCGTCATTGAGACGGTCGATCTCGGCCGTCTGCTTGCGCAGACGTTGCGGATCGAGACCATGGGCGACCGTCAGACGGCGCGAATGTTCGGTGATGGCGAGATATTCAAGACCGCGCACGCGCGCCGCCTCGGCCATTTCCCGGATCGTGCCGTGCCCATCGGTGGCCTTGGTGTGGGCATGCAGGTCGCCTTTCAGATCGGCGAATTCCACGAGCCGCGGCACTTTGCCGGCGCGCGCCGCCTCGATCTCGCCGTGATTCTCGCGCAACTCCGGCGGAATCCACGGCAGGCCCACGGAACGATAGACTGATTCCTCGGTGTCGCCCGCGACTTTTTTCCCGTCCTTGAACACGCCGTATTCGCTGATCTTGAGCTGGCGTTCCTGGGCCAGCCGGCGGATTTCGATGTTGTGCGCCTTGGAGCCCGTAAAGTATTGCAGGGCCGCGCCGAAACAGCCTTCTGCCACCACGCGCACGTCCACCTGCAGTCGGGATTTGAGAATCACCGTGGCACGTGTCGGGCCTTGGGCCATCACATTCTTGATCTCGTCATAGGCAACGAAGCGGTTCATTACCTTTTTAGCGTCTGTCGCCGTGATCAGAATATCGATGTCCCCAACCGTCTCCTTGAAGCGCCGATAGCTTCCGGCTACGACAACCTGCTTCACGCCCGGAATATTTTCCAGATATTTTCTGAGCGGTTCGGCGTACTGCGCTGCAACCGCGAGCTTGAAGCGCTTCTGTTCCGTGAAATGCGCCTGGATGGCTTCAAGAATGGTGGCCTCGGTCTTGGCGCCGAAGCCGGGGAGGGCGCGGATGCGGCCATCGCGCGCCGCGCGCGCCAGTTGCTCCAGCGTGTGCACGTCGAGTTCGTGATACAGCGTACCCACGCGTTTGGGACCCAGGCCGGGAATTTTTAAAAGCTCGGTGATGGTGGGCGGTGTTTTCTTGCGCAGTTTCTCCAGGAACTGGCATTGGCCGGTTTCGACCATCTCGGTGATCTTGGCGGCAAGGTCGTCGCCAATGCCGGGCAGCTCGGTGAGGTCTTCGCCCTTGGCGATCATGTCCGCCGCCGGGACACCCATGCCCTGGAGCTGGCGCGCGGCGTTACGGTAGGCGCGCACCCGAAACGGGTTGGCGTTCTCGATCTCGAGCAGATCGGCGATCTCTTCGAAGATGTTGGCGATGTCGGCGTTGTGGACGGGCATGGTTCAGTTGCGCGTCCGGGTTGGATTGATGAGTGCGAGCAGCTGTTGCGCGTTCAATGGCGCGGCGCCGAAGGCGTCGTTGTCAAAGTACACGTGAACGTCGCGTCCTTCACGCCGCCAGCGCCGGATTTTCTGGGCCCAGCGCGTAAGCTGGGCAGGACTGTACGACGCGACATAGGTCACGTCATGACCGTGCAGGCGAATGTAAACCATATCCGTGGTGACGGCATTCCACAGCGGCCAATCCGCGGCATCCGACTGGCACACGGCGAGCCGGTGTGCGCCCAGGCAGTCGGCCACTTCCTCGTCAAACCAGGAGTCGTGGCGGAATTCGAGTGCGTGCCGCGCCTGCGGCCAGCTTTGGAGCGCCTTGGCGAAGCCGCGCAGCCGCTCCATGTTCTTGTGGAATTGCCGGGGCAGTTGCCAGACCACGGCCGCCAGTTTACCGCCGAGCGCCTTGGCGAGGTCGCGCTCACGGCGTATGGCCGGCAGCGGGTCGGCGAGTTTCTTGTTGTGCGTCAGAAACCGGTTGGCCTTGATGGCGAAGCGGAAGTCATCCGGGGTCGCATCGCGCCAGCGCCGGAAAGTCTCTCTGGTTTGCAGGCGGTAGAAGGTGGTGTTGACCTCAATGCCGGTGAAGCGGTCGGCGCAGAAACTCAGCCACTCCTTGCGCGGTATGCCGTTGTAAAAATTGTCATTCCATGAGTCGTAATTCCAGCCGCTTGTGCCGATGTACAGGGATGTACAAGTGCCGCGTGCGACAGGATGTCGAGAGCGGCCGATGTGGGTGCATCCTGCCACGATCGTTCATCCTTTGATGCAGACCAGTGGTTCCAGCCGTGCGACCTTGCGTGCGAGCCCGGCGCTGTCCGCGGCATCCACGACGACGTCGACATCCTTGTAGGCGCCCGGCGCTTCCTCGGCGACGCCGCGCGAGCTGGGGCTGCGAATGAGGATGCCGCGCGTAGCGAGTTCGTCAATGACCTCTCGACCCTTCCAGGTTTTGTAGGCCTGATGCCGGCTCATGGCGCGACCGGCGCCATGGCAGGCGGAACCGAAAGAGCGGCTTTCACCTTCACCGGTGCCGGCCAGAATATAGGACGCCGTGCCCATCGAGCCGCCGATCAGTACCGGTTGCCCCGCCGCGCGCAGTGCCGCAGGAATGTCCGGATGGCCGGGGCCGAAGGCACGGGTCGCGCCCTTGCGATGCACATAGAGTTTCCGAGGTTTGCCGTCCACCGCATGCTCTTCGACCTTGCAGGTGTTGTGCGACACGTCGTACAGCAGCGGCAGGCGCGCCTTGGGAATGATCTGCTCGAAGGCTTCGCGCACAAGGTGTGTGAGAATCTGGCGGTTGGCGAGCGCGCAGTTGATCGCGGCACGCATGGCACCAAGGTATTCTTCACCGACAGTGGAGTGGATCGGCGCACAGGCGAGTTCGCGATCCGGCAGGTGGATCCCGTAGCCGGATGCCGCCACCGCCATTTGCTTCAGGAACTCGGTGCCGATCTGGTGCCCCAGCCCGCGCGAGCCGCAGTGGATGCTGACGACGACATCGTTTTCACGGATGCCGAAGATCCCCGCGATGCGGGCGTCGAATATTCTGGCCACTTTTTGTACTTCCAGATAATGATTGCCCGAACTTTCCCCATTTACAACCGTTGTCAATTTCATACGTTAATATCCTATAACAATCTGATATAAATGTGATTATTAAATAACAAGAAGTCAGCGGATTCCTTTGACAATTGTCAGTTCACATACGCGGATCAGTCCTGAAAAAGACAATCAGGTATTACGGCGCCTGAACGGTCACGTAAGAAAAGTGGTGATGCAAGCTCTCGAAAACATGAAGGGCGATCAGCGTATCAACGCATTTCGTGTGCTTTTTCTTTTTGACAGCATGTTGAGGGTTACCGGATATCCCGCCATTAGCAGTAAGACGTTCTTGAAGAAGTCAGCATTT
>JBGPBL010000029.1:0-31020 GCA_041481225.1 Sulfurifustaceae bacterium | reverse complement strand
TCTTCGCCAGCTAGCCGGTGGTGAGCACCGGGACCTGCGCGTGGAGGCGGCTGTCGTAAACGCCGCCGGTGAAGCGCGAACCGGGCAAATGGCGAAGGCGTGTCAGGAACAGGCGTGAGCTGTTTAGCGGTGGATTCAAGTGCGAATAAGGCTTACTTCAGTTCGTAAACCAGATTGCCACCAATCAGGGTGTGCGTCACGCGCCCGCGAAATTCCCAGTTGAGAAACGGCGTGTTGTGGCCACGGGAGGCGAGCTTGTCTTCGGTGAGTATCCAGTGCGCCTCGGGATCGAAAACACAGATGTCGGCGGTGGCGCCCAGGTCCAGGCGACCCGTGTCCACGCCGAGAATATCCGCTGGCCGCCAGGTCAGTAGCGCGATGGCTTCCGGCAGCGATACAAGCTTCTCGTCCACCAGTTTGAGCGTCAGCGGCAGCAGGGTTTCCAGCGCCGAGATGCCCGGTTCGGATTCGGCGAAAGGAGCGAGTTTGGCGTCCGGTTCGTGTGGCTGGTGGTCGGAGCAGATGGCGCCGAGCACGCCGTTTTTCAGGGCCTGTCTCAATCCATCGCGATCGCGTTGCGAACGTAGCGGCGGGCGCACGTGGCATTGGGTGTTGAAGAAACCGATATCGTGTTCGGTGAGATGCAGATGATGCGCGGTGACGTCGGCGCTCACGGGTAGCCCCTGCTTCTGCGCCTCGGCGATCATGGCCACGGCGCGCGCGCTGGAGAGATTGCAGAAGTGTGCGCGGCAGCCGGTTTGTTCGATGAGCGCCAGATCGCGCGCCACACCGACGGTTTCGGCCGCCTCGGGGATACCTGGAAGCCCCAGGCGTGTGCCAACCTCACCTTCGTGCACACAGCCACCGTTGCGCAGCCATGGGTCTTCTGCATGCAGGAACACGGTGAGATCGAAGGTGGCGGCATACTCCAAAGCGCGGCGCATGACGAGCGTGTCCTTCACCGGCTCAAACCCATTGGTGAAACCGACGCACCCGGCGTCATCCAGCGCCTCCATGTCGGCGAGCAGTTTGCCTTCCAGACCGCGCGTGAGCGCGCCGAGCGGATGGATGAAGGTGAGCCCGAAGCGCCAGGCGCGCGACTGGATCATTTGCGCCATGGCGGGCGTCTCGATGACGGGGTTGGAATCCGGCGGGCAGGAGAGTGTGGTAATGCCCGCGGCCACGGCGGCGCGCAACTCGGACTCGATGGTGGCCTTGTATTCCAGGCCCGGTTCACGCAACCGCGCGCGTAGATCCACCAATCCCGGGCAAACGATCTTGCCGGTGACATCGAGCGTGCCGGAGGGTTTGAAGCCATCCGGTGCTTTTCCGACCCCGACGACAAATCCTTCATCGTCGATATAGATGTCTTTTTTACCATCGGTCTTGTTGGCCGGATCGATCAGGCGACCGCCTTTGATGTGAAGGCTCATTCTTTGCGTCTCCCTGCGACCGGTTCCGCGTGCCCACCCATGATGAGCGCCATCACCGCCATGCGCACCGCGATGCCGTAGGTGACCTGCGGCAGGATTACGGATTGGGCGCCGTCCGCGACCGCAGAGTCGATTTCCAGCCCGCGGTTCATCGGTCCCGGATGCATGACAATAGCGTCTTTCGCGGCGAAGTCGAGTTTGGCCGGTGTTAGCCCATAGAGGTTGAAGTATTCCTGTTCACTCGGGATATGTCCGCCCTGCATGCGTTCGCGCTGCAGGCGCAGCATCATGACGACATCGACTCCCTCGAGACCATCTTCCATGTTGGTGAAGGCGCGCACGCCAAGTTTTTCCACGGCCGTGGGTAACAGCGTCTTGGGCGCGATCACACGCAGTTCGGCAACACCGAGCGTGGTAAGCGCGTGGATCTGCGAGCGTGCCACGCGCGAGTGCAGGATGTCACCGACGATGGCGACCTTGAGCTTGTCGAACGCACCTTTGTGGCGGCGAATGGTAAACACATCGAGCAGCGCCTGCGTGGGGTGCGCGTGGCGCCCGTCGCCGGCGTTGATGATGTGCACGTGCGACGGGACATGGCGCGCGATCAGGTGGGCGGCTCCGGATTCGCTGTGGCGCACGACGAAGAGATCGGTGTGCATCGCCTCGAGGTTGCGAATGGTGTCGAGTAGGGTCTCGCCTTTGCTGGTGCTGGAGGCGCTGACGTTGAGGTTGATGACGTCTGCCGAGAGCCGCTTGGCGGCGATCTCGAAGGTGGTGCGGGTACGGGTGCTGGATTCGAAGAAGAGGTTGACGACGGTCTTGCCGCGCGCCAATGGGACTTTTTTGATTTCGCGCTCGCCGACGGTGATGAAGGATTCGGCGATATCGAGAATTTCGAGAATGGTTTGACGGGACAGTCCTTCAATAGTAAGCAGATGGCGCAGGTGCCCTTGGCCATCAAATTGCAGGTCGTCTGTCACCCACTGACCTCCTGAACCTTGAGTTCTAATTTTTCTGGTCCCGTGAGTTTAACATGCTGGTGCTTTCCGAGCTTCATGTGCTGGCCGACCACCCCGGCCTCAATCGGCAGTTCGCGCCCCGGGCGCTCAATGAGGACGGCAAGCAATACCGACGCCGGGCGGCCATAATCGAAGATTTCATTCATGGCGGCGCGGATGGTGCGGCCCGTGTGCAGGACGTCGTCCACGAGAATCACATGCCGGCCTTCCACATTGACGGGCAGGTTCGAGACCTTGACCTGCGGGTTCATGCCGATGCGCGTGAAATCGTCGCGATAAAAAGAGATGTCGAGGGTGCCGAGCGGTTCCTTGAGACCGAGGGCGCGATGCAGGTGTTCGGCCACCCAGGTGCCGCCGGTGTAGATGCCAATCATGAACGGCTCGCGCGCGAGCGAGGGACGTAGGTCCTCGGTCATGTGTTTGAGCGCTGCCTCGACATTAACCGTGACGGTCATGATTCCGCTCCGGGGAGTTCGTTCAGGAAGGCCTGCAGAATGGTCTGGGCCGCGATCTGGTCCAGCTTGGCTTTGTGCCGTTTCATGGGAACGCCGGCCTCGTTCAGAATCTCGCGGGCGATTTGTGTCGACAGGCGTTCGTCCACCATATGTACTGGCAGATTGTAGCGGTCCTGCAGGCGTTGTCCAAACGCCCGTGCCGCCCGGGTCATGGGGTTGGTACTGCCGTCCATGTTGAGCGGAAGTCCGACCACGAGGGCATCCGGCTTCCATTCCTCGATCAGGCGCGAAAGACGTATCCAGTCCGGGTTTTCGGCGGACCCGCGCAGGGTGGTCAACGGCTCCGCCAGACGTGAAAAATGGCTCCCGACAGCCACGCCAATGTATTTTTTCCCGTAATCGAAGGCGAGAAAGGTTGCCGCCTTTTTGGGATCTGCCATGGCTATGCGTGACCGATCAAGCGTGCCCTGTCTCACCGGAGAGGGTGTTGAGGTCCACCCCGACAAGCTGGGCCGCCGCTTTCCAGCGGCTCTCCACCGGCATGTCGAACAGGATCTTGTGGTCGGCAGGGCTGTTGAGCCAGGAGTTCTGGGTGATTTCGTGTTCGAGCTGGCCAGCGCCCCATCCGGCGTATCCCAGCGCCACGAGAAATTTTTCCGGTCCGCGGTTCAGGGCAATGGCTTCCAGGATGTCACGTGACGTGGAGACCCCCAGGGTTTCGGTGACCAGCAGGGTGGATTCCCAGCTGCCAAGCGGTTCGTGTAACACAAAGCCGCGGTTGTTCTGCACCGGTCCGCCGAGAAAAACCATCGTGTCCGCATGTTCCGACTTGCTCGCGTCGATTTCCAGTTGCGCGAGGATGTCACGCAGGCGCAGGTCGGTGAGACGATTGATAACAACCCCCATGGCACCGTCGCTGGAATGCTCGCAGATCAATGTCACGCTGCGCGAAAAGTTCGGGTCGCCCAGGCTGGGCATGGCGATCAGAAAATGATTCGCCAGGGAAACGATTTCCTCTTTCATGGTATTAGTTTTCGCTGGTCATCAGTGTTTCATTGAACTTCCAGGTGCGTGTAATGTGCAGCACATCGATGTCCGCCCGAATCTCGGGCGGAAATGGCGCGAACGGCGCCGCCAGTTCGACGATGCGCATCGCGGCATCGTCCAGGGTTTTCTGTCCCGACGAACGCCGCACGGAAATGTTGTTGATACTCCCGTCAACATTCAGCGCTACGTCGAGCACCAGGTTGCCCGTGAGGCGACGGCGCTTCGCCTCTTCCGGGTAATTCAGGTTGCCCACACGCTCGACCTTGGCGCGCCACGCATCCATATAGGCCGCATACTTATATTCCTGGGTGCGCGCGTTGAGAAACATGCGCCGCGGACGTTTTTGGTACTCCTGCCATTCGCGGCTGATTTCGGCGTTGAGGCGGGCGCGTTCCTCATGGGTTTCGGAGCGTGCCATGAGCCCGAGGTTGGACGGCTGCAATTGCAGTTCCTTCTGGTCTGGTTGGGATTCCAGCACCTGGGTCTTTTTGGACGATTCCTGGGTGAGCAGCTCTTTTATCTCGCGCCGCGACTTCACCTCGTGTTGCGGGGCGGACTGGAAGGTCGGGTAATCGCGGTTGGTGCGGCTGATCTCACGCACCGGCAGCGGATTCTTGGCGATCTCCGAGGCGTCGCTGTCGCCACCCCCGTCCTGGTTTGCCTGCGCCAGAAATTCCGCGTCCTTGGGACGCTTGTCGCTTTGGGTTTGTACCAACGTGATTTCCAGTGTGGGCAGCCCCGGCAAATCGCGCAGCTTGGGGACGGTGAAGGTGACGCCCAAAATGATGACCATGTGTATGAGAAACGATCCGAATACACTGACACCAAGGCGGTCATTTTGAGAGAAGCCGGACATTGTGGCGGCAGTCATGCGATCTGTAACGGACGGTATTCTTTTGCTGCGATAAACCGATTATATCTTAATCGGAACCGCCGGAGCCGCTTTTCAGCGCTTGAGTCGTTTCGCGATGACATCCAGCAGCTGGGCACTGATATGGAGTCCATAACGCTTGTCGAGTTCCCGGATGCAGGTGGGGCTGGTGACGTTGATTTCTGTGAGGTAGTCGCCGATGACGTCGAGCCCCACAAACAGCAGCCCCCGCTCACGCAGTGCCGGGCCGACCTCGTGGCAAATCCAGCGGTCGCGGTCGCTCAAGGGCACCCCCACCCCCGTGGCGCCGGCGGCGAGGTTGCCGCGGGTTTCGCCCGCGGCCGGGATGCGCGCCAGCGCATAGGGAATGGGTTCGCCATCGATCATCAGGATACGTTTGTCACCCTGCGTGATTTCAGGGATGAAACGCTGGGCCATAGCATAACGTGTTTCCTTGTGGGTCAGGGTTTCCAGCACGACATTCACATTGGGATCATCCCGACGTAGACGAAACACCGATGCACCGCCCATGCCATCCAGGGGTTTCAGGATGATGTCCTGGTGCTCGGCCAGAAAGTGATGGATCAGCGCCGCGCGGCGCGTGACCAGCGTCGGTGGTGTGCACTGCGGAAACCAAATGGTAAAGAGCTTTTCATTGGCATCGCGCAGGCTGCGCGGTTTATTCACCACGAGTACCCCCGCGGCTTCGGCCTGCTCCAGTAAATAGGTCGCGTAGACATACTCCATGTCAAACGGCGGATCTTTGCGCATGAGGATCACATCCAGCTCTGACAGAACGCCGGTGGCCTCGGGGCCGAATTCAAACCAACGGCTGGAATCTTCGAACACCCTGAGGGAACGGCGGCGGGCGCAGGCGGTGCCATCGCGCAGAAACAGGTCACCCAATTCTAGGTAGTGGATTTCCCAGCCGCGTGCCTGGGCTTCCAACAGCATGGCGAAGGTGGAATCCTTCTTTATGTTAATGGACCCGATGGGATCCATGACGACACCGAGACGGGTCATATATCGCTAGTGTTATTCGTGTGTGCCGATGCTCATGGCTGGTGGCATTTGCGTTTCCTTGGCCGCCGCGGTTTTAGCAGCATCCACGAGTTCCCGTGCCGCGGCGAGCAGCGCCAGTCGGGCAATCACGCCATAGGCATAGAAGCGGTTTGGATTGCTGTCCGGTGCCTGATAAGGATCGGGATAGCAGCAGGGGCCGGCGAAGGCGAGCGGTTCAAAGCGCATTCCCGGGGCGTTCAGGTTTTCGTCGGGTCCGCGTTCCGTGTGCACGCGGTAAAATCCGCCGACGACGAAACGGTCGATCATATAGACCACCGGTTCCGCAACCGCGTTCTTGGCTTCCCAGGTTTCAAAGGTGTACACGCCCTCCTGGACCATCACATCGGTGACGGCTTGGCCTTCCTTGAGATGCGCCATTTTGGTCCGCTGTTTGCGGTTAAGGCCGAGCACCTCATCCGGGCTTTTCACCGTCATGATCGCCATACCGTAGGTACCGGCGTCCGCCTTGACGATCACGAAGGGTTCCTGGTCGATACCGTATTCGCGATATTTGGCGCGCATCCCTTCCAGCACTTCCTCGACGTTGCTGGCGAGACATTCCTCACCGGTATGCTTTTGGAAATCGATTTTCCCGCACTTGCGGAAAATCGGATTGATGAGCCAGGGGTCGATGTGCACCAACCCGGCAAGCTCCGTGGCCACACGGTGATAGTGGGCGAAATGCGAAGACTTGAGGCGTTTCCACCATCCGAGTGACAGCGGCGGGATCACCGGTTGTTCGAGGTTTTCCAGAATCGGTGGCGGGCCGCTGGAGAGGTCGTTGTTGAGCAATACAAAACAGGGATTAAAATCGTTGACGCTGACCTTGTTGCCCGTGCGGATCAGTGGTTCCAGCGTGACCGAACGGCCCGAGGCCAGTTCAATGGTGCGTGGCTCATGCAGATCAGGCAGCAGTGAACCGATGCGTACATTCAGGCCGGCCATGGTCAGTATCTCCACCAGCCCCGCCAGGCTTTCAAAGTAGAACATGTTGCGCGTGTGATTTTCCGGAATCACCAACACGCCACCGGCGCTGGGGCAGATTTTCTCGATGGCGGCCTGGACCGCCTGGACTGACAGCGAGAGAAAGGCCGGATTGAGATTATTGAAACCGGCTGGGAACAGGTTGGTGTCCACCGGGGCGAGCTTGAAACCGGCGTTGCGCAGATCGACGGAGCCGTAGAACGGGGCTGGGGACTGCTGCCACTGGGAGCGGAACCAGCGCTCGATGCTGGGCTGATAGGTCAGCAGGTGCGATTCGATTTTCTGCAACGGCCCGGTCAGGGCCGTGGTCAGGTGTGGTACGGCAGGCCGATATGGGTTGCCCATGATTCCCTGGTTTCTATCGGATTGGGACCCCATGGTAGCCCAATTGGTCCCTGGAAGGCCAAGTCGATTGCCATAATCTGGCATGATTCATGCTGACAACACCTTGTTTTTGGTGCATCTGGGTATCGAACGTGGGATTGTTCGGCGCTGGGTGATAGCCATCACGGTGTTCCAAGATATGGACTATATTCAGGTAATCGGGTGAGCGCCGGCCTAAATGCCGTGGATTTTACGTATTCTTTGTGCTACGAAATCATTGTAATAGGAAGATATTTGCATAAATTACCTCATAAAAGGGCGTGGTATCGCGTCCAGGCGGGCAATCGTTTATGACCAGCACAGTATCGGCGAGGGTGGATCACGTGAGTATCAAAGTGATGATCATTGATGACAGCAACACCATCCGGCGCACGGCCGAGGCGTTGCTCAAGAAGGCCGGTTATGAGGTCTTCACCGCGGCCGACGGTTTCGAGGCCATGTCGATGATCACCGACAATCTGCCGGACATCATTTTCGTCGATATCATGATGCCGCGTCTGGATGGTTACCAGACATGCCAGCTGATCAAAAACAACAAGCGGTTCAGGGATACGCCCGTCATCATGCTGTCGAGTAAGGACGGTCTTTTTGACCGGGCGCGTGGACGCATCGCCGGTTCGGAAGAGCATGTCAACAAACCGTTTACCCAGGAAGAGTTGATTGATGTGATTAACAAATATGTGCATTAGGCGTGCGCACCGCCGGTGACACGAAGACAAAGGAATTTAAAAAACCAACGTTTGGAGCAGTCATATGGCCATTAAAAATATTCTGATTGTGGATGACTCGGCGACGGATACCCATCTGCTGAGTGAGATGCTCAAGAAAAACGGTTTTACGGTGGCCACGGCTTCCAGCGGGGAAGAAGGCATTGCCAAAACCAAGAAGGAGAAGCCGGATCTCGTGCTCATGGATATCGTCATGCCGGGAATGAGCGGCTTTGAGGCCACGCGCGCGTTATCCAAAGACCCGGAGACGGCATCGATTCCTGTCATCGTGTGTTCCACAAAGGGACAGGAGACCGACAAGGCTTGGGGTATGCGCCAGGGTGCGAAAGATTACATCGTGAAACCGATCGGCGAAAAGATATTGATGGAAAAGATCAAGACGTTGTAGGCCATGGCACAAACTCGAGAGGACCCGTTTGAACTGTTGCGCCGGATGCAGCAGGAGAGTATGCAAAACTCTCCCAGCCTGCCGCAGGAGGTGGAAACGGCGGTCCTGTGGTCCGGGGTGGGTTTTCGTTTGGGCGATCTGTCGTTAGTGGCCCCGCTCGATCATGTGCTGGAAATTCTGCCGCCCCCATCGATGACTCCGGTGCCGGGTGTGAAGTCATGGCTCAAGGGTGTCGCCAATGTGCGCGGCAACCTGATCACGATCGTCGATCTGTCGGAGTACTTTGGTAAGCCGTCGGTTTTTCTCGACGACAAGGCCAGGCTTCTGATCATCAGCGTCCCGGGCCTGAATACGGGGTTGCTGGTGAACGAGGTGCTGGGACTCAAGCACTTCGATGAAGAGCTGGAGCGTCAGGATCTGTCCGGGCTGGACGATCCCATCGTGGTGCAGTTGAGCCACGCTTTTTTGCGCGACAACGTGCTTTGGGGGGTGTTTGATATCAAGTCCTTGGCGGAGAACCCCTCCTTCCGGCACGTCGCCGCCTGAAACCGTCATGGTGACGGTGAGACACATGGAAAGCAGTAACGTCAAGAATCCGCGAATTGAGATGAGGTGGAATATATGGCAAGAGCAATAAAGGAAGGCCTGGATCAACCGTCGGAAGACATTATTGATCTGTCGAATGACGGTGCGTCATCGTCGGCGGAGAGCGAATTTCTGAACGTCGGAAAACCAAAGTTCGCCCTCTTGTCGGGGAACATCAAGAACCTGTTCGGCGGTCTGTCGTTTCTTCTCGGTGGCATGGTGCTCGCCATGGTCGCCATGATCTGGTTGCTGGCAGTCAATGCCCAGCGGTCCGACCGCGAATCGAAATATATTGAACAATCGTCACAGCTGTTGATGTTGTCCCAGCGTGTGGCCAAGGATGCACGTGAGGCGGTGGTGGGACAGCCAACAGCGTTTAAGACTCTGAAAGAGTCACGTGACCGGTTCGACAATATCGTGAATGGTCTGCTCAACGGCAGTCCTGAACAAGGTGTTGCGCCCAGCCCGCTGGAAGTGGCCCCCGTACTGGATGCGGTTATCAAGATGTGGTCACCCAAGAAGAGCGAAGGCCTGCGCGCACAGGTCGACCAGATTCTCGGTCTTGAAAAGACCTTGTTCAACATGCATGACTCCGTGATGGCCATCAACCAGATGAGCCCGCTATTGCTCGCGGTTTCCGATGAGGTCGTGGAGCTGGGCGGAAAGTCCGGCCTGAAGCAGGATCAGCTGTATCTTGCCAGCCGCCAGGGCATGTTGAGCCAACGCATTGCCAAGGATGTGAACCTGTTCGCTCAGGGTGGTAGCGAAGCGGCGGTGGCCGCCGCCCAGTTCGGCAAGGATGCCAAGCTCTTCAAGGAATCTGATGAAAAGCTGCGCAAGAACGCATCACCCACAGTGCGTGCCAAGCTGGATGAGGCCGGCGAGATCTTCGGAGAAATCAACAACCACGTCGAAGGCATTCTCGGTAATGCCGCCGAATTGTTTGTATCGCAACGCGCGAGCCAGACAGTGTTTGAGCAGAGCGATCCGTTGCTGAAGAAGGCGCGGGAACTGGTCGAGGCATACCAGAATCTCGGCAAGGAGCGTGCGGGCATCCGTACGGCGATCTTCATCGCCGGCTTTGCCACCGTGCTGTTCCTGTTTCTCCTGGCCCGCAAACTGGTGGTGGACGCGCGTGACCGCGCCCAGATCAGCGCTGAACAGAACCGCCAAAGCCAGGACGCTATTTTGAAACTGCTCGATGAAATGGGCGACCTCGCCGACGGTGACCTGACCATTCAGCCGGAAGTAACCGAACAGATCACCGGCGCCATTGCGGACTCGATCAACTACGCCGTGCGTGAAATGCGCAACCTGGTACATCGCATCAAGACGGCGGCGCAACAGGTGGCCGTGGCTTCCGAGCACAGCCGGCAGACGGCGACCGATCTGACCGAAGCCGCGTTGCGGCAGGCGGCCCAGATCACCGAGGCCACGAACAAGGTGACTGCCATGGCCCGGTCGATGCAGGACATGTCCAAGAGTGCCGAACGTTCCGCCGAAGTGGCGCAAGGTTCGGTGGCCACCGCCAAACGCGGCGCCGTGGCCGTGCAGGACACGATCAAGGGCATGGACGGCATGCGTGAGCAAATTCAGGAAACCGCAAAGCGCATCAAGCGCCTCGGCGAATCCTCGCAGCAGATCGGTGAAATCGTCGAACTCATCAATGACATTGCCGAACAAACGAACATCCTGTCGCTGAACGCGGCCATTCAAGCGGCCATGGCGGGTGAGGCAGGACGCGGTTTCGCGGTGGTCGCGGACGAAGTGCAGCGCTTGGCCGAACGCTCGGCCGAGGCAACCAAGCAGATCGCCGAACTCGTGAAAACCATTCAGGCCGATACCAACGAAGCCGTGGCGTCGATGGAACAGGCCACCAACGGTGTGGTGCAGGCGACTCGTCTGGCCGACGCCGCCGGCCAGGCGTTGGGCGAAATCGAATCCGTCTCAGAACAGTTATCGAGCCTGATTGTGAATATCGCACAAGATGCGCAGCGGCAATCCCAAGCGGCAACGGATGTGTCCGGGAACATGGCGAAGATTCAGGAAACCACCACGATGACTTCTTCGGGCAGCCGACAGACTGCGGAAGCCATCGGCAAGTTGTCCGATCTGGCGCGTGAACTCCAGGCCTCCGTGGCGGGTTTCAAGTTACCGGCCTAAACGTTTCCCCGGGTGACGCGGCCCGGCGGAGTGTATGGTGCCTCCCATGGAGGCGACACGCGGTGGAGCAATGTGGCGATTGCAATGAGTACGCACAGCAAAATTGACCCAAGCACGCTGGGTTGGGTCAAGAATGAAATCGATGAGACGCTGAAACAGGCGCGTCTCGCGCTGGAGACGTTCGCCGAAAATCCCACCGACAAAACCCGTCTGCGTTTCTGTGTGACCCACCTGCACCAGGTCGTGGGCACGCTGCTGATGGTGGAACTGGACGGCGCCGCCATGCTCGCCAAAGAGACGGAGGCATTGGCGCAGGATGTCGTGGACGAGAAGGCCGCGGTCGACAACCGGGTTTTCGACGCCCTGACGCGGGCTATTCTTACCCTCCCGGATTATCTGGCTAGGTTGCAGATAGGCCAGCCGGACACGCCACTCAAGCACCTCGCACTCATGAATGAGTTGCGCGCGGCACACCACGTTCCACCTATTTCCGAACTCGAACTCTTTTCCCCGGACCTGTCCGTGCGCCCACCGGCGGGCGCGACGTCCAAGGAGAAGCTGGGCGAGGCCGAGTTTGCTGAAATGGCGAAGCAGGTGCGTGGGACGTTCCAGCCCGCCCTGCTTAGCTGGTTGCGCGACAATGCTAACAAGCAGCCGTTACACACGATCGCCGTAATTTTTGACGAGCTTCAGGCGCAGACCGGCCAGGCCGTGATCGAACAACTGTGTTGGGTCGCCGGTGGATTTATCGAGGCATTGGCGGATAACGGGCTTGAGGTCACGGCCGAGCGCAAAAAACTTTTTGCGCGCCTGGATCAGCAGATCAAGAAGGTCATCGATGGCGCGGAGAAATCTTTGGTGCGCACTTCTTCCGAAGCATTGACCCGCGCCTTGTTGTGGGAAGTGGCCCAGACCAAGTCTACGGGGTCCAGAGTGACCCAGATCAAGCGTGCGTTTGATCTCGAATTTCTTCTGGCCAGTGGTAACGCGGACGAAACGGGTGAGAGCGGTATGCCTACGCCGGAGGCCCTGCAATCAGTATCGGCGGCGCTTGGCAAGGAAATCGAGGCGGCGCAGGACATGATGACCGCCTATTACGACCCGGAACACCAAAATTCCGTTTCGCTCGAGCCACTAATCGAATTGTTCCGCAAAATGTCCGGCACGCTCGAGATGCTGGGTGTGCTGCCGATGAAAGCAATGGTGGATGAGCTGTCCGAGGTTTGCCGTGCCATTCTGGAGAACAGGATCGCCAATCCGGAAGCGGTTTCGATGTCGATGGCCGAGGCGTTGTTGATGATGGAGAGCAGCACGCGCGACATTAGTCGTTCACCCGCAGAATGGAAGAAACAAATCGAGGAGGCAACCTACCGTCTCCATTCCCTGCATTCGCCCGAGGATGGCATGCCGCACACGGGCGGGATCGAGGTGTCTGACGCCGAGTTGTCCGAATCCGATTTCCGGCAATTGGTGGGCGTGGTCGCTGGCGAAGTGGGCATCAATCTGGCGAAGATCGAAGAGGCGCTGGAAGGATTTGCCGCCGATACCGCACGCCTGTCCCTGCTTGATGAGGTGCCATCTCTGCTCTCGCAAATCCTGGGAGCGATGCAGATTCTGGGTCAGGCCCGCGCCGCGGAGCTGGTCGAAGAAACGAAGCGACGCATCCAGGAAATCCGCGATGGTCGTTTGGGTGCCGACAGCAGCATCATGGACAGTCTGGCGGTCTGCATCGGAACCATTGGGGCCTATGTCGAAGGGTTGCGCGCCGGCCGGCAGAACCTCGAGTCGTTGGTGGAGGCAGCCCTGCATGAGATGAACCTCGCCGTGGGCGGGGGGCATGGCCAGCAGCCTGATCCGACCCTGCTAATCGAACATTTGCGTTCGAGCCTCGAGGCTTGGCTCGATAATACCGAGAGTCAGGAATCATTGGATGTCATGCAGCAGCAGCTCGGGCAGCTCACGCGCCTGGCTCAGGAGCAGGGACAGGAAAAAATTGAAAAAATCAGCGCCGAGATGAATCACCTGCTGCGGCTCGTCACGCAGGATCCGATGCAGCTGTCGCCGGTAATCGTGGATACGCTGAAGCAATCATTTACCGCCATGTCGGTTTTGGCTGGCCGGCGTATGGCAGTCAGAACGGCCTCGCCTTTGCCCGATGAGTCGCCCGCACCGGTGGAAGCAGAGGCCGTGGAGGCAAAACCCCCTGTCGTTGCGACGAAGCTGGAGCTGTCACCACCACCGCCGGCCGCTCGCGAGAAGCCGAAAAATGCCGAAGAACAGGCATTCGACGAAGAGATCATGCAGATCTTCGTCGAGGATGCGCGCGAGGTGCTCGAGAATATTAAAGGTAAATTTGTTTCCTGGCGTGAGAATACCGACAACCAGAACGCCTTGACCGAACTGCGACGCGGCTACCACACCATCAAGGGCAGCGGCCGCATGGTGGGCGCATCCGAAATTGCAGAACTCGCGTGGGCGGTGGAAAACATGCTGAACAAGGTGCGTGATGGCAAGGCCGTGCCATCACCCGTGATGATCGAATTTCTGCAACAGACCCAGGATGTCATGCCCGCGATGGTGGATACCCTTGCTGGCGGGCCGGCGCACGGCGTCGATTCCGAATCCTTGCGTGAACGCGCCAACGCCCTCGCCCAGTCCGGTGCGGCCCCGGCAGCTGCACCGCAAAACGCGGCCACCAAGGCGGCCCCGGTGGCGGATTTGCCGAAACTCGACGGTACTCTGCTCGAGATTTTCACGAACGAGGCTCGCGGGAATCTGGCCAACATCCGTCAGGAGATTGCGGCCTGTCGCAAGAGCGGTGGTGTTTCCCTGGTTTCCGATGGCTTTTTCCGTTCCACGCATACGCTGCAAGGCAACGCACGTTCCCTCGGTTTGCAGGTTATGTCCGAAACCTGCGCGGAAATGGAGAAACTGTTGCATGCATTGAAAACCCAGAATCTGCCGCTAAGCGAAACGTATCTGTCGTTGGCCAGTCGCTTCGAGGTTGCCGTGGCCGGTTTGGTGGAGCTGCTGAACAGCGGCGCCACTTCTTCCGGCGAGCTGCGCCAGCAGTTCGTCGAACTCACACACGACTTGCGTGTGGAGAATGTCCATGTGGTGCAGCCGGAATCCGCTACTGAATACCAGACTCCACCCGTGGAGGTCTCGACGGCGGGAGCGGAAGATGAGATCGAAGCAGCCGTGTCACCGGTGGAGCAGCCTGTGCTGGTCGTGGCCGCGCCGGTATCGGGGCCACGCGCCATAAAGCAACCAGTGAAGGTGGTCAGCGTTGCGCCCGAACCGGAGGAAGCCATTACCGAGCAGATCGATCCGGAGTTGCTCGAAATCTTCCTGGAGGAAGCCGGTGATATTCTGAATACTATTGAAGAATCACTGACGCGTTGGCGTGGCCGGCCGGATGATCGTCCCGTGGTGCAGGAACTCAAGCGGGCATTGCACACGCTCAAGGGCGGCGCGCGCATGGCCGGCGCCATGAGTATAGGTAATCTGAGTCACAATACGGAAACACTGCTCAAGAACGTGGAAGACGGCAAGCTCTCGGCCGTCGCCGAACTGTTTGATCTGTTGGACGAGGCGCACGACATGCTGGTCACGATGCTGAATCATGCGCAAAGCGGCCAGCCCGTCCCCAGTACCCAGCAACTTAACGCCAGGCTTGTCGCGCTCGCCTCCGGCCAGCCCCTGCCGGTGGCCCCCTCGCCGGCGACCGCGTCGAAGCCGGCACCGGACGCGGCATTGCCCACAGAAGCCACCGTAACTCCCGAGGCCGTGGCGCCGGCTGAAAAAGATATGCTATCGGCGGTTGCACCGGTGGCGGCGACTCCGACGAGGGAGACGACCGCGGAACAAGCCGAGGAAGCGCCGGATGTGCGTCGCGATCTTCCCGAGACGGAGGACAAGCAGTGGCCGGAGAAGATGGAGCGCCGTGGCCAGGTACGCGTGAATACGAATTTGCTGAACGACCTCGTGAATTATGCCGGTGAGGTGAGTATTTCGCGCTCACGCATGGAACAGCAGATTTACAGTTTTCGCGACAACATGGGTGAGCTGTCCCGCAACATCACGCGTTTCCGCGAGCAGATCCGCGAGCTGGAAATCCAGTCCGAATCGCAGATTCTCTACCGCACGGAACAGGACAACGCCGAAGGCGGAGGCGCTGCTGATTTCGATCCGCTCGAATTTGACCGTTTCAGCCGTCTGCAACAGCTCTCACGCAGTCTGGCGGAAAGCCTGCACGATCTGGGTACGATCCAGAACAGTTTGGGTAATTTCGTGGGCGAGGCCGAGGCGGTATTGCAGCAACAGGCGCGCATCAATACCGATCTGCAAGAGGGCTTGATGCGCACCCGTATGGTGAGCATCTCCACCCAGGCGGCACGTCTGCGGCATATCGTGCGCAGTACCGCACGTGAAGTGGGCAAGCACGTCGAGTTGTATCTCGAAGGTGCCGAGGTGGAGGTCGATCGTAACGTGCTCGATCGCATGATCGGCCCGTTCGAACACATGATCCGTAACAGTATCGACCACGGTATCGAGCCCGAGGCCGAACGTAAAAAGAAGGGCAAGCCGACGCTTGGTCGCATCTCGATCGTGAGCACCCAGGAAGGCAGTGAAGTCGTTATCCGTTTCTCGGACGACGGCGCCGGCCTCAACATCGAGGCGATTCGCCGCAAGGCCATCGAACGCGGACTCATGCCCAAGGACGCGGCTCTGTCTGAAGAGGAGCTGATTCAGTTCATTCTCATGTCCGGTTTCTCAACGGCTGAACAGGTTACCCAGCTTTCCGGCCGCGGCGTTGGTATGGACGTGGTGCACAACGAGGTCAAGCAGCTGGGTGGCAGCATGGCGGTGGACTCCGAGCGCGGTGTCGGCACGACCTTCATTATTCGCCTGCCGCTGACACTGTCGATCGCCCAGGCGCTCATGATTTTTGTCGGCGAGCAGATGTTCGCCATCCCCCTGGCCTCCGTGGTGAACATCATCGAGTTCCCGGTGAACAAACTACACAGCCTGTCGATGGGCAAGAACCCGTTACTGAATCATCATGACCAGGTTTATCCCTTCATGCACCTTGGCAGCCGTTTCGGGATTTCCTCGCAGCCGCGCAATGAGCGCAAGGTACCGGTGCTGATAGCACGTACCGGTACGCGCGAAGTGGCTATCCAGATCGACGGTCTAGGCGGCACGCGCGAAGTGGTCATCAAGGCGCTCGGTCCGCAGTTGAGCGAGATCAAGGGCATCGCCGGCGCCACTATTCTCGGTGACGGCCGGGTGATTCTGATCCTGGACGTTCCTGGACTCTGGTACCGCGACGACGTCATTTATTTCGAGCATCGCACCGAGGCCAAGCCGGCCCAGGAAGTGCGCGAACGTCCGCTGATCATGGTGGTGGACGATTCACTGACCGTGCGCAAGATCACCAGCCGGCATTTGCAGAAGAGCGGTATGGATGTGATGGTCGCCAAGGACGGTATGGACGCGGTCGAACAGCTGCGTGACCGTATTCCCGATGTGATGTTGGTCGACATCGAAATGCCGCGCATGGACGGCTACGAATTGACTACCCGCGTGCGTTCCGACGCCAGCCTCAAGCACATCCCGATCATCATGATTACCTCGCGTGCCGGCACCAAGCACCGGGATAAGGCGTTCGATTTGGGCGTCGACATGTATATGAGCAAGCCGTATCAGGAGGACGATCTCTTCAAGAACATCGACACCCTGCTGGCTAAGGGCAGGGCATCATGACGTGGGCCAGCGCTGGTGCTCATCCGTGTCTTCCCGAGACAGGGATATTTCGCGAATCGGGGAGAACCATCCTTGGCTGACTTGAATCAGTACCTGCGCCTGCGCCTGGGGGAAGCGACGTACCTGCTTCCCAGCACCACGACGTTTACCATTGAACAGCGGGACAATCTTGTGACCAACAAGGCCCCCGAGGGCAACGTGGCGGCCTGGCGCGCGATGCGAACCGAACGTATCCCGGCGTATTGCCTGGATGCCCTGCTCAAGCCGGTACGCCGCCAGAATTGGCAGCGCGCGGTTTTTCTGGACGCCAAGCCGCAGGCGGTGGGGTTGATTGCTGACGAAGTGGAATTGCTGCCGCGCACGGAAACCCAGGTGGTGCCATTCGTTCCACTCGGTTTACCGCTGACACGCAGCGGCCATCTGTTTTCCGGCGCGTGGTTGAGCGGTAAGCAGGTCGCGCTGATCCTGGACCCCAAGGCGCTCATTACCTATCTGCAAAGTCTGGGGGCGTAGTCATGAAACCACGCCAGAGCGCTCGCCTGCATACTCTGGAACTTCCGTTGCAGAGTATTCCACTGCTTATTCCAAGCGCCGTGGTGGCGGAGGTGATCAATCCATCGTTGGTGACACCCGTGCCTTTCGGGCAGCCCTGGCTGCATGGCGTGATCGGCTGGCGCACGCTCGCGGTGCCGGTGGTGTCGTTCGAGACACTGATCGGGGCCGATGCCCCGGAGCACGGCACAGAGTCCAAGATCGTGATCTTTTATCCTATGAGCGGGCGTCGCGACTGGGAGTTCTACGGTTTGCTGGTGGCTTCCGAACCACGCCCGCAGATACTCGACGGTTCCCAGCCGGCGGCCGGTCAGGCCGAGTTGCCGGACTCGCCCTATATCGCCGCCGGCATCAAGCTCGGTGACAAGGTACTCGCCATTCCCGACCTCGAGGCGATGAAGAAAACGTTTTATCCGGTTTAGTTCAGAGGCTTCTCTGAGCAGATCGGTTGGGTGCATGAGCATGGCGTAATGCGCCGGATGTTTTGAACTGCTCAAGTCGAATAAGACTCTGGATAATTCGATTTGGTCGGTACGCAGGGCGCGCCCTAAATTTATGAAAAAAATCAGAGTTCCCTAAACACGGTAAGGGAGGTAGGGAGGTTCAGCATGAAGCCCATAATGAAATTCTGGTTTCTGGTATTCGGGGCGCTGATGCTGGCGAATGCCGCCATCGCCGAATCCCCGCGTGAGCAACTCAAACAGATGGCCGCGCAATTGCAGAAGTCCCCCACCGACTATGCACTGCGCGAAAAGATCATCAAGTTGGCTCGGGGGCTCAAGCCGGCTCCCGTCATACCGGAGGAGGCGCGGCGTTCATTCGTGCGCGGCAACACCGCCTTCAGCGAAGCGAAAGGCCAGGATGACTACGCACGTGCGGTGCAACGTTACGAAGAAGCACTGTTGATTGCCCCGTGGTGGGGGGATCCCTATTTCAACCTTGCCAAGGCACAGGAGATGCGGCAGGACTACGGCCGTGCGATCCAATCACTCAAGTTTTTCGTGCTCACCGGCCCATCGGCAGATGATGCGCGCAAAGCTCAAGACTACAGTTATGTGCTGGAGGACAAGCAGGAAAAACTGACGAAGGAAAAGTCAGAGCAAGAAGCAGCAGCGCGTGCCGAGGAGGCAAAGTTCGGGTGGCTGCTGGGACGATGGAGTTTCGTTATGAATGGATCGGGCAACAGCACCGAAGATGGTTTCATCTTAGCGAAAAAAGAAGGCAATCAAGTCGAGTTCAAGTTAATTCAAGGTACGCTTCATCATGGAGGAAAGGACTACCCATTTTCAGTCGATTACGCTGAGGCGAGCGGCTTTATTCGAGGAACTGTCTCTCCATCCGGCAAGATAGTCTGGGAAGGTAGAAGTGACGAGACTCCTGGATGTCCAGTAAGTTGGTCGCCGATTAATCTGGTCATCAGTAGCGACCGTCACACAATCGAGTACGCACAAAATAGACGGTTCTATGGAACCTGTGCCCCGTCTGGACAAGATCCATATACGCTGACGCACGAATAACCCGCGACTGCGCTGATGCGCAGCCTATTGGATTGGAATGGTGCGAAACGATCCTTAACGTTCAGCAAGGGGATTCACATGAAATTCACAATGAAATTACTGGCGCTGATGTTCGGGGTATTGATGTTGATGAATGCTGTTTACGCGGAATCTCCGCGTGAGCAGTTGAAACAGATGGTCGCGCAATTGCAGAAGAACCCGTCCGACAGCGCGCTACGCGAAAAAACCATCAACCTCGCACAAAAACTCAAGCCGGCGCCGGCGATGCCGGAGGAAGCGCGGCGGCATTTCGTGAAGGCGGTCACGCTGCAAAAGGACGCCAAAAGTCCCGAGGACTATGACCTCCCGATACAAGAATATCGGCAAGCGTTGCTGTTGGCCCCGTGGTGGTCCGATGCTTACTTCGATCTCGCTTCCGCGCTTGAACTCAAGCAGCAATATCCAGAAGCGATCCAGAACCTGAAGTTCTCCATACTCGCCAACCCCGAAGGGTCGGAAGCGCGCGCCGCGCAGGACAAGGTCTATGCGCTGGAGGCCAAGAGCGAAAAGCAGAAAAAGGAAAAGTCTGAACAAGAAGCGGTGGCACGCGCTGAAGAAGCCAAGTATGGGTGGCTATTAGGTCAGTGGAAAAAGCAAGAATGCCTGGACATGCCGCAATATAACGTTAACACCTGCACGGATTCACGGACTGATCCCGGCTGGACCAGCATCCATGCTGTGAAGAACGGAAACGCGATTGAATTTGCTTACGACACACCTAGTACATCGTTTCCCGGCGGGATTTTTCTTCGCGCGACTATCAAAGAGCCAGGAGAAATCAAATGGGAATCATGGCACATAATTGCTGATTCACGCTTTGTTTGCCCAGGCGGCGGAACGTGGGTTGCTGTAAGTCCAACAATTGGTCCCGATAAGCAGACAATTCATTATGAAGAAATGTCCTATAGGCTTCCTAGGTGCGATTTTGGCGGCACAAATCAGATGACATTAAAAAGACAATAGCCTGCATAGTATGGGATGCACCCGCATATCGTTTCGATGAATTGGGCATTATTCGGCGGATTACGCTTCTCTGTGTCAATACCACGTCTAGCTTGTTGGAGAGTGGATTACCTGGCTTTGTTACATCCGCCCTTGTGCCGGTTAAAAGTAGGTACTTGGTAGGGACCATAGAACAGGAGATAGCGTTTATGTTTAAACGTATTTTATTAGGATTTCTGATTGTGCTCGTCCTCCCTGAATTTGCTCTAGCGAATTGCGATGGGACTGGGCCTTGTTACTGCTATGGCGCTGTTTGCACAAATACGCCACCGCCAAACAACTCTAACTCCTCGGGGAACTCGGATTACGATAATGGGGCAGCCGTGCGTCGCGCACAGGCCGCCGAAGCTGCGCGCCGTGCCGAAGAGCAGCGCAGGCGCGAGGCCGAACTCGAACAGCAGCGCATCAATGCCGAGAACAAACGGCGCATGGAAGAAATGGCGAACCAGGCCAAGTTCATCGATGACCGCAATGCCGCTGCCAGCACGCTGCGCGGTTCCACTGGAGCCACATCGGGTGGGTCGTCAGACTCTCTACTACGCGGATCAACGGGCACCGGCGCTACTTCGAACGCCCCCATGCTGCGCGGCAGTAGTGGAGACACTGGTCTGCGTGGTTTGAAATCCGATACGGCGCACGCGCCCAATCTCGATCCTATGGTTGTGGATGCGCGCCATGTACCCAGCGGATTACCCAAATCCGTGGACGATGCCATCGTTTCTGGGTATTCCAGTGCACCACCGGGTGTGAGCGACCGTGTCCGTAAAGGATTTCAAGCGGTGGCAACGCACGATTGGAAAATTGCCAGAGCATGGTTTCAGGATACCCTTAATCATGACCCCAACAACGCCGGTCTCAAGCGTTTGGTTGAGCTTGCCGATTACACCGAGAAACACATTAAGCGGGGCAACACCGGCAAACCGAGCCATGCATCATCCCAGCCCACACCAGTGCAATTGCCTGAAGATTCGGATATTCAATATCTTTTCCCCGACTTGAAGCCTGCGCAAACCAATCTATCCTCCGCCACCGCTGGCACAGCAACGCCAATACGTCATTTTGATCCAACTCTTGATTTGCTTTTCCCCGGCCTTCCAGCAATCGAAGCCAAGAAATTGAACGATTATATGTTCGATCAGGCTATCAAAATGACTGGAAACGATCCTGTGTTGATCAAAGCAAGTAATCGGCTTGGCTATAAGCAACCAAAAATCCCCGTGAACTAAAATAAACGCCCACACACTTTTATCTTGATCATGAGAAGGCGATAAATGTCATTTGTTCATTTCCTGATGGAGACACCGGTCGTGGCTTTTATGCTGCTCTTGGCGCTGCTGGTGACCGTCGTGCCCATCGTCGCGGGTTTGTTATCCCGCAAGAAGTCCGGGCAGTCCGATGAGGTCAGTACGCCGGTGAAAGAACCGCCAACAACACGCTTTCTGGGAACCCAGATGGATATCGCCATTTCGATCTTCGGGCTTCTCATGCTGCTGGGCGTGATCGGATGGATTCGCAAAGCGTTCTTTGAGTAATTGTAGTTTAAGGAGAATGTCATGAAGCTCACAATGAAATTGTTTCTTCTGCTTTTTAGCGTGTTGATGCTGCTGAATGCCGCCAGCGCCGATTCCCCGCGCGAGCAACTCAAGCAGATGGTCGAGCAGTTGCAGAAGAGTCCGAGCGACAACTCGCTGCGCGAGAAGATCATCAAGCTGGCGCAGAAACTCAAGCCAGCACCGGCAGTGCCGGACGAGGCCGAACGCCGGATGGCGCGCGGCACGGCGGCGTTCAAAGGGGCTAAATCCGTTTCGGACTATCAGGAGGCAGTGAAAGAATTCGAGCAGGCAACACTCGCCGCGCCGTGGTATGGCGATGCGTATTTCAACCTCGGCGTGGCGCAGGACAAGGCGGAGAATTACGGGGCCGCACTACGCAGCCTGAAGCTCGCGCAATTGACCTCGCCCGGCAGTAAGGAGATCAAACAACTGATTTATGAGGTTGAGTATCGCAATGAAAAGGCGCACTCCCCTTCTGTTGTGGCCGCGAAACAGGCCACGTCTCATGTTAATTCGGACGAAGAGTTGGTGAAAAGTCTCGATGGAGCCGTTTTTGTAGATCGATGGGATACCCGCGCGCAACAAGGAGAAATACTGTACAAAATTTCAGGGAGGAGCGTCATTTTGACAAACCATTTTCTCAGCGGAGGAGGTGATAATGCCTGCGGAAACCCTTACCAGAACATACGCGTCGGACAATCCTGCAGCGATTACCCCACTCCTCTGAACGGCAGACACTTCGTATGCCAGGGTCTCGATTGCGAAATTAGCCCGGATGGTCAGTCCATCGTTCAGCACTGGAGCAATGGCGCAGTAGCGGATACCTACCCCAGGCAGTAGCCGAATCCAAGGAAATGAAAGGAGGCACTATAATCATAATGAAAATGTGGGTTCTTGCATTCGTGTCTCTGTTGATAGCAAACGGAGACTGCGTGGAATCCCCGCGCGAGCAACTTACCCTTGGGCTCAGGCCGTAGCGGCGTCGATTCCTTCCCACGCCACCTTCGCCAGAAAATCGATCTCCTCCGGTTGAATCACATACGGTGGCATGAAGTAGACCACGTCGCCGAGTGGCCGTAGCAGCGCACCCTGTTCCAGTCCATGACGGTAAACCGCTAATCCACGCCGCTCCTGCCAGGGGTACGGCGTGCGTGAATTTTTCTCCTGCACCATTTCGATGGCGAGAATCATGCCGGTCTGGCGCACCTCGGCCACGTGCGGGTGATCCGCAAAATGCGCCGTTGCGCTTGCCATGTGCGCGGCGAGGGTTTTGTTGCGCTGGATCACGTCGTCATCGCGAAAGATGTCGAGGGTCGCGAGCGCGGCGGCACAGGCGAGCGGATTGCCGGTATAGGAATGTGAATGCAGGAATGCCTTATGTGCGGTGTACTCGGCGTAAAACGTCGAATAAACGTCGTCCGTCGTCAGGCACGCGGACAAGGGCAGGTAGCCGCCCGTGAGTCCCTTGCCGAGACAGAGAAAGTCCGGACGGATGCCGGCCTGCTCGCAGGCGAACATCGTGCCGGTGCGGCCGAAGCCGACCGCGATCTCGTCGGCGATGAGATGCACCCCGTATTTGTCGCAAGCCTGTCGCAACAGCTTGAGATAAAATGGATCGTACATGCGCATGCTGCCGGCGCACTGCACCAGCGGCTCAATGACGACGGCACAAACTTCTCCGGCATGGCGGGCCAGGGCGGACTCCATGTCGGCAAAGGCGCGCGTGGAATACTCCGCCCAGGATTCACCCGGTTCACGATGATAGCAATCCGGAGACTTTACCGTGATCGGTTCCAGCAAGAGTGGTTTGTAGGTTTCCTTATATAGAGTGACGTCGCCCACCGACAGGGCGCCCAGCGTTTCTCCGTGATAGCTGTTCGCGAGATTGATGAAGCGCGTACGTTTTGTTTCGCCACGGTTGCGCCAGGCGTGAAAACTCATCTTGAGCGCGATCTCGAGCGCGGCGGAGCCGTCCGAGGCATATGCACAACGGGTAAGCCCGTTGGGCGCGAGCGCCACGAGCCGTTCGGAGAGTTGCACCACCGGCTCGTGCGTGAAGCCGGCGAGGATTACGTGTTCCAGATGCTGCATCTGGGTGGAGACAGCGGCGTTAATGCGCGGGTTGGCGTGGCCAAAAAGATTGACCCACCAGGAACTGATGGCATCGAGGTAACGCTTGCCATCGAAATCTTCGAGCCAAACGCCCTGGCCGCGGCGGATCGGAATGAGCGGCAGGGTTTCGTGGTCATGCATCTGGGTGCACGGATGCCAGACCACGCGCAGGTCACGTTGCGTGAAAGAGCGGTTATCCATAGACTCATGATACAGGGCGTAACGCCCGGTGTTAATGGAGGTTTTGGAGAATCCACCATGGTCCGTACTGAAACCCCAGTATGTGAATTCGGCAAGCCGGCGCCAGATTTCCGGTTGCCGGGTGTCGATGGCAAGACCTGGACGTTGACGGAGGCGCGCGGAAAGAACGGCCTGCTGGTGATGTTCATCTGCAATCATTGTCCGTACGTGAAGGCGGTGCTTGATCGTCTGATCCGTGACGCCAGGGAGCTCACGGAGCACGGCATCAACACCGTCGCCATCATGTCGAACGACCCTACGGATTATCCCGAGGATTCCTTCGACAACATGAAGCAAGTGTCCGAGAAGCTCAAGTTCCCCTTCCCCTATCTGTATGACGAAACCCAGGCGGTGGCGAAGGCCTTTGGCGCGGTGTGTACACCGGATTTCTACGGCTACAACAAAGACCTCAAGCTCCAGTACCGCGGGCGGCTCGATGCGTCGCGCAAGGAGCCGGTGCTGAACGCCCGGCGCGATCTTTTCGAGGCCATGAAGCAGGTGGCCCAGACCGGGCAAGGGCCCCGAGAGCAAATCCCGAGCATGGGGTGTTCCATTAAATGGAAAACCAGTGCTTAGTGGTAAGTGATCAGTATTCAGTAGCAGTGCGCGCTTCGCGCACTCCTTTGATCAAACTTGATCGGGAGCATTATTGATGTTGCCCCCACTGGGGACACTGCGAGAGATTGTACGCACGGCGGCACGAGAGGAGCTGTTGCCTCGCTTCGCCGACGTACAGCGCCATATCAAGCTGGACGGCAGCGTGGTGACCGAGGTCGATCATGCTATGCAGCGGCGCTTGCAGTCGGAACTCGCACGCCATTGGCCGCAGTATACGTTTCTGGGCGAGGAGATGTCCGCACACGAACACGAGCAGCTCACCAAGGCAAAAGAGGGTGGTATGTGGTGTCTCGATCCACTCGACGGCACCAGCAACTATGCTGCCGGCATTCCCTATTTCTCGGTGTCGCTCGCTTTGCTTATCGATGGCCGGACGCAGGTCGGGCTGGTGTACGACCCGGTGCGCGATGAATGTTTCAGCGCCAGCCGTGGCCACGGGGCGTGGCTTAACGAGTCTGCCCTCGCGGCACGCGGTTACATCCCGGAGACATTGAAACGTTGCATCGGGGTAGTCGATTTTAAACGCCTGGAAAGCGCCCTCGCGGCCCAACTCGGTGCACATCCACCCTATGGTTCACAACGCAATTTCGGTTCGAGTTCGCTCGATTGGTGCTGGCTCGCGGATGGACGTTTTCATGTTTATCTGCATGGCGGCCAGAAGCTTTGGGATTACGCGGCGGGCAGTCTGATTCTTGCCGAGGCGGGTGGCCGGGTGGAAACCCTGGATGGCGAGGAAGTGTTGGCGCTGGGGCTGGTGCCGCGTTCCGTGATAGCGGCGCTCGATTCCGGGTTATTTACCGCCTGGAAGCGCTGGATAACCGAGAACCGGGCGACAAACCGTCATTGATCTCGTGATCTCGCCGCCGAACTGACCACAAAATTCCTTTTATGGGTGGATAATGGCCATCCGTACCTACCCTTTATCGCTATTGCCCAAAAACCGACCCTGAGGGAAAATGCGTCGGCTTTTTACCGGACATCTATCCAAGCCGGCATGTGGTGTCGGAGTTCCCTAGGTGGGACGGACGGCCATACAGAAAGAATCGGTGGATGCATTGTGGATATGCTCCCTTTGGCAGCGGTCTGAGTTCACGCCAAGGGGATTTATTTTTTATACGGCAATGCGGTCTGATATACAGAGAAACACGCAGACCCACCCCGAATACCTGATTCGGGCCCAAACAGATTTCGAGTAATTGAGGGCATTACCCATGACAGTGAAAATCCACGCCCATAAAGCGGGCGAAGGCAAGGCATTAACGAAACGCCGCGAACTGGCCAATGCGATTCGCGCGTTGTCGATGGACGCGGTGCAGAAGGCCAATTCCGGTCACCCCGGCGCGCCCATGGGCATGGCCGATATTGCTGAGGTGCTCTGGAACGATTTTCTCAAGCACAACCCGACCAATCCGAAATGGCCGGATCGCGACCGTTTTGTGCTGTCGAACGGCCATGGCTCGATGCTGATTTACTCGCTGCTGCATCTCACTGGTTACAACCTGCCGATGACGGAGCTCCAGAATTTCCGTCAGCTGCACTCCAAGACCCCCGGCCATCCGGAATACGGCTATACCCCGGGCGTCGAGACCACCACCGGCCCATTGGGCCAGGGCATTACCAATGCCGTCGGCATGGCGGTGGCCGAGAAGGTGCTCGCCGGTCAGTTTAACCGCGATGGTCACCACGTCGTTGATCACTATACCTATGTATTCCTCGGCGACGGTTGCCTCATGGAAGGTATTTCGCACGAAGCCTGTTCGCTCGCTGGCACCTTGGGCCTCGGCAAGCTGATTGCGTTCTACGACGACAACGGCATTTCAATCGATGGCCATGTCGAGGGCTGGTTCACCGACAACACCCCGAAGCGTTTCGAGGCCTATGGCTGGCACGTGGTGCGTGACGTCGACGGCCACGATGCGGACGCCATCAAGAAGGCGATCATGGAAGCGCGTGCGGTAAACGACAAACCATCCATGATCTGCTGCAAGACCGTGATCGGTTACGGCGCGCCGAACCTATGTGGTTCGCACGACTGTCACGGTGCCCCGCTTGGGCCGGACGAAATCAAAGCCACCCGCGAGAATCTCGGCTGGGCCCATGAACCCTTCGTGATTCCGCAGGACATCTACGCCGGTTGGGACGCCAAGACCAAGGGTGCCGCGGCTGAGAAGGCCTGGAACGACAAGTTCGCAGCCTATAAAAAGGCCTTCCCGGAGCTGGCGGCGGAATTCGAACGCCGTGTCATCAGGGGCGAGTTGCCAAAGGACTGGGCCGCCAAGGCGGCTGAATTTGTGAATTCGGTGGATGCCAAGGCCGAGACCATTGCCTCGCGCAAGGCCTCGCAGAATACACTGAATGGTTTGGGCCCGGTGCTGCCGGAGTTCCTCGGCGGTTCCGCCGATCTCGCCGGTTCCAACCTGACCCTCTGGAAGGGCTCGAAGGGCGTGAGCAACACCGTGTCCGACGGCAACTATATCTATTACGGCGTGCGTGAGTTCGGCATGTCGGCGATGATGAACGGCATTGCCCTGCACGGCGGCTTCATCCCCTACGGCGCCACCTTCCTCATGTTCTCCGAGTACGCGCGCAATGCCCTGCGCATGGCGGCACTCATGAAGATCCGCTCGATCTTCGTTTTCACCCACGACTCCATTGGGCTGGGCGAAGACGGCCCGACCCATCAGGGCGTGGAACAGACCGCCACCCTGCGTCTGATACCTAACATGTCCGTATGGCGTCCGTGCGACGCCGTGGAATCGGCGGTGGCGTGGAAGTTTGCTGTGGAGCGCAAGACTGGCCCGAGCTGCCTCATTTTCTCGCGGCAGAATCTGCCGCACCAGACGCGTGACGCAGCCAAGCTGGCCAACATCGCTCGTGGCGGTTATGTGCTGAACGAGGCCGACGGCGGCAAGCCCCAGGCCATCATCATCGCCACCGGTTCGGAAGTCGGCCTCGCCATGGAGGCGCAAAAACTGCTCGCCGCCAAGGGCAAGAAGGTGCGCGTGGTGTCGATGCCATCGACCAACCAGTTCGATGTCCAGGAGGCGGCCTACCGCGAGAGCGTGTTGCCCAAGGGCGTGAAGCGCGTGGCGGTCGAGGCCGGTGTGTCCGACGGCTGGTACAAATACACCGGTATCGACGGCAAGGTTGTGGGTCTGGATCGCTTCGGCGAATCGGCGCCGGCCGGGCAGCTCTTCAAGCATTTCGGTTTCACTGCCGAGAACGTCGCCAAGGCGGTAGAAGAGATTTTGTAAGAAATTCGGAACCGCGGATAAACGCAGATAAAAAACAAAACAGATTTTTCTGTTAATTGGCGTTTATCCGCGGTTTCAGCAATCTTTTAAATTTAACTTTCTGGAGATTTGGATATGGCAATCAAAGTCGGTATTAACGGTTTTGGCCGCATCGGCCGCATGGTGTTCCGCGCCGTCGCGAAGGACTTCAAGGACATCGAAATCGTCGCCATCAATGACCTGCTTGAGCCGAACTATTTGGCGTACATGCTGAAGTACGACTCCGTGCATGGCCGTTTCAACGGTGATATCAAGGTCGATGGTGGAAACATGATCGTCAACGGCAAGAAGATTCGTCTGACCGCCGAGAAAGACCCGGCCAACCTGAAGTGGAGCGACGTCGGCGCAGACATCGTGATCGACAGCACCGGCTTCTTCCTGACCACCGAATCCTGCCAGGCGCACATCAAAGCCGGCGCCAAGAAGGTCATCCAGTCCGCACCCTGCAAGGACACCACCCCGATGTTCGTGTACGGGGTGAACCACGACAGCTACAAGGGCGAGGCCATTGTTTCCGCCGCTTCCTGCACCACCAACTGCCTGGCCCCGGTCGCCAAGGTGCTGCACGACAACTACGGCATCAAGCGTGGTCTGATGACTACCGTACACGCCGCCACCGCCACGCAGAAAACCGTCGATGGTCCCTCCAGCAAAGACTGGCGCGGCGGTCGCGGCATCCTGGGAAACATCATCCCGTCGTCGACCGGCGCCGCCAAGGCCGTGGGCGTGGTGCTGCCTGCTTTGAAAGGCAAACTCACCGGCATGGCCTTCCGCGTGCCGACCCCCGACGTTTCGGTGGTCGATCTGACCGTGGAACTGAACAAGGAAGCGTCGTACGACGCTATCTGCAAGGCCATGAAAGCCGCTTCCGAAGGCGCCATGAAGGGCGTGCTCGGCTACACCGATGAGAAAGTGGTATCCACGGACTTCATCGGCAACAGCACGCCTTCTATCTTTGACGCCGAAGCTGGCATCGCGCTGGACGGCACCTTCGTCAAGGTCGTGGCCTGGTACGACAACGAATACGGTTACACCTGCAACATGCTGCGTTTGTTGCAGCACGTTGCAAAGTAAAACAATCATGTAGGGTGGGTTAGCGGCGCAGCCGCGTAACCCACCAAACATTACGGCGGGTTACGGCGAAATACGCCTAACCCGCCCTACATTTTTTTTGGAGCAGAGTCATGTCCGTTATCAAGCTGACCGATCTCGATCTCAAGGGCAAGCGCGTGCTGATCCGCGCCGACCTCAATGTGCCGGTGAAGGACAGGAAAGTGACATCCGATGCCCGCATCAGCGCATCACTGCCGACGTTCAACCACTGCATCAAGGCTGGTGCCAAGGTGATGGTGATGTCGCATCTCGGTCGTCCGACCGAGGGCGAATATTCAGAAGAGAATTCACTCAAGCCCGTGGCTGATGATCTTTCCAGAAAGCTCGGCAAGCCGGTGCGCCTCATCAAGGACTGGATCAACGGCGGTTTCGATGTGGCCGCCGGTGAGCTGGTGTTGCTGGAAAACGTGCGCTTCAACAAGGGCGAGAAGAAAAATGTCGACGAGACCGCCAGGAAATATGCGGCGCTCTGCGACGTGTTCGTGATGGACGCCTTTGGCACCGCGCACCGCGCGGAAGGCTCGACCCACGGTGTCGCCAAGTTCGCCCCCGTCGCCTGCGCCGGCATCCTGCTGACCGAAGAACTCGACGCCCTTACCAAGGCCCTGCTCAATCCGAAGCGCCCGATGGTGGCCATTGTCGGCGGCTCCAAGGTTTCGACCAAGCTCACCGTACTGGAGTCGCTGTCCGAGAAGGTGGATCAGATGGTGGTGGGCGGCGGCATTGCCAACACCTTTCTGGCGGCCTCCGGCAAGAAGATCGGCAAGTCACTCTGTGAAGCCGATCTCATCCCGACGGCCAAGACCCTGATGGAGAAGATGACTAAACGCGGCGCGACCATCCCCATTGCGGTGGATGTGGTCGTGGGCAAGAAGTTCGACGCCAACGAGAAGGCGGTGCTGAAAAACGCAGGCGACGTGTCCGACGACGACATGATCTTCGATATCGGCCCGAAAAGCGCACAGGAGCTGGCGGATATCATCATGAAGGCCGGCACCGTGGTGTGGAATGGTCCGGTCGGCGTGTTCGAGTTCGACCAGTTCGGTGCCGGCACCAGGAAGATCGCCGAGGCGATTGCCACCACCAAGGCGTTCACGCTGGCTGGCGGCGGCGATACCATTGCCGCGATCCAGAAGTACAATATCTACGACAAGGTGTCGTATATTTCGACCGCCGGCGGCGCGTTCCTGGAGTTTCTCGAAGGCAAGAAGCTGCCGGCCGTGGACATCCTCGAACAGCGCGCGAAAAAGTAGGAAATATCTGTGAACTCTGTGGCTAATTTATTTTGAGGTAACCCATTGCAGCGTAGAACAAAAATTGTTGCCACCATCGGTCCGGCCACGGAAGATCCGAAAGTCATGGACAAGCTGATTGAGACCGGCGTGGATGTCGTGCGTCTCAATTTCTCGCACGACAGGCATGAAGTGCACATGAAACGCGCCGAGACGGCGCGCGAACGCGCCCAGGCGCATGGCCGCACCATCGGTGTATTGGTGGACCTGCAAGGCCCGAAGATTCGTGTCGGCAAGTTCAAGCAGGGTAAGATTCACCTGAACGAAGGCGACAAATTCATTATCGACGCCGACCACCCGTTGGATCAGGGAACGCAGGAACGCGTCGGCACCACGTATAAAACCCTGCCTCAGGACGTGAGCCGCGGCGCCACGCTGTTGCTCGACGACGGCCGCATTGCGCTTTGGGTGGAGCAGGTGGAAGGCACGGAAGTCATCGGCCGCGTGGTGGTCGGCGGCGAGTTGAGCGACAACAAAGGTATCAACCGTCAGGGTGGCGGATTGTCGGCCGCCGCACTGACCGACAAGGATCGTGCCGACATCAAGGTAGCCGCGGCCATCAAGGCGGATTACCTGGCGATTTCGTTTCCCCGCAGCGCCGCCGACGTCAACGAGGCGCGCGAGCTGTTTCGTGCGGCCGGTGGCCTGGGCGGAATCGTCGCCAAGATCGAGCGTGCCGAGGCGGTCGAGAACATCGAAGAGATTATCCGTGCCGCAGATGTCGTCATGATCGCCCGTGGCGATCTCGCGGTGGAAATCGGCGATGCCGCGGTGCCGCCGATTCAGAAACGCATCATCCGG
>JBGPBL010000028.1:0-31096 GCA_041481225.1 Sulfurifustaceae bacterium | reverse complement strand
CTTCTTTGTCTTCCTCATCTCGGCGTGCAACAGCCCTGTAGTAAGCGTACGTACAGCACAGGATATGTCGAAACCAACTCCACCAGCCGATATCACCCCTCCTTTGTTAGCATCAAACGCTGCGACACCCCCAATTGGAAAACCGTATCCCCAATGTGCGTCTGGCATTGCATAACTTGCTCCGATAATGCCTGGGAGCATCGCCACATTTCTTACCTGCTCCAAAACTTTGTTATCCATCCCGAGCAGGAGGTTTTTGTCTGCGTAAATAATTCCTGGCACTCGCATCTTGCCTGTGCGGGGGAGCTTCCATGAATAATCTGATATCCGCTCGAAAGAGGTGATGTCCATAGGACCTCAGGCAGTTAAGGTTTGCTTAATGGATCGTTTCCATTGACAAAAAATAGGTTAAAAGCGATGTAGATGGGGAAACGCTTCCGAGCGTGCCCATCTCGTCGCGCTGGCGTTTTTTGGCGCGTTCCGAGACATTGCCGGGTTTGGCGTGTTTCATCTGCCCGTATTCTTCGATGTGATCGAGGTCGGCGGGTGTGCCGTAGCCTTGCTCCACTGCCCATTTCGCGCCGCCGACGAGCATGGCATCCATCCCTTCCTGGTCCAGGCGGATCGCGCCGGTGCTGCCGAGGCCGGCCGGGATTTTTCGATACAGGTTGTCGGCGAGCACCTTCTGTACCGGCAAGATATCCTCGGCCATGAGGCCGGTATGCAGACAGCGCACACCGCAGGAAATGTCGAAGCCGACACCGCCCGCCGATACCACACCGCCTTCATCCGGATCGAACGCCGCGACGCCGCCGATGGGAAAGCCGTAGCCCCAGTGGGCGTCGGGCATGGCATAGGAGGCTTTGATGATGCCGGGAAGCATGGCGACATTGCAGACCTGCTCATACACCTTGTGATCCATGGTGCGGATCAATGACTCGCTCGCGTAAATCACGCCCGGCACGCGCATCGCGCCCTGGGGAGCGATCTCCCATTCGAATTCCGAGCGGTGTTTGAAGAGCGCGATGTCCATGGTATTACACGTCCACTACGCATTGCGCGAGCCATTCACCCATGGCGTCTTTTTCTACCTTGAGACTGGTATAGGTCGCGCCCTTGATCTCGACCGTGGGCTGGTGTTTCGCCCGATTCATGGGTTCGCCCCAGGCCCGGGCCTTGAGCCGGTGTCCGTCAAGATGGACCTCGACACGACTGAACAACAATTTACGCGTGGCCATTTCGTAGACCAGCGCGTTCAGCCAGTCCACCAGCAACAGTTCATCGTCTGGCGCCTCGCAGAGGATTTCGATTTCTTCATTTGGCGCAATCGCCTCGGGATTCGTGATCACCGCGGTCATGGCGAGCGCCGCCTGCTCAAAGGCTTCTTCCTTCGTGTTGCCCAAGCCACGTACACCCATGTCGGCCTCGTGCGAAAAATGTTCCCAGCGTTTTCTGTTCATGGTTTTTCTGAAGTGACGGATGTTACCGACGACAGTTTCTGCGTCACGAGGCCATTTTCAGCGCCGCTTGGTGACTGTGCAGGAACCAGTGGTTCAGAATCACGTGGCGGGTGAGCCAGCGGTTGCTGAGCAGTCGTTCGCCGACGAAGTGTCGCACGGTGTCAGGGATCCGGCGGGCACTTTCGGTGGTGCCGAACCGGCCGGTTAATCGGCGGCGGTAGTGCTCCAGTTGGTCAGTGCCATAATGGCCGTTGGCCGCGATGACGGTGGCGGCGGCCATCAGGCCGGATTCGATGGCCGGACGTATGCCTTCACCGCTCTGCGGGTAAGCGAGGCCGGCGGCATCGCCAATCAGCAGTACGCCGTCATCGAGCAGTTTGCGTGTGCCGTGCGAGTAGAGCAGATAGGCATGCCCCTTGAAAGCGTCGGTCACATCGGCGGGAATCCTGCCCGCGGTCTTGAGCCAGACAAGGAAGGCCTCGCTGTGATCGGCCAGTCGGTGGGGGTCCTCGCGGCCGAGACCGATATTCAGATAATCACCTTTACGAAACACCCAGCCATAGCCCTTCAGGTCTGCGCAGAAATAGAGCTCGGGCCGCTCCGGCGCCACACGACAGTGTTGCTGTTGTGCCGCGCTCATCGGGAACTCGATTTCCCGGGCCGTGACGGCCAGTTCACCGCTGCCGACGTCCGCACCCAGGTGGCGCGCCACCGGACAGAAGTGGCCACCCGCGCCGATCAGAAGCGGCGCTTCGATGTGGTGGTTGATGAGCCAGCCGCCATCCTGACGTTCGATTGATCGGAGAGGTTCGTCAAGCCGCAGGCGCGCACCAGTGCGCTGCAGCAGGTAGTGATCGAACTCACAGCGACGAATGCCATAGCTGATGACATGTGGATATTCCGTCTCGAGCGGCATGCCGCCGATGCGGCCGATGCAAAAACCCGTGATCGGTTGCAGTACGCGATCCTGGGCGTAGTCGGCAGGATCGATATGGAGGGCGTCCAGGACGGGCGGGGTGATCCAGCCGGCGCACACCTTGTTGCGCGGAAAGCCGCTTTTATCGAGCACCAGTACGTCCAGCCCTGCCTGACGCAGGGCCCACGCGCAACTGGAGCCCGCCGGACCGCCGCCGATGATCAGTACGTCGCAACGGTCCGGGCTCATGGTGGTTCCCGGTACAAGAAATCGCGGGTCCAGGGGATCTGGTTGTTGCCGTGCCGGTTGAAAACCACCTGGAACAGTTGCATCTCACCACTGGTGAACGCCGCCAGCGCGCCGGCCAGGTAGAGCCGCCACAGGCGCACAAACGTCGCGTCGAACATACCCTTGACGCGATCGGTGTTCGCCTCGTAGCGCGCCAGCCAATGCTCCAGGGTCTTGGCGTAATGCAGGCGGATGTTCTCGATGTCGAGAACGGAAAAACCCATGGGCTCGAGCACGGTCATCATCTCGCTCAGGCTAGGCGGATAAGCACCGGGAAAGATGCGCCGGCCGATCCAGGTGTTCATCGGACCCGAACGGTCGCGACCGATGGTGTGAATCAGTCCGCGCCCGGCCCCCGTCAGTACCGTGTCGATGACCGTGCCCAGCGCGGCATAGTTGTCCACGCCGACATGCTCCAGCATGCCCACCGAAACGAAGGCGTCGTACTCGCCACGAATGGCGCGGTAGTCATCTTCGATGAATTCAACGCGGTCCTGTAACCGCTCACGGCGCGCCTGCGCCTGGGCGTAGGCAATCTGCTCCCGGGAAATGTTATAGGCTTTGACGCGGACGCCATAATGTCTGGCCATGTGCAGCGCCAGAGCGCCCCAGCCGCAACCCGCCTCAACGACCCGCTCACCGGGCCGCAGCCGCAGCTTGCGGCAGACATAGTCGAGCTTCGCGCGCTGTGCCTGTTCCAGCGTCGCTTCGGGCGTGGGGAAGTAGGCGCAGGTGTAGACCATCTGTTCATCCAGCCAGAGCTTGTAAAACTCATTACCGATGTCGTAGTGATAGTGAATGTTGTCGCGGGCGCGTTCTTCGGTATTGTGCGTGTGTCTGGACAGGGCGCGCAGGAAGCGTGCGCGCAGGCCTTCTTCGCTTGCAGCGGCCAAGTGGCGGTAGATGGTGTCCAGAAACGCGGCAAGGTCGCCCTCAATATCGATACGCCCGGCGCTGTAGAGTTCGCCGAACTCGTACTCGGGATTGGTGACCAGTTTCTGCAGGGCACGCCGTTCGTGTATGACCAGGCGGGCGATGGGTTCTGCGCCATCGGGTAAAAACACGGTGCCGTCCCACAATGCTATCGTGACGGGAGGTTGGCCGACACTCTGCAGCAATCGCCGCACCAGCCAGCGGTCGGGCAGGCTGGCCTGGCCATGTTCAGCCGATGCCGTCGGCAGCCACGCCGCCGGTTTACTGGCGGAAGCGGTATGGGTAAGAATGCGCAAGTCCCGATTGTGCATAATGCCTCCTTCTTCTTGTTTACTTCATACGGGTACCGTCAACCAAAAACCATCGCGAGGCGGATTCGTCGGAGCGCTGCTGCCTTGTAGCCGATCAGGCAGCAAAATCGCGCAGACGAACCGGTTGCCGCTTCGCCCCCCAGTTTCCGTGCGTGGCCTCAAATACACCGGCGCAGGCAGTACCGCAGGACCTGCATTTTCCTTGGGCATCGAGATTCCACGCCGTGATGTCGTACCAGTCGCGGCCGATGAGCGTGGCACCACACTGGTGGCAGTAGGTTGATCCACCCGCTTCGTCGTGCACGTTGCCGGTGTAGGCATAACGCACGCCATTTTTCAGGGCGATCTGGCGCGCCCGCGTGAGCGTGGACGGCGGCGTCGGCGGCACGTCGCGCATCTTCCAGTCGGGATGGAAGGCGGTGAAATGCATCGGCACATCCGGCCCGAGGTTTTCCACCACCCATTGCGTCATGGCTTCCAGTTCCTGGTCGGAATCGTTATGGCCGGGGATCAACAGGGTCGTGATCTCGAGCCAGACCTTGGTTTCGTGCTTGAGATATTTAAGCGTGTCCAGTATCGGTTGCAGATGCGCGCCGGTGATCTTCCAGTAGAAATCCTCGGTGAAGGCCTTCAGGTCGACGTTGGCCGCATCCATGTATTGATAAAACTCGCGGCGCGGTTCGTCGCACATGTAGCCCGCGGTCACGGCAACCGACTTGATTCCGACCTCGCGGCAAGCCTTGGCGACGTGGATGGCGTATTCCATAAAGATGGTCGGATCGTTGTAGGTGTAGGCCACACTTGAACAGCCGAGCTGCTTGGCCGCGCGCGCGACAGTCTCGGGCGAGGCGGCGTCGGTGAGCCGGTCGAATTCGCGTGACTTGCTGATGTCCCAGTTCTGACAGAACTTGCACGCCAGATTGCAGCCGGCGGTGCCGAAGGACAGGATCGGCGTGCCGGGCAGGAAATGGTTCAGCGGTTTCTTCTCGATCGGATCGACACAATAACCGCTCGAACGGCCATAGGTGGTGAGCACGATCTGGCCATTTTGGTTGCCACGCACGAAGCACAGCCCACGTTGGCCTTCATGCAGTTTGCAGAAGCGCGGGCACAGGTCACACTGCGCCCGTCCGTCGTCCAGCCTGTGCCAGTATTTGGTCGGGACGGTTGTTTGCGGGTCGAATTTTTCCGGTTCCGTGGACATATCCTTATAGATTGCGCCAAAACCTGCGAATTCAACGCAACAGTCTCGGCCGCTGCTTGAAAATGGCTTGATTTGCATACATGTTATAAACACTTGGGTAAAAAACGTTGATTTATGACAAACGAGCGCAATCCAGCGGTGGCCGGCCTGTTTTATCCTGACAATCCCCGTACTTTGCGTGCGGTGGTGACGGATTATTTGCGCGCTGCGCCGGAAGCAGGTTACGCGCCCAAAGCCATCATCGCGCCGCATGCCGGGTACATTTACTCCGGCCCGATCGCGGCTTCAGCCTACGCGCGTCTCAAATCCGTGCGCGGTAAGATTCAGCACGTGGTGCTGTTGGGGCCGTCGCACCGGGTCGGTTTCCGCGGCCTGGCGCTGTCGAGCGCGGAGTTTTTTGTCACGCCTCTGGGCCGCATCCCGCTTGATCGGGAGGCAGCGGCCAAAATTTCGGACCTGCCGCAGGTGCGGGTGATGGATGTCGCCCATGCCCAGGAACACAGCCTGGAAGTGCATCTGCCGTTTCTTCAGGAAGTGTTGGGTGAGTTTCGTCTGCTACCGCTGGTAGTCGGTGATGCCAGCCCTGAGGAGGTGAGCGAAGTACTCGAGCTTCTGTGGGGCGGCCCCGAAACCCTGATCGTTATCAGCTCCGATCTGAGTCATTACCATGACTATGCGACGGCCCAGAAGATGGACCGCTCTACCTCCCATGCCATCGAAGCGCTGCGCTACGAAGATATCCATTATGATGATGCCTGTGGCCGCAATCCGGTCAGCGGGCTGTTGCATCTCGCCCGTAAGCAGGGGTTGAGCGTACATACCATCGATCTGCGCAATTCCGGCGATACCGCCGGTACGCGCGACAGCGTGGTGGGTTATGGCGCCTATGTCATCGACTAAAACCACGTCGGCGCTGGCACCGGAACTGCGTCAGCAACTGCTGGAGCTTGCCGGGCAATCGATCCGTCAGGGCCTGAACGGCGGGCAGCTGCCGGTGCGGGTCGCGGACTACCCGGAGCCGTTGTGCGTGCAACGCGCGACCTTTGTGACACTGAATGTCGAGCGCGCGCTGCGTGGTTGCATCGGCACGCTCGAAGCCCGGCGGACGCTGGTGGAGGACGTGGCGCAGAATGCCTACAGCGCCGCCTTCCAGGATCCACGCTTCCCCGCGCTCACTTGGGCGGAATTCGAACGGCTGCATGTTCACATTTCGATCCTGAGTCCGCCGGAGCCGATGCAGTTTTCCTCGGAGGAAGATCTGCTCGCCCAGCTGCGTCCGAATGTGGATGGCCTGATCATCGAGGAAGGTTTTTATCGCGGGACCTTCCTGCCTTCCGTCTGGGAACAGCTCCGCGAGCCGCGCGATTTTCTGCGGCACCTGAAACAGAAGGCCGGCATGCGTCCCGATTACTGGTCAACCCGCATCACAGTCCGTCGTTACACGACTGAATCCGTGCCCTGATTCCGGCGCTCGGGATTTATTGACCGCCATCAAGGAATGATGCGGCATTTCACGCAAGCATTACCTATATAGATGACAAGGAGGGCCACTCGCCATGCGTTTCAAGGACAGAACGGACGCCGGCAAGAAACTTGCCCAGGCGCTCAATAAATTCAGCGGTCGGCAGGGCGTCGTGTATGCACTGCCGCGCGGCGGTGTGGTGTTGGGCGTGGAAATCGCGCAGGCACTGCGCATGCCGCTCGATCTCATCATCCCCCGCAAGATCGGCCATCCCGTCAGCCCGGAGTATGCCATCGGCGCCGTGGTGGAAAACGGCGAAAAAGTCTGCAACGAGATGGAAGTCGCGCGAATCGATCCTGAATGGTTCCGGCGCGAGGTCGAACGGGAACGCCAGGAGGCGCGCCGCCGCCGCGAATTGTACCTCGGCGGGATGAAACCGGCCCCGGTTGAAGGCAAGACGGCGATCATCGTGGACGACGGCATCGCCACGGGCCTCACCATGGAAGTGGCGATACGCGACGTGAAACGCCGTCGGCCGGCGCACATCGTCGTCGCCGTGCCGATGGCGCCGCGGGAAACCGTGGATAAGCTCATGCGCGAAGTGACTGAAGTCGTCGTCCTCGACGATTCGCCATACTACCTGGGCGCGGTCGGGGCTTATTACGATCATTTCCTGCAGGTCACGGACGACGAGGTGATTGCGCTGATGCGGTCGGTCATGGCGAAGGAGCAAGCCAGCCATGCAGAAAACAGCTGAGAGTGAACGGCTTGTCGGCATACCGATGGATGGCCACATCCATCAGGGCGCACTGGGCATACCGGCCGGTGCCAAGGGAATTGTGTTGTTCGCGCACGGGAGTGGCAGCAGCCGCTTGAGCGTCCGCAATACCTATGTCGCAGGGGTGTTGCGCCGCCATGGCATTGCCACACTCCTGTTCGATCTGCTGACCGAAGTGGAAGACCGTGTTTACGAAACCCGCTTCGATATCGACCAGCTCACGCACCGTTTGCGCTTGGCGACCGAGTGGGTACAACAGCAGCCATTGTTGTGCCAGTTTGGCATCGGCTATTTCGGTGCGAGTACCGGTGCCGCCGCCGCGCTCAAGGCCGCCGCCGCACTCGGCGGCTTGATTCAGGCCGTGGTGTCGCGCGGTGGCCGGCCGGATTTGGCCGGGGCGGATCTGTCGGACGTATCCGCGCCGACACTGCTGATTGTGGGCGGACACGACGATGTGGTGATCGATCTCAATCGCCAGGCCCATGGCATGCTGCACGCCGAGAAAGAACTGAAGATTATTCCCGGCGCCACGCACCTGTTCGAGGAGCCGGGCACGCTGGAACAGGTTGCCGAGGTGGCAGCCCGCTGGTTCGCGCAACACCTGAGCAACGTGAAGCAGGCATCATGAATGCTTCGATTGTCGAACGTGCGCGTGTGACCGACCTGCAAGCCAAGGTCGCGTTCCTCAAACAGCCGCAAACCTACCCGGACCACCCGCAATGTATCGAGACCATCGAGACCCACATGTCCTGGGTGTTTCTGACCGAGTGTGAAGCATACAAACTCAAGAAACCGGTGTGCTACGATTTTCTCGACTTCAGTACGCTGGTGGCGAGGAAGAAGAATTGCGAAGAGGAGGTGCGCTTGAACCAGCGCCTTGCGCCCGGCGTGTATCTTGGTGTTGTTGCGCTCACGATGGGTGCCCGAGGAGAGGTGCAGATTGACGGGCAGGGCGAGATTGTCGACTGGCTCGTGAGGATGCGCCGACTTCCCGCTGAGCGGATGCTGGATTATCTGATCCGGCATCAGGCGCTGGAACCGGCGGAGTTGCACGGGGTGTCTGAGCGGCTCGCCCATTTTTACCGGGAATGTGCTGCGCTCAAGATCGGCGGCGATGAATACCGCCATCAGTATGCGCGTAATGTTCGCGTCAATCGTGACGCGCTGGCCGATCCGGTTTACGGCCTGCCGGCGGCGTTGGTCGAGGCCGTGCAAGACGCGCAGAATGCATTTTTGCAACGTGCGCCGGATCTGTTTGATCGCCGCGCTGAGGAAGGAAGGATTATCGAGGGGCACGGTGATCTGCGGCCGGAGCATGTTTGTTTGGAATCCGCGCCGGTGATTTTCGACCGCCTCGAATTCAATCGTTCTTTCCGGATTATTGACGCGGTGGATGAGTTGGCGTTTCTTGCTATGGAATGCGAACGCCTGGGCGCGCCGCAGGTGGAGCAGGAGTTGTTCGGTGTGTATCGCCGGATTACCGGCGATTATCCCCCACCGTCATTGGTGTATTTTTATAAGTCACATCGTGCCTGCGTGCACGCGCGGCTCGCCATCTGGCACGTGCATGATGTGGCGGAAAGCGCTTGGCCCCGCTGGCGCGCCGTCGCCGAGGACTATCTGCGTCTCGCCAAAAGTTACAGCGGGAAATTCTAGTTATATGGGATGAGTTAGCGCCTGCTTTTGGCGCGTAACCCACAGTGACCTTCTGATGGGGTACGGCAGAAAAACGCCTGATCCACCCTACATGGGTATTAAATTTCCAGCAGCTCCACCAGCGAGCCGCCGGTGTGGATGCGGCGGATCGCCTCTGCAAATAGCGGCGCGGCGGAAAGCACCGTGAGTTTGCGACCGGCTAGTTCAGGATCGAGTCGGTAGGATGGGATGGTATCGGTCACGACAACCTGATCCAGTTCCGTGCCGGACAGCAGGCGGCTCGCGTTGCCGACGAAAATGCCATGCGCCGCCGCCGCGTAGACTTTTGTTGCGCCACTTTCCCGGCAGGCGGTGGCCGCATTCCGCAGTGTTCCACCGGTGCTGATGAGATCATCAATGATAATGGCAGCACCGGCGACATCGCCGATTAATCGCCCCGTGCGCATGGCGCCTTGCGCGCGTGCCTTTTCCAGAAAGGCCACGCTTGGTTCCCGGTTTAAGACACGCCCGAGTGCCTGACGGAAACGCTCGGCCCGTTTCATGCCGCCGATGTCCGGCGATACCACCGTGATCTGGGGCTCCGCTTTCAGCAGCGACGCAAAGTGCGCCACAAACAGTTTGGTGGCCTCCAGGTGATCGGTGCGGCAACGGAAGGCATTCTGAAAGGCGGCGAGGTTGTGTACGTCCATGGTAATGACACGGTCGGTTCCCACCGCCTCGAATAGTTGCGCCACATATCGTGTGGTCACCGGGTCGCGTGTCTGGGTTTTCGCGTCCTTGCGGGCATAGGCGAGGTAGGGCACCACGGCCGTCACACGCGCCGCCGAGGCATCCATGAGCGCCCCGATGAAGAACAACAGCCGCAGCAGTTTGTCATTGACGCTCTGTTGCGTGTCCCCACAAAGTGATTGAATGACGAAAACATCTCGGGCACGGACGCTCACTAAAGCGCGTGACTTGTGCTCACCGTCCTCGAATTCCCTTTCTTCATGTGCGCTTAGCGCCGCACCCAGATGCCGTGCCACCTTTTCGCCAAAGGGATGGCTGGCGTGAAGTGCAAAAATTACAGGCGTGTCGTTAGGCATCGGTTCAGCTAATTGAAATCCTTGTACAAGCGCACGCTACTACAGGTGATTTGCAGATATTTTGACTGGCGTCAAAGACTCCATGCCGAAATGTTAATAGATTGTTAGTCTGGGATGGGAGCGTTAAGAAGGAGGTGTGCCATGCCTACAAATCAGGAGCCCGTTGTTTCCCAATGGTACCAGCACCTGGACAAGGGCCAGCAGTTTTTCGTGACTGCTGTTGATGAAAATGATGCCACGGTTGAAATCCAGCACTTTGACGGCGATGTGGATGAAATGGACCTCGATGACTGGCGTCAGCTTGATATTGAGCCCATCGAACCGCCCGAGGATTGGACCGGGCCGGTGGATAAGGTCGTGCGTGATGATCTCGGTTATTCGGAAACGGACATGACGCCGGAAGATTGGGCCGAACCCCTGGAAGAAAAGGTAAGATCAACGGAAGAAAAAGAGGAGGAAGAAGAACGCCGGGAAGAATGATCGTGGCAAGCTGTTAAAGGTTGTTGATGCGACAGTGATTACTGTCGGAGTCAGAGCAGGAAGAACGGGGATTTCCCCGATGAGATTCGAAGTTAGGAAAGGAGGCCAACATGCTTACGTTCATCATGCTGACACGTGTCTCGCCCGATGTGGCGCGCTCGCCGCAAACACTGCAGGAGCTCGAGCAACGAGCGATGGAGCACATACGTGCGGATTGTCCTGATGTGAAGTGGCTGAACAGCTACGCGCTCCTCGGCCCCTACGATTACATGGACATCTTCGAGGCACCGGACTTCGAGACCGTAGCCAAGGTCTCGACCCTGATCCGTACATACGGCCGTGCACATTCGGAGGTGTGGGCCGCGACCGAGTGGAGCACATACAAGAAGATGCTGCAGGGGTTGCCGCGGGCGGCGTAACGAAATAGCTGCGTTGGGTGGGTTAGGTGGTTCTTGCCGGAACCCAGCAGGCCCTGATCCGTGACGGTCCGGGTGGCCGCCACGAAGGCACCCACGCCAGCGTGTGAACGCCGGCATTACGCACGCCATGGGTGTGGGTCATGACGATGGCGATGTCATCGCCCGTGTGGCTGATATAGCTACCGATAAGCAGACTTGTGCCGTGCTTGGCAATGTAAGATCGCACCGCCTCAAGCAGCCGCTGCGAGAGGCAGATTTGACCGCCCACGAAACCAATACGCACCTCCTAGCCACAGAGTGGTGCGGAACATGCACAACATAGACTCATGACATGCAAACAGCATTGATGCGCGTCAATTTTCCATCGCTGCGACGACTGGTCCTCCATCACATCAACAGTAGCCATTAGTCGGTGCTTGGTATTTCCGACACCCGATCTGCATTTAAATATTGATAAAAATCAAAGTCGTGGTTCAGTCCGAGGTGTTTAATTTATCTATTCATACACGGGGAAGAACAGGAACTTCCTTAGTTGTGTGAGGTGCAATTCATCACGGCGAGTGGCCGCAAAGGAGAATGATGATGGCCCACAAGCAAATCCTCTTCCGCTCCGCAGCGCGGGAAAAAGTCCTCCGAGGCGCCGCCGCATTGGCAGACGCGGTTCGGGTCACGCTCGGGCCGAAGTCCAAATCCGTTCTGATCCAGAGAAAATGGGGCAGTCCGATCGTCTGCAACGATGGGGTTACCATCGCCAAGGAAGTTGATCTCAAGGACCCGGAAGAAAACCTCGGCGCACAGATGCTGCGCCAGGCGGCGGAGAGGACCGGCGACGCCGTGGGGGACGGCACCAGTACGTCGACCCTGCTGGCGCACGCGATCTTTTCCGAGGGCACGCGCAACGTGGTTGCCGGCGCCAGCGCCATCGACCTCAAACGTGGCCTCGACCGCGGGCTGAAAGCCGCGGTCGAATCGCTGCGTGCGCAGTCACGCCCGGTCAAGACGCGGCTCGAGAAGGCGCAGGTGGCGACCATTTCGGCGCACAACGACCCGGTCATCGGCGAGCTGGTTGCCGAGGCTATGGAGAAGGTCGGCGGCGAGGGCGTGATCACAGTCGAGGAGTCCAAAACCACCGAGACCGTGCTCGAGGTGGTGGAGGGCATGCAGTTCGATCGCGGTTATATCTCACCCTACTTCATCACCAACGCCGAGAAGATGGAGGCGGTGCTGGAGGATGCCTATGTGTTGCTCAGCGATCGTAAGGTCGGCAACCTCAAGGATCTGTTGCCGCTGCTCGAGCAGGTGGCCAAGGTCGGCAAGCCGATCCTGTTCGTGGTCGAGGACGTCGAGGGCGAGGCGCTCGCGACCCTTATCGTGAACCAGATCCGCGCGGTGCTCCGAAGCTGCGCGGTCAAGGCGCCCGGCTTCGGCGACCGCCGCAAGGAGATATTGCAGGACATGGCGGTGCTCACCGGCGGTCAGGTGATCGCCGAGGAGCTCGGCCTCAAGCTCGAGGATGTTCAAGTGGAACAGCTCGGCCGCGCCAAACGCATCGTGGTGGACAAAGATCACACCACGATCATCGGTGGCGCCGGCGACAAGCAGGCGATCGAGGCGCGCGTCGGCCAGATCCGCATGCAGATCGAGAAGGCCACGAGCGACTATGACAAGGAGAAGCTCGAAGAGCGCCGGGCCAAGCTCGCCGGCGGCGTGGCCGTGATCCGCGTCGGCGCGCCCTCCGAGGCCGAAATGAAATCGAGGAAGGAAGCGCTCGATGACGCCATCTCCGCCACCAAGGCGGCAGTGGCCGAGGGCATCGTGCCGGGCGGGGGGCTGGCGCTCTTGCGCGCCACCGAGGCCGTGACGCGCGAAGAGGCGAAGAGCGAGGGCGACGAGAAGACCGGCCTGCAGATTCTCCGACGTGCGTTCGAGGCGCCGGCCCGCCAGATCGCCGAGAACTCGGCGGTCGACGGTGGCGTGGTGGTGAACCGCATGCTGACCAGCGAAGGTGCGATCGGTTTTGATGCCGCGCGCAAGGAGTACGTCGACCTGGTGCAGGCCGGCATCATCGATCCGACCAAGGTGGTGCGCGTCGCGCTCGAAAACGCGGTATCGGTGGCGAGCGTGCTGCTGCTGACCGAGGCGACCATGACCGAAATTCCTGAAAGTGAAAAATCGGCCGCTATGCCCATGCCGGAAATGTAGGAGGCGAGTCCATGGCCATCGTCGGTATTGATCTCGACACTTCCAACTCGGCGGCAGCCGCGGAACGCGAGTTATATGAACAATTGTGTACCTTGAAAACCGGGCAGCGCCAGCGAAAGCGTTGAGACGCGATTTTGACGGATATCAAAGACGCGTTCCGGCATTGGTTTATAGTGGTTTCGGATGGAATTCCGGCGCATTTAGCCCCGCGGACGGATTTGCGCGGGCAGGCAGCGCCGGGAGGAGGTAGCAATGCCGGAGATGACGTCAGTCGAAAAGGCGGTTAGGGCAGCGTTTGAACGCAGTCACGTTATAAACTTGCACCGCTATCCCATGCAGTTTGAATTCGACGTTACCAAAGGCGCGCTCACGCTCGAAGGCGAAGTCGAAAACATCATCGCCAAGAAGCGCGCGTTTGAAATTGCCAGCCACGTAGAAGGTGTTGAGGGCATTATCGATCGCCTGACCGTGGCTCCCGGCGACCGGCGCGGTGACGGCGCGATCCGCGACTCCTTTGTTCAGGAGTTGCTTGAGGAGCCCGAGCTGTTGCCCTGCACCATTACCGCCCACTACAAGGGATCGACAGAAATCCTCCGCGAGGTATCGGAGGCGCCTGACAACGTGATCGAGATATTCGTAAATGAGGGGGTCATAGAACTGAGGGGCCGCGTACCGAGTCTGTCGCACAAGCGACTCATCGGTGTGCTGGCCTGGTGGACGCCCGGATGCCGGGATGTCATCAACTGGGTGCGGGTGACGCCGTCCCAGACCGACAACGACGGTGAGATTGCCGACGCGTTACGGCTGGTTCTGGAAAAGGACCCGCTGATCCATGCCGATCAGATCGGGATTCGTGTGAACAACCGGATCATCACGCTCACCGGCCTCGTTGGCAACAAGGAAGAAAAGAAAATGGCGGAACTGGATGCGTGGTATCTGCTGGGTGTGAACCGAGTCGTCAATAACATTGATATACGTCACTAGTCTGCGGAGCGCAGCATCCCGACATGGCGTGAGTCTATGAAGAGGATACATACATGAAACTGCCGTTACAGATCATCTTCCGCAACTTAAGGTCGTCCGACCCGATCGAGGCGGCTGTCCGTGAGCACGCGGACAAGCTCGATCAGTTCTATGACCACATCATGAGCTGCCGTGTGGTGATCGAGCTGCATCACAAGCACCACCACCAAGGCAATCTCTACCATGTGCGCGTGGATCTGAAGGTACCGGACACGGAGATTGTGGCGAGCCGTGAACCGGCCGGGCACCATGCCCACGAGGATGTGTATGTGTCCATACGCGATGCATTCGACGCCGTGCGGCGCCAGCTCGAGGACTATGTCAGGCGCCGCCGTGGTGTGGTAAAGCAGCATGATGCCGCGCCGCACGGACGTGTGGCCGAGCTCTATCCGGACTACGGCAAGATCGAAACGCCCGATGGCCGGCTCATCTACTTTCACAAAAACAGTGTGGCTGGCGAGGATTTCGGCCATCTCGATCTCGGCACGGAAGTCCGCTTCGCCGAAGAGATGGGCGAGCTCGGTCCGCAAGCGAGCACCGTCCACATCATCGGCAAGCACCACATCGCCGGCTAGGCTCTGTCCCTTGTCGGCGCGGATCGCCCCGGTATGATGACCGCCATCCCCTGGCAAGCCACCCTTGGATTAGTGGGTGGCATGTGGTTTCTCGGAGTAGGCGTGATGAGTGTTTCGTCCCATCCCGTGGATGCCGCTGAAACAAAGACGCGGTCGGCGGACGTGATTTCTCTGCCGGTGCCGCGACAGGACAGCGGCGTCTCGCTTGAGCGCGCTCTGCGCGATCGTCGTTCTGTGCGGGAGTTCAGCCGTGCGGCGGTCACGCAGGATGAGATGTCGCAGCTCCTGTGGGCAGCACAAGGCATCACGAACCGCGACGGTTTGCGCACGGCGCCTTCGGCCGGCGCGCTCTACCCGCTGGTGGTGTATCTGGTGGCCGGCACGGTCCAGAACCTGGAACCGGGCGTCTATAAATATGTACCCGCGGGACACAAGCTCATGAAGATCATCGCGGGCGATCAGCGTCGCCAACTCGCGGTCGCCGCCCTCGGCCAGGATTCTGTGGCAGGGGCGGCCGCGGTGCTGGTGTTTACGGCCGTGGAGAAGCGCACGACGCGCAAGTATGGAGAGCGCGGTGTGCGTTACATCCATATCGAGACCGGGCACGCCTCCCAGAACGTTTTCCTGCAGGCGACCGCGCTGGGTCTGGCCACGGTCGTGGTGGGCGCCTTCGGAGACGATGCGGTGGGAGCACTGCTGAAGCTGCCGCCGGGCGAGGTGCCGTTGTATCTCATGCCGCTCGGACGACCTTAACGCCTGTCAGCATCTCAGTCGCGACGGAAAATCCCCAGCATCTCCGCGCCTGGCCAGGGCGATAATTTTCCGGCTCCCGCTGGCAGGTATTCACGGCGCCCGATGACGAGCGCCCCGCCCGGCAAGAGGCGAGTCAGCAGGCGCTCCAGAATTTGCCGCTGCGTGTTTTCATCATAATAAGTAAATACCAGATTGCGGCACAGGATCAGATCAAAACGCCCTTCTGGCAGCGCGGCGCCGACATCCTGCGGCACAAACTCTATTCCCTGACGATACTCCGCGCGCAGACAGTAAGTGCCCGCCGTGAACTCAAAGGCGTGCGCCCGCCACGCTGTTGGCAGGAGCTTGAGGCTGCTTGATGCATAGCAGGCCCTCTGCGCGCGCTCAAGCAACTCCGGCAGCACGTCGGTCGCGACAATCTGCAGCGATGTTCCCCGGCATATCGGCGCGACGCAGAAATCCCACACGAGCCTGAGCGTATAAGGCTCCTCCCCGGAGGCACAGCCTAGGCTGAGCGCGCGCACATCGCGCGCGCCTTGCCCAGCGGCGTCTCGCGCCAGCTGCGGCAGCAAGGTTGCACCAAGAAAATCAAAGACCGCCTTGTCGCGATAAAAGTGGGATATCGTGATGGGGCAGAGCCGGTCGAGCCGTTTCCACTCCGCCCTGTGCCGCTCGAGGTAGTCGCGGTAGGCCTGCGGTCCGGTGAGGCCAAGCTCTTTCCAGCGCCGGTCGATACGCTTGCAGACCTGGGTGCGCACCTTGCGATATCCGCGCCATCGTCGTCTGAGCCGGGGCAGGGCCCATTGCAGGAATGCGACACAGTCGGAATCTTGCATGCCGCCGGAATTGGTAACTGGGGAGGAGAACAGCTCAGCCGGAGTCCAGCGCGGTGAGACGCTTGCGCCACTCGCTCAGCATCTGGTCGCGGAATATGCGGTCCGTGCGACAGGCGCGCAAGGCGTTGTCGTCCACGTTCAGCACCGACGACTGCCAGCCGCTGTCGAGGGTGCATTCCACGCGCACTTCCCAGAAGTTTTCATGCGGCTCCACTTCGAAAAGATAGGCGGATAGCCCCAACTGCTCCAGGAGGTTGCCCACCGTTTCTTTGGCCTCAGTCAGGTTTTTCCCTGTCAGGTTCATAGCTGCTCCTTTCCCACTATCTCTGTACCGATGGGCTGGCAAGCGGCGATTACCTCAGCGTTTCCACTCCACCCGCAAGATATTTGGCTTCGTCCGTGTATTGGCAGCAGAGCTCGCCTTTGTAGGCGCGGTGCACGGCGTTACTGATCTTGCGGCCCCTACTTCTTTTGCGGGTCGCCATTTTTACTGCCGTTCCACCGTATCTGTGTGGTACGGTATTCATGCTAACCGCAAATCGAAATACATCTTTGATGCATGTCAAAAGTTGATTTTGACAGGGATGAGTAATGGTGTTGGAGGTGCTCTGTATGCGTAAACACGAAATAGATCATCGTCTTGCCGAGGCCGTGCGTGAGGCCTGTCTGAACGCGGCACGGCAAGCCTACGAAAATGCCGGTATCAGCGGCCTGTGTGAGGAAGGGCGCTGGGAGTGCGCCGTGGATGCGATTCGGTCGCTGGATATCGAGTCGGTGATCTCTTCCTTCGCCGATGTCTCCCCAAAATAAATCTGTTCGCCGAATCAGTCCAGCTGTATGGCCCGCAGTTTTTCCGCCGCCGCTTCCGGTGCCACGGTGTTCACGAACAAGCCCGAGCCCAGCTCGAAGCCCGTGGGGATGCTGGTGCGCGGGGTGATCTCAATGTGCCAGTGGTAACTCGCGTCGCAATCTTCACAATTCACATCATGCGGCAGTGAGTGCAGGAAGAAGTTGTACTGCACGCCGCCGAGCACGGCATCGAGGCGGGCCATGGTGCGGCGCATCACGCGCGCCAGATCGGCAAAATCATCCGGTGATATCCGCAGGAAATCGCTCTGGTGCAGGAGCGGCAGGATGTGCAATTCCCATTCATAGCGGCTGGCAAACGGCTTGATGGCGATGAATCTTTTTCCGCGTTCAACGATGTACTGGCCGACGCCGATCTTGCGCCGGATCTCGCCGGATTCGCGGTCATAGATCGTCGCTTCGAAGGTGAGCGCCTCGTCGATCAGCGAGCAGAATATGCAGCGGTGGTTTTTGTGATAGAAGGCGCGGCTGTTGGCCACTTCCGTCTGCACGTTGTCCGGGATCACGGGCATGGCGATCAACTGGCTGTGGGTGTGTGCGATGGAAGCCCCGGCCGCCGGTCCGAAGTTTTTGAACGCCAGCACATAGCGCAGACGGTTATTGGAGCGGTAAAGCTGGTCCATGCGCTCGCGGTAGGCGCGAAACAGCAGCGCCAGATGTTCCTCACTCATCTCGTGGATGGCGATGCCGTGGCGGTGATGGTCGATCATCACCTCGTGCCGTCCGTAGCCATCAATGGTCTGCTGCAGGCCGAAGGACAGATTTGGATTGCTGCGGTCATCGCCGAGCACCGGGTAGAGGTTCTCGACGATGCGGATATTCCAGTTCTTGTCGTCGGGATAGGCCGCGATGACGGGCGGCGTCATGTGTTCGTTGCCGGTGCAGAACGGGCAGGTATCCACGTGGTTGCGCGTGTCGCGCGGCGCCGGTTCCTCCGCCTTCTTCGGGCGCATGCTGCGCGCGGTCGCGACCAGGACCGACTCGCTCGGCACGATGGGGTTCAGGCGGATTTCGCGGATGATCTTCTCATCGGGTGTGCTCATGGGTACGCAGAATAAAGCAGGCCCGGTGGTGGCGCCATCAGAATGGGTTGATCGGCCCATAAATCGCCATATTTTCCGGTGAAAACTTGTCATTCGCGGGGGGCGCAAGTACCATGCGCCTTATCTCCGATAACTTTTTCAGGTCAGCACCTTATGTTTCACGGCAGTATGGTGGCCCTGGTCACGCCCATGAACGAGGACGGTTCGCTGGACGTGCCCGTGCTGCGTCGGCTTATTGATTTTCACGTTGAAAACGGCACCGATGCCATTGTCGCGGTGGGCACCACCGGCGAGTCGCCGACACTTGACATGGATGAACACTGCGAAGTGATTCGTCTGACCGTGGAACACGTGCGCGGCCGGATACCCGTGATCGCCGGCACCGGGGCCAATTCCACCACCGAAGCCATCGAATTGACGCGCTGTGCCCAGAAGGCAGGCGCCGATGCCTGTCTGCTGGTCACACCTTACTATAACAAGCCGACACAGGAAGGCCTGTACCTGCACCACAAGGCCGTGGCCGAGGCCGTGCCGGTGCCGCAGATACTTTACAATGTGCCCGGACGCACCGCCTGCGACATGCTGCCTGAGACCGTCGAACGCCTGTCCGCTATTTCCAACATTGTCGGCATCAAGGAAGCCACCGGTAATCTCGACCGCGTCAAGGAAATCCGCCGCCGCTGTGGCGACAAGATCGACGTGTATTCCGGCGATGACGCCACGGCGCTTGATGCCATCCTGCTCGGCGCCAAGGGCGATATTTCGGTTACCGCCAATGTCGCGCCCAAGCTCATGCACGAGATGTGTGAACTCGTGCGCGAGGGCAGGGAAAAGGAAGCGCGGGCGATCAATGAACGTCTCATGGGCCTGCACAAGAACCTGTTCGTCGAGGCCAATCCGATACCCGTGAAGTGGGCACTAAAGGAGATGGGGTTGGTCAAAGGGGGCATTCGCCTGCCGTTGACGCCGCTGTCGGCCAAGTATCATGAAACCGTGCGCGCTGCGCTGCGCACCGCCGGTATCATCCCCTGAACCTAAAATATATATAGATAGAGAGCCATGACCAGCCGATTCGCCAGACTTCTTGTCTGTTTCATTGCCGTGACCGCCGTGGGCGCATGCCAGACCATCGCCGACAAGCGCAAGATCGATTACAAGTCCACACGCACCTTGCCGCCGCTGGAAATTCCTCCGGATCTCTCGGCCCCTGCGGCCGGTGCCGGGCCGGCGGAAGGTGTCGGCACGCTGGGCGGCGCGACCAATTCCGGGCTCATGACGGACAAGGGCGCGGGCTCCAAATCCGCCGTGGGTGCCGAGGTGTTGCCGGATTACGACGACATCCGCCTGATGCGTGACGGCCAGATACGCTGGCTGGTGGTGAAGGCCACGCCGGAGCAGTTGTGGCCGCAGGTGCGCGAGTTTGTGCTCGCCAACGGCCTCGTCATCGACAAGGAAAATCCGCAGACCGGATTCATCGAGACCGACTGGGCGGAGAACCGGGCCAACGTCGGCACCGGAGCGCAGAAGGTGCTGGCCAAATGGCTGAAGACGCTTTACTCCTCAGGTTTGCAGGACAAGTTCCGCATTCGTCTCGAGCGCGGTAGCGCACCGGGAACGACGGATATTTATATCAGCCATTTCGGCATGGAAGAGGTGTACGTAAATGAGTCCCCTGGCAGCCAGTCCAACGAGACCCGGTGGCAACCACGCGCCGCCGATCCGGGCATGGAAGTCGAGATGATGCGCCTGCTGATGGCGCATCTCGGAACAAAGGATGAAAAGGCGGCCAGCGTTGTTGCCGCCGCCGCGACCCCGGCGCCGGATAAGGCGAAACTCAATCGCAGTGAGACGGGTGTGACGCTGACCTTGTCGGAAAGCCTGGATCGCGCTTGGCGGTTGGTGGGGTTGGCGCTGGATCGCAGTTCGTTTACGGTGCAAGATCGCGATCGTTCCAAGGGTATTTATTACGTGCGCTACATCGATCCGGACAAGATTCAGAAAAAGAAAGGCTTCTTCGCGCGCATGTTCAGTAAGAGCGACAAGAAAGACACGGACGAATACCAGATTCACCTCAAGGGTAGCGACACCAGCTCCAGTACCGACATCGAACTGCTGGGCAAGGACGGCGCACCTGAGCATTCCCCGACCGGCGAACGTATCCTGACACTACTTCACGAACAACTGAAATAAGGCAGGTGGCGACTGCACGCATCCAGAAATCGGGCACGAGCTGACGGCAGCGCATTGCGGTTCGCGATGCTGGGCAGTGGCAGCCGCGGCAATGCCTCGTTGATCGAGTGTGGTTCCACCCGTCTCCTGCTTGATTGCGGGTTCTCGGCGAAGGAAACGACCATGCGTCTTGGGCGGCTCCGGCGCCAGAGCGAGACGTTGACGGCCATTCTGGTGACCCATGAACACAGTGACCATTGCCGTGGCGTCGCGAGTTGCGCCCGCCAGTTTGGCCTTCCCCTGTGGATGACGCCGGGCACCTTTTCCGAGTTGAAGGAGCAGCTCGACGGGATCACGGACATTCATCTCATCAATCCCCATGAAGCCTTTGTCATCGGCGATATCCAGATTCAGCCCTTTCCGGTGCCGCACGATGCGCGCGAACCGAGCCAGTTCGTGTTCTCCAATGGTGACGTGCGTCTGGGAATTCTGACTGACACCGGCGAAAGCACCGCGCACATCGAGGAGATGTTGAGCGGTTGCGAGGCGCTGGTGCTCGAGTGCAACCACGACCGGCGCATGTTGCGCGACGGGCCGTATCCGCCATCGCTCAAGGCCCGGATCGCGGGCGATCAGGGGCATCTCGACAACGACACCGCGGCACGCCTGCTGTCACAGCTGGATTGCTCGTCCCTGCGGCATGTGGTGGCGGCGCACCTGAGCGAGACCAACAACACGCCGGAACTCGCGCAAGCGGCGCTCGCCCGGTCGCTTGACTGTGAGCCGCACTGGATTGACGTGGCGGAGCAGGACGAAGGCCTTGCCTTCTGCGAAGTTTCGGAAAGCTGGGTTTAGCAAACATACACGACATGAGCAGCGGAAAATCAGAATTTCTTCCGGGCACCGGCGCTAAGGCGACACCGATTCTGTCCCTGCCGGGCGCCCCGGCACTGTCGCCGTTTCGGCGCGACAAACTGTTCGCGGAAATGAAAGGCCGGGTGCCGGCGCTGGCCAAGGCCACGGCCGTGTACTGGCACTTCGCAGCCCTCGGCGGCGCCCTGGAGGCGCGCGAGATCGTGGTCTTGGAACGTCTGCTGACCTATGGCCACAAGGCTGAAAACGCGACGAGAGCCGCGGGTGAGTTGATGCTCGTCATCCCGCGCCTCGGCACGATCTCGCCGTGGTCCACCAAGGCTACCGACATCGCGCACTGCTGCGGCCTGAACAAGGTGCGCCGCATCGAGCGCGGCGTCGCTTGGTATTTTTCCAGAATTGACAACAGCCCGTTGACCGCTGCCGAACGTGAAAGCCTCGCGCCGTTCATTCACGACCGTATGGTGGAGAACGTTCTGCCCGATCTGGCACAGGCCGCAAAAATTTTTCACGAGGCTGTGCCTGCACCGCTGCGCGTGGTCGATGTGCTCGGCGGCGGGCGCGAGGCACTGGTGATGGCGAACCGCGACTGGGGACTGGCGCTGTCGGCGGACGAGATCGATTACCTCGTCGAGAATTTCAAGCGCATCGGCCGTAATCCCACCGATGTCGAACTCATGATGTTCGCGCAGGCGAACTCCGAGCACTGCCGGCACAAGATCTTCAACGCCGACTGGATCATCGACGGCAAGCCGCAGAAACATTCTCTGTTCGGCATGATTCGCGAGACCCACGCCGCCAACCCCAAAGGCACGCTCGTGGCCTACGAGGACAACTCTTCGGTTATCGAGGGTTGCCGCATCGGGCGTTTCTTCCCCGAACCGGGCAGTCACGTTTATTCCTATCATGAGGACGATACGCATATCCTCATGAAGGTCGAGACGCACAATCACCCGACGGCGATTGCGCCGTTCCCGGGCGCGGCCACCGGCTCCGGTGGTGAGATCCGCGACGAAGGCGCGACCGGCAGCGGCGCCAAACCCAAGGCTGGCATTACCGGTTTCTCCGTCTCCAACCTGCGCATCCCCGGCGCGCTCCAACCGTGGGAGCAGGACCACGGCAAGCCCGAGCGCATTGTGAATGCGCTGACGATCATGCTCGAGGGGCCCATCGGCGGCGCTTCCTTTAATAATGAATTCGGCCGGCCCAACATCGGTGGCTATTTCCGCACCTTCGAGATGGAGGTCGCGGGCGAGGTGCGTGGCTATCACAAACCCATCATGCTCGCTGGCGGTCTCGGCAATATCCGTGCGCAACACATTCAGAAACACGGGATTCCCGCGGGCGCAAAGATCATCGTCATCGGCGGCCCGGCAATGCTCATTGGCCTCGGCGGTGGCGCGGCCTCGAGCATGGCCACCGGCACCAGCCACGAGGAACTGGATTTTGCCTCGGTACAGCGCTCTAACGCCGAGATGCAGCGCCGTTGCCAGGAAGTGATCGACCGGTGCTGGGCGTTGGGTGGGGATAATCCCATTCTCTCAATTCACGACGTCGGCGCGGGCGGCTTGTCGAACGCGTTGCCGGAGCTTGTCAATGGTGCTGGCCGGGGCGCGAAGTTCGATCTGCGTGCGGTGCCGAACGATCAACCCGGTATGTCGCCCATGGAAATCTGGTGCAACGAGGCGCAGGAGCGTTATGTGTTTGCGGTGCAGACGGACAAGGTCGATATCTTCCGCGCACTGTGCGAACGCGAGCGCTGCCCCTATGCCGTGGTCGGTGAGGCCACGGAGGCGCAGCATCTCACGGTGGACGACCGGTTATTTGAAAGCATGCCCAAGCCCATCGACATGGACCTCTCCGTACTGCTCGGCAAGCCGCCGAAAATGACGCGTGACGTACAGCACGTGCCGCGCACGCTCGAACGTTTCAAGACCAAGGGCATTGATCTCAAGGAAGCCGCCTATCGCGTGCTGCACCTGCCCACCGTGGCCAACAAGACCTTCCTCATATCCATCGGCGACCGCACGGTGTCGGGCTTGGTGTGCCGCGACCAGATGGTCGGGCCGTGGCAGGTACCGGTCGCGGACGTGGCGGTGACCGCGAGCGGCTACGAAGGCTATACCGGTGAGGCCATGGCCATGGGTGAACGCACCCCGGTCGCGCTCATTGATGCCGCCGCGAGCGGGCGCATGGCCATCGGCGAGGCACTGACCAACATCGCCGCCGCACGTATCCAGAAGCTGCCCGATGTGAAACTGTCCGCCAACTGGATGGCCCCCGCCGGTCATCCGGGCGAGGACGCCGCACTCTATGACACCGTGCGGGCGGTGGCACTCGAACTGTGTCCGGCGCTCGGCATTTCCATCCCCGTGGGCAAGGATTCCATGTCCATGAAAACGGTGTGGGACGATAACCGGGGCGAAAAACACGCTGTCACGGCGCCGCTGTCGCTCATCATCTCCGCCTTTTCACCCGTGATGGACGTGCGCAAGACCTTGACGCCGCAATTGCGTACTGACAAGGGCGAAACGGATTTGATCCTGGTCGATCTCGGCAGGGGCAAGAACCGCCTTGGCGGATCGGCGTTGGCGCAGGTGTACGGCAAGATCGGCGACGAGGCGCCGGATGTGGACGACCCACGCGTGCTGCGTTTGTTCTTCCATGTCATTCAGGCCCTGAACGAGCTGGGCTTTGCCTACGCCTACCACGACCGTTCCGACGGCGGCCTGTTCGCCACGATATGCGAGATGGCCTTCGCCGGCCGCACCGGTGTGCGCATCGATCTCACCGACCTCGGCAGCGACCCCATTGCCGCGCTTTTCAATGAGGAGTTGGGCGCGGTGCTGCAAGTGCCGCGTTCGCGGCGCGAAGGCATCCTCGGCGCGCTGAAAAAGGCCGGCCTCACGCGGCATACGCACATCATCGGCAGCCTGACGGACGATGACCTCATCAGTTTCAATCACCTCAAAAAGGAAGTCTTTTACGACTCGCGCGTCAACCTGCAGCGCGCCTGGTCGGAGACCAGTTGCCGCATGCAGGCACTGCGCGACAATCCACAGTGCGCACAGGAGGAATACGACCGTATTCTCGACATCAAGGATCCGGGCCTGAGCGCGAAGCTCACCTACGACCCGGAGGAAAAGATCGCCGCGCCCTACATCGCCCGCGGCGTGCGTCCGCGCATTGCCATCCTGCGCGAGCAGGGCGTGAATGGCCAGGTGGAAATGGCCGCGGCCTTCGACCGTGCGGGCTTTACCGCGGTGGACGTGACCATGAGCGATGTCATCGGCGGGCGGGTGGCGCTCAAAGACTTCAAGGGCTTTGCCGCCTGCGGCGGATTCTCCTTCGGCGACGTGCTCGGTGCGGGCGAGGGCTGGGCCAAGTCGATTCTGTTCAATACGCGCGCGCGCGACGAGTTCGCAGCGTTCTTCACGCGCCGGGACACCTTCGCGCTCGGCATCTGCAATGGCTGCCAGATGATGTCGAACCTGCACGAAATCATTCCTGGCGCCGAGCGCTGGCCGCATTTTGTGCGTAACTACTCCGAGCAGTTCGAGGCGCGGGTGTGCATGGTGCAGGTACCGCAGAATCCTTCGATTTTCCTGCAAGACATGCAGGGTTCGATGATGCCGATCGCGGTGGCGCACGGCGAAGGCCGCGCCGAGTTCCGCGATCCCGAACACATCGAGCAGATCATTCTGGATAAGCAGGTGGCGCTGTGTTTCGTGGACAACCGTGGCGACCTGACGCAAACCTATCCATACAACCCGAACGGCTCGCCACACGGCATCACCGGCCTCACCACCCCCGACGGCCGCTTCACCATCCTGATGCCGCACCCTGAGCGCGTGTTCCGCGCCATCGCCAATTCCTGGCGCCCGGACTCGTGGGGCGAGGACGGCGCGTGGATGCGGATGTTTAGGAATGCGAGGGTGTGGGTAGGGTAGCCATTCCTTCCCCCTCCGGGAGAAGTAGGGTGTGCTGAGCGATAGCGAAGCGCACCATTATTTAATGTAGGGTGGGTTACGCGATTCTTGCCGTAACCCGCCGATCGACATTCTGCTCAAACCGCCTCGGTCGCATTTTCTTGACGATTATCATTCGCTTTGCCACGATGCCTGCATGACAAGATCATGTTCATCACCAAAGCGATTGGTCATTTGTGTCCGGAATAAAGGCTATGCTGTGTCGCTAGAGAAAAGAAAGGTATATGTCGCCATTCCTGATTCCGCTGCGGCAAAGCATGACCATATCCGCGTCATCGACGAGTCCGGCGATGATTATTTGTACCCCGAGAGTTTTTTCGTTCCTGTCACCCTGCCTCAGTCTGTTCGCAAGGCTATATTAGCCGCTGCATAAATACAGTTGAGCTGCCTACGGCGGCGTTTTAATTGCGGTTCCCCGCACCGCGGGCGGGTTTCTTTCTCTTGTCCGGCCAAGAGAAAGAAACCAAAGAGAAGGCCGCCCGGAGCCGCCGACTACCCCTTGCGCTTCTCGCCTCGGTCGGGCTCGCCAGACGGGCCATCCTGTCCCGGCTGGCTCGTGCGCGCATCCCTGCGCGCACTCTGAAAACAGAGCTATTCCTCCCTCGGCTGCGATGCTCGGCGGCGTCTACGGGGGTTGAAAAACCAACCTTCCTTCCTGCGTGCTTGACTCAGAGGGCGGGAAAAGCTAAATCAGATGCGGATTGGCTATAGATTGTTGAGTCTGGTTAGGAAAACTAGTTCTGACCCCTCGTTGTTTTATTGTTATTGCACCATTTTAATGGGGTGAGAAAAATTTAGTATTGGACAATACAAGGGGGGTTAGCGTGGGAAAGATCTCAGAGGTTGAGGCACTAAAGGCTGTAGACGACGTCCTTTCTGGCTTAGAGGAGATGGAAGCACGGGATCGTGTACTTCGTTGGGCGTGGGAGAAATATTCAACTAAAACGAAACCTTCCACTGACATTGGATCAGAAGATGGCGTAGTTCAAAACGTTACTAAAACAAAGGCCTCAAAGAAAAAGAAGCCAAGCGTAAAGAATAAGAGCAAGTCAAAAGGAAAAATAAAAACAACGCTTACTATCGTAAAGGATTTAGATCTCAGGCCTAAGGGAAAAAAGTCATTTGCCGATTTTTCAGATGAAAAGAAGCCCACCTCACAATATGAGCAATGTGCAGTCGCAGTTTATTATTTGCGGCAAGAGCTCGGTTTGACTGCAGTAAGCACAAATCACGTATACACGTGTTTTAAGCTTATGAAGTGGAGAATCCCATCGGATTTACCTAACAGGCTCCGATATGCCGCAAGTCAATTTGGATGGTTTGACACCAGTAATGCTCAGGATATCAAAATTACTCCAATGGGAGAGAATCTGGTAGAGCATGATCTTCCAAGTAAAAGTAAGGATTCTAAAAAATCGTGAGCGAATCACCGGAGATTTTAAAGAGTGATCTGCTAGCCAGCATTCCTCGGGAGTTAAGGGAGGAGCTTCTCGATGCGTATAGTCAAATCCTAAGAAATTTTAAAGAACGTCGGTGGGAACCTGCAGAACTAAATGGCGGAAAATTGTGTGAAATTGTCTACACAATTCTGCGCGGTTACGTCGATGGAAACTACCCAACGAGGTCCTCAAAACCAGGAAATATGGTTGATGCATGTCGTGACTTTGAAAAAGTACCCGTAAATTCATTTCCGCGTTCTGTCAGAATTCAAATTCCCCGTATGCTTATCTCGCTTTATGAAATCCGAAACAATCGAGGTGTTGGGCATACAGGTGGCGACGTTGATCCAAATCATATGGATGCTTCTTATGTACTAGAAACTGCTAAATGGGTAATAAGTGAACTTGTTCGTATCTTTCATGGCGTTCCTACTGAAGAAGCGACGGCTGCCGTGGATGGGTTAGTTGAACGAACACTACCCATTGTTTGGAAGGTTAATGGAAAACTTCGTGTCCTTAGCCCAGACATGACAATGAAAGATAAAACATTGGTGCTTCTCTATCACAGCATTGGCCCAGTTGGAGAAGTAGTTTTGTGCAGCTGGGTCGAGCATTCGAATGCAGCAGTTTTCCGTCGTGACGTGCTAAGGCGTGCTCACAAAGATCAGTTGATTGACTATGATCAAGAGGCTAAAACTGTACAAATCTCTCCTCTTGGCATCGACTATGTTGAAAAAGACATCCTGTAGTTAGCAAGTAATAATGGAGTCTAAATAAGCTCTTTCCTTTCTACCGTCAAATACTAGGTGATGGTGAAATAAAACAATCAAATAGATAAGGGATCCCCCAATCTATCTTGGCTAGACGCGATGATCAAAACTCGCTACAAGGAAATAAAACCATTTATCACCAAAGACGGCTCCATCATCCGCGAGCTGATGCACCCGTCAGTGCATGGCAATGCGAGCCAGAGCCTGGCGGAGGCGGTGGTGCCGGTGGGCAAGACCACGCAGTTGCACAGGCATCAGCGCAGTGAGGAGATTTATCACATCACCACTGGGACAGGATTGATGACGCTGGACCAAGAGACGTTTACGGTAGGTGTGGGGGAAACGATCTGCATCCCGCCCGGCACGCCGCACCGGATTGAAAACACTGGAAAAGGCGAACTGAAGATCCTCTGTTGTTGTTCCCCGCCGTATTCCCACGATGACACGGAGTTGCTTGATTCTTGACGCTCTGCGGCAAGGATTTGCCTCTTTGTTGCCACCCTGATTTTTAAAAGCCCATTCATTCCCGGTAGTTAGCCTTTCGTCGGCCAGGGTTTCCGCTGGCACGGGATGTGCTCTATATATCCCTGAATAGCATCCACATTTCGGGAAATGACGAATGCCTAAACTGCCTGCGACGAAGCGGCATCTGGCGGCCCTGGGGCTGTTGGCGTCTGTGGCCGTCTGCGGAACCGCGCAGGGGGAGATATACGTCTACGAAATGCCGAATGGCACGCGCATGGTGACGGACCACCAGCTGAACGACAAGCGTGCCCGTCTCGTGCGTGTCACCGGCGCGGTCCGGGACGCGGGCAAGCTCGCGGCACAGAAGAACAGCCCGGTGTTTCGCGAAGACCCTTCGACGTACGACCGTCTTATCCAGCGTTATGCCGATGAATATGGCGTGGAGTTCACACTCGTCAAGGCCGTCATGACGGTGGAGTCGGCGTTCAATCCCTACTCGGTGTCGAACAAGGGTGCGTGCGGGTTGATGCAGATAATGCCGCAGACTGCCAAGCGCTATGGTGTGCTCGATATTTACAACCCCGTGGAGAATGTTCGCGCCGGCGTGCAGTATCTGCGCCATCTGTCCGAGCTGTTCAACAACAAGATTCATCTGGTTATTGCCGCCTACAACGCCGGCGAGAATGCCGTGTTGCAGTATCAGGGCATTCCGCCCTATGAAGAGACCCAGAGCTATGTAAAAAAAGTGCTCTACTACAAGAACCACTACACCACAAAATCCCCGATCATCACCGCGGACGCCACACTCCCGCACAGCTGATTTGCCAACCCGCGCTGTTCGCTGTAACCTGCCGCGCCATCCCCGTTACCGGCACGACAGACCATGAGCAACGACCACAGCAACCCCCTCGACAGCAAGGAATTCCAGGTTCTGAAGGTCATGAAGCTGGTGTTGACCGATGTCATCAAGGACACGGCCACACAACCTGGCCTGAAGCATCCCTTGTCCGAACGCACCATCAATGGCATCCGCCAGTGTCTGGTGCTGATCACGGCGCGCGAGCGCGAGCTGAGCGAAGAGGCAGGCAAACCGATGAATATGCGGCCGCACTATACCGATGAGCCGCAGAAGAACGTCGTGGTGTCGATCGACAAGATCGGCAGAAATAAAAAGAAAGACGATGACAAGAAATAAATCGCCAGAACTGCAGGCGTTACCTGTTCGGGTGGTGCCGGCGCGAGGTGGCCCCCGCTGGCGTTGCCTCGGTCTTGCGCAACACCGCATATTGTTGCAACACGGGATTCACTACCGGTTCGAGTTTGCGGCGTAGCAGGGTTCCGGTCGCGGACGTTACCGCAATAATCGGCGTCACCCACACTTCGCTGGCATGAGCGAGCGTCAGCATGGCGACGATCTCGGGCTTCAGGGCCGGTACCCCTTCAAGCAGCGCCGCGAGTTCTGCGCCCGCTGTATCGACCCATTGTTCCGATAGTGCCAGTGCCTCACCGATTTCCTTCGCCGATTCCATTTCGCTACGCGCGGGCCTGAAGTAATTTCCGACGGTATCCATCAGCGTCGCGACGGTGAATTTGTCCACTGGGTAACGAAACTGCGCCTCCGACAGGGCGAGGTAAGTCTGGCCGGGGCTGTCGAGCAGTTTTGCGAGAAAGGCAGCGAACGTGTTGCCCTGGGCCGCGAGTGCCGCGAGTTTTTCCCGATGCTGGGGGTAGTCATCCCGCGCCGGCATCGGGTTCGGCAGGTTGTCCGGCACGGCCTCGAGAAAACCGATGTGGTAGGCATTGCGATCGGTGCTGAGACGGAAAATGCGATGTACCGTTTCCTCATCGAGCAAGCCGGGTTGCAGCATCAGCCGCACGGTGGTGATGATCGTCAGCGGATCGGTTTCAAACGGTAGGTATTCCAGCAGAAAGGCCGCGAGCGCCTTGCCCATTTTTCCCTGAATCACGGATTCCTTTTCGAGCATGCGCCGGGCGATATCGGCGGTCGGCATGGCCCACCAGGCGCGCCGCGCGAGATCGTCGGAAAGGCCCGGCGCACCGGCGACGGCTACCACTGCCTCGGGCTCGCCGAGCAGCAGCAGCTTGTCGAGTTGGGTATCACGCGTTTGGCCCATGCGCGTCCAGCGTTGCAGGAACACCGGGTAACCGCCGGGCGAACCGAGCACGTGACTCGACAGCATCTCGCGCACGCGCCGCAGGTATTGTTCCGCGCGGCAGTTGGGACTGAGGTGGATGGTCGCCTCGTTGCCACCGGCGAGGCCATGCACCGTCATGCTGCCCTCATCAATGCGTATGGCCTCGATGTCGTTGGCGAGCAGGACGTTCAGGCGCAGCAGGTCTTCGGAGGAGAGTTCCATGATGGCAAAAAGAAATGGACAGGATTTACAGGATTAACATGGTTGGAAAAAAACTTTAAAAAACGATCCTGCTAAATCTGTCGATGATATTAGTTTAACTGAATCCGCTGACCCCAAGGTACTTTCTCCTTGCCCTTGACGAGCCAGAGGACGGGATAGGACGGCTCGGCTTTCGGGAACTCACCTCTGGCGTCGGTGAAGTACAGCAGCAGATTGGGCTGCTGGTCCTGGAAACCGGCCCATTCGAACACGGGCGTGAATTTGGTACCGCCACCACCCTGGAGTTTGGTCGGCAGCATCACCTCTTCCCAGGGTTCGAAAGTCCAGGGGCCAGCCTCGGCGAGCTTCTCGTCGCAGGCGTGCAGAATGATGCGCGCGCCGACCTGCCCTTTGATGGCGTTGATCTCGCTCAGGAATTCCTTCATTTCTTTATCCGAAATGGAGCCGCTGGTGTCAAGCGCGATCACGAGATCGACCTGTTGGCTGCGCATGCCGGGCAGGATGGCCGCGCCCTCGCGCCGCGACGGATGCGCGAAACTGTAATCGCTGCGCGAGGCTTGGGTCATGTAGCGCGCAAGCAGCATGCGCCACGGCAATTGCGGCTGCAGCAGGTGATCCACTAGCCGCGCCATCGAGCCGCCGAGCTTGCCCGCCTGCATGGCCTGTTGCGCCGCGCCAGCCATGCGCTGCTGCCATTGTTTGCTGAGCGCATCGCGCTCTGG